>NZ_CP121668.1:9460135-9780375 GCF_029714425.1 Bradyrhizobium sp. CB2312 | reverse complement strand
CGTCAAAAAACTTCTCTTGAGAGATTTAGTTGCGTGGGTGAGCGCCATGCAGAGTTCCTGCCATCAGGGTTTCTGACATGGCGCGACCTCAGAGCGAGTCCATCGTCAGGCATGGCTCTACCGTCCGGCGAGAACGCCGCGTCCGCTCAGCGATGTCAGAGATGGAGGGTTCGCGAGGTCAGCGCGTACTCGGCGCCCCATCGCAGGCGGGAGGCTGGAGGTCGGACTGATCTAAACCGGCATCGTTGGAATAGGAAACCTGTTTCAATACCGCGTTGCGTCCGTAAGACATGATACCTCCCCGTCCTGCCGTGATTGCTCACGGCAAGGTCCTGCGTGTCCAATAGACAGCCGCGGCGTAGTGGTGTCGCGAATGCCCGCCCGTGTACTAGTCGTCCGCTCGACTTCGCCTCATGCGGGTCGGGGTAGCTTTACGACATCTCTCATTTGCGCTTGGCGCGAGCAGGATGAAATCCTGCTTGGAGACATTCAGACAAAGAGCTACCGTTCCCACAGTGCTGTGGGTTTGAACCGACTATCGCTTGTTGATGCGTTGCCAACGTGCCCACCGCCGCCGATTTGCACGCTCGCCCCGTTTCCGATACCGCGCTGGTCTCAAGATCGTGGGCGCCGCTGACGACTTAAGGAATACACTAAGCGGAAAGACTCGCAACGGAATTGATTCACACTTGAGGCATCAAAAATCTTGACCAGCGTTAACGCGGCGCGCGAGTTGTTCACAGGTCTGAGACCAAGAGTTTGAATCCGCGTAAAGAATCGAAGACGAGACGCGTTGTGTGACAATTGGCGAACAGCAGCCAAAAAAAATTCAAAAAACCTTCACGCGCCGACTTCGCCGGGTCGTTTTCCAAATGCTTGCTGTCACTATGGCGATAAGTTGTTCGCGAAACATCGTTTTTTGAGTCTCATTTCACAGGGTAACTCCACCGCGAGATCCGCTCCTGTGAATTTACGGTGTGCAGAACTCGCGCGCGTGCAAATTCAACTTAGGCCCGTCCCGCAAGGGTTTTTCGCAGCGCAGTGAAAGTTTCCGCTGTTGCAAAATCGTCCGCGGTAAAACTACGGACGGCATCATCGTGCCGTCGAGATGAATCTTCCAATGTCTATCGTTGGTCGAACGACCGCTTGCGTGAATTGTGGCAGACGAATTGTGACAGGCAACGAAAAGCCCGGCACGAGGCCGGGCTGATGTGACGAGCGCGATGTCGCTTCAACCGATCGAATGACTCGATCGCATCGGCTGACTTAGTTCCGCTGACTTGGATCGGCTCACTTGGCGAGCTTGGCGATCTGCGCGGTGAGGCGCGAGACTTTGCGGCTGGCGTTGTTCTTGTGAATGATGTTGCGCTGCGCGGCGCGCATCAGGGCGGGCTCGGCATTCGCCAGCGCCTTCACGGCAGCGGCGCGATCGCCCGTCTTGATGGCTTCCTCGACGGTGCGCACAGCGCCGCGCATCTGGGTGCGGCGCGACTTGTTGACGGCAGTGCGGCGGGCAATCTTGCGCGTCGCTTTCTTGGCGGAAGTGGTATTGGCCATGGTCTCAATATCCTTTGCGGTACCGGTCGCGTCTTGGTCGGGTAGCGCCGGCTGCTTGACCGCGGAATCGACGCTCGGATTTAGGGTGTTCGGTTGCTGGGCTGTTCCCGGAACATGAGGCCTCAAAGAGCCTGCAACTGCTCAAAGAACAGCGGCGGCGGGATTGCGCCCGCCGCCAGTTGGCGCCCTTATAGAGGGGGTCTGCGGCACCGTCAACGCTTTCCGGGGCTGGAAAACGGCCCTTCCGGGCGCCCGACGAGGGGTGTAACGCCCTGAAGCGGTTGAATTTCTGCCGTCGCTTGGCTATTGGCTGGCGGGCGTTATACGGGTCGATCGATCGGACGACCATCTGGGGTGAGGCATGATCCGCGGTTTTTTCCGACTGATTGGGCTGTTGCTGCTCGCCGGCGGGTTCATCTTCATGGTCTATGACGGCGCCCGCTGGGTGGCCGACCAGACCCTGCGCTTCACCCGTTTCGGCCAGTTCTGGAACGACATCAACCAGGCCAGCCAGTCGGCGTTCCGGACCTGGGTCGAGGCCAAGGCGCCCTGGCTCTGGACCTCGGTGATCCGCCTGGTGCTGGACCAGCCGGTCTTCGCCGTACTCGGCATTTTGGGCATCTTGCTGATGATCCTGTTCCGGCCGCGCAAGCCGCTGATCGGATATTCCCGAGATTGATCTTCGATTCCCCGCGCGACTGAACGCTGTATCGGGCGCTGCGTAACAACGCTGCTCCCTCTTGCGTAGACACCTATATTCCCACCTGATCGCGAGCACGCCGCCCGAGCATCTGGCTCGCGCGACGGACGTCTCGTTTCGGAGATCCATCATGCTGTTCATGCGCAAGAAGACCGCATTGCCGAGCGCAACTGAGGCGCTGCCCGGCCGTGCGCAAGCCATCCCGACTGCGACCACCCATTTCGTCAACGGCAGCAAGCTCAAGCCGCCTTATCCTGCAGGACTCGAGCAGGCCGTGTTCGGTCTCGGCTGCTTCTGGGGCGCCGAGCGCAAATTCTGGGAACTCGGCGAGGGCATCTACACCACCGCCGTCGGCTATGCCGGCGGCCACACGCCGAACCCGACTTATGAAGAGACCTGCTCGGGACGCACCGGCCACACCGAAGTGGTGCTGGTCGTGTTCGACCCGAGCAAGATTTCCTACGAGAAGCTGCTGAAGACGTTCTGGGAGAACCACAACCCGACGCAGGGCATGCGCCAGGGCAACGACGTCGGCACGCAGTATCGAAGCGCGATCTACACTTATTCAGATGCGCAGAAGAAAGCGGCCGACGAGTCCAAGGTGCTGTATCAGAAGGCGCTTGCCGCAAAAGGTCTCGGTGCCATCACCACCGAGATCGCACCCGCCGGCGAATTCTATTTCGCCGAGGACTACCATCAGCAATATCTGGCGAAGAATCCCGCCGGCTATTGCGGCTTAGGGGGCACCGGCGTGTCCTGTTCGATCGGCGCGGGCGTCAGCGCGTAGGCGCTAACTCGAGCCACGGCGCGCTGCACCTCTCCCGCTTGCGGGAGAGGTCGCATTGCATCGGAGATGCAATGCGGGAGAGGGTTCTCTCCTCTGGGGGACTGTCCCGTTGCGGAGATACCCTCTCCCCAACCCTCTCCCGCAAGCGGGAGAGGGGGAGCACCGCGCTCGTGGCGCGGCGCCATTTCACACCTTCCCGCTCAACGCTTTATTAACCATAACCGGTGCATCACTGGAGCTGTCTCGTTTCGAGGGATAGGTCCGGTGCCGGTTGCACGCGCGTTTCGATGGTCGATCCTGACAGCCTGTTTGGCAGCGTCCGCCGCGCTGCCTCTTGGCGGCTGCATGCAGACCGCCGGCCCTGTCGCATATGTTCAGCCGCGCTCCGATCTCGACGCCATGGCCTATGGCGCCCCGCAACCGGTCGTCGTTGCCAACAACGGCGGCGGCGCCATCGCCGCGCTCAGCAATTCCTTTGCCTCCGCGCCTGCACCGATGCCCGTCGGCTATGCCGCGCCGATGGCAGCGCCCGTGCGCTACGACGCCTCCTATCATCTCGACGCCGGCGACAAGCTGCGCGTCGTGGTCTACGGCCAGGAAGGTCTCACCAACAGCTATGCCATCGATGCCGGCGGCTCCATCACCTTGCCGCTGATCGGCGCCGTGCCGGCGCGCGGCCGCACCACCGCGGGCCTTGCCGGCGAGATCGGCGCGCGCCTGCGCAACGGCTACATCCGCGAGCCCTCGGTCGCCGTCGAGATCGACACTTATCGCCCGTTCTTCATCCTCGGCGAAGTCTCAGCGCCCGGCCAATATCCGTATGTGCCGAACATGACGGTCGAAAGCGCCGTCGCCATCGCCGGCGGCTTCTCGCCGCGCGCCAAGCGCGACGTGGTCACCGTCACGCACACCGAAGCTGGCGGCGCCATGCGCGCCGTCGTCCCGCTCGGCACGCCGCTCGCACCTGGCGACACCGTGTTCGTCGGCGAGCGCTGGTTCTGACGCTCGCCGTCATTCCGGGTTCGATGCTGAGGCATCGCCCCGGAATGACGGAGGGATAGACGAGCGCGCTGCGTCCGTGCTCACCGCCTGAAATCCAGCCGCCCGTTCGGAAAGCATCCGTCGATCCGCGCCTCATCGACCACGAGCCCGACCCATGGCCGCATGATCGCGGGGTTGGTCAGGTTGATGTACTTCCCGACCAGCCGCGTACCCTCGCGCGCAGCATCGATCAGTCCGTGCCGGCGGCCATGGTCCCAGTCGAAGCGCAGATAGAGGCGCTCGCCGATGACACGGACTTCCGCGCGCCCCTCTTTCCACCTCTCCGGCGTATCGCCCGCAATGGTCGGATCGGCGCCGCCGTTCCAGCGGCTCGCCCAAGTGCCTTCGAGCGGATCGGACGGCGCGGCAATGGAGGCCCATGTCGTAGCGTTGACGTCGCCCGCACCGCCGGCAAGCGATGTGGTCGCGGCATAATCCATCACCTCGCGATCATCAGGCGCGGGCACGTCCATGGTGCCGAACGGATTGCGGATGATGATGTTCGTGTTGGCCTGCTGCATGATGAGTTCCCGGCGTCAATTGGCTTGATCGGCCAGCTCTATCGCCGGGCGGCAGGATGCGGCCACCCGATTCCTGCTCTCTCGTTTCTCGTCATTCCGGGGCGCGCGGAGCGCGAGCCGGGAATCCATAACCCCAGTCCGTGGTTATGGATTCCGGGCCTGCACCGCTTCGCGGCGCATCCCGGAATGACGGCGGTGGCTATTTCAAATGCTTCGCGAAGAATTCCATGCTACGCGGCCAGGCGATCTCCGAGCTCGCCTTGTCGTAGCTCGGCCGCTCGTCGCAATGAAAACCGTGCTGGGCGCCGGGATAGATGAACACCTCCACATCCGGGCGCTTTGCTTTGACGGTCTCGACGTCGGTCAAGGGAATGCCGGCGTCCTTCTCGCCGAAATGCAGCTGCGTCGGAACCTTCGGCTTCTCGTCGGCAAAGCGCACGACGGCGCCGCCGTAATAGCCGATCGCAGCCTTGAGGCCGGACAATCGCGTTGCCGCGACAAAGGCGATGCTGCCGCCGAGGCAGAAGCCGATGATGCCGACCGGGCCGAAACTTTTCACGGCATCGATCGCGGCCTGGGTGTCGCGCAGCATCGCCTCCCAATCGGGATTGGCGACGAACTTGCGCGCTTCGGCGATCTCGTCGGACGTATAGCCCGACTGGAAGCCCGGCGAGGTTCGGTCGAAGATCGACGGCGCGATCGCGACATAGCCTTCGCCCGCGAGGCGGTCGCAGACTGAGCGGATGTGATGATTGACGCCGAAGATCTCCTGGATCACCACCACCGCGCCCTTGGGGCTGCCTGCGGGGTCAGCGCGATAGGCGCCGAGCTGGAATTTGTCGGAAGCCGTCAGTTTGATGTCTTGTCCCACGCGGGTTGTCCTTCTTGGTTGGTCGTTGATGGAGAATTCCGGTCGCTCCACAAACTCGTCATGCCCGGGCTTGTCCCGCCTGCGCGGCCGAAGCCGCTTCGGCGAGGCGAAGGCCCGGACATCCACGTTCTTGGTGCCGCTCGAAAGATCGCGGATGGCCGGGATAAGCCCGGCCATGACGATGTGGCAACTTCAGCGCACGACGGCGCAGATGGGATTGCTCTGCATCTTGAAGAGCCGCCCTCACTCCCACATCCAGTTCTCGCCATAATCCTCCTTCCATCCTGCCAGCCGTCCATGACGGAATTGCAGGAACAGGCGGTGGCGATAGGGGATCAGGCCGCTGCCCCCGAGATTGCGGAGTGCGAGGTAGATCTCGTTGCCGGGCCGGCCTCGCACATATTGCAGCGGCTGTCCGAGAGCGCGCGCCGTCTGCCCGGCGTCCATGCCGAAGGCGAGCGGGATGTTGTTCGACAAGGTCGTGACGAAGGGCTGGCGCACGCCGCCGAACGGCTCGGCCTGCGCCGACATCGAGAGCAACATCGCGCTGGCTGCCAACATCGCTCGCTTCATGGCTTGTGTTCCTGTCCGATCGTCCTATGCCGGCAAGTTCTTCAGGAAAGGCACCACCGCGTCAACAAAAGCCTTGGGCTGGTCGATGTTGACGGCGTGTCCGGCGGCGGGGATCACGGCCTTTTGTGCGCCAGGGATCTTTGCCGCCATGTAGTCGGACGCCGCCAGGAACGGCGTATCGTCGGCGCCGACCACGATCAGGCAGGGCACCTTGATGTCGGGCAACTGCTCGATCACGCGGGCATCGCGCTGGGTCAGCATGCCCCGCGCCGCAAGTGCGAGGCCGTTGGCATTGCGATGGCTGGCGGTGGCGCGCTCGCGCGTCGCCGATTTCAGCATCGCAAGCCCTTCCTGGTCGAGCTTGTCCGCGGTGGCAAGCGCCCGCACGTTCCAGGCCTCGCGTGCATCGTCCTTCTTGAAGCCGGGGCCGGTGTCGATGATCAGCAGCGCCCGCGCGCGCTGCGGATGAGCGCGATAGAACGCGAGTGACATGTAGCCGCCGAGCGAGAGCCCGCCGATGATGGCGCGCTCCGCCCCGACGGCATCGAGGATCGCCGTGATGTCGCCGACCGTCAGCGCTTCGCTATAGGCCTTGGGATCATCAGGATAATCGGACTGGCCGTGACCGCGCATGTCCCACAGGATCAGCTTGTGGTCTTTCGCGAGCGCATCGATCTGCCCATGCCACATCGCCGAAGTGGAGGAATAGCCGTGCGTGAGCAGCAGCGGTGGCCCGTCGCCATGGACTTCATAGTAGATCCCGACGCCGTCCCGATCGATCTTCGGCATTGTTTCCGCCCTTTCTTTTTATTTCTCGCCGCGACAACGGTGCACCCTCTCCCACAACAAGGGGAGAAGGGAGTCTGCGCCAGCGGCTCCAGCTTAGCCCGGCAAGTTACTTCGACGAAACTGCCTGAACGCCATGGCATGCATGCCTGACGCACGCTCTGTTTGCGTCCCGGAATCGTTGGGTGGGCAAAGGCGCACTTGCGCCGTGCCCACCACCTTTCTCCGATCGCAACGAATGGTGGGCACGCTTCGCTTTGCCCACCCTACGACCACATTCGCCGTCATGCCCGGGCTTGTCCCGGGCATCCACGTTCTTCGTACCCCGGACCAAGGCCGTGGATGGCCGGGACAAGCCCGGCCATGACGGTGAAAATTCCCCTTGTCCGTCAATGCCCGCTCTACTGTGCATGGGGTTGTTTTCGCCCAATTTACTGGGCCTTTCGACGGAAACCCGTTCGCTAAAATTGCGTGCAATCCCGCAGGGTTCCATTGAGCACGCCTCTTAAGGGCCGGAGAACCTGATCCGGCTTAGGCTGAGCCCAAATCCAGTCCCGTGCTTTTGGGGAAGCCATGACCGCCTCAGCCAAACCTGCAGCCAAACGCCGGCTTCTGCTCGCCTCCGACCGGAACGACGAGAGCACCGAGCTCGCCAGCATCCTGAAGGCGGTCGGCGAGGTCTCGACGGTCACGACGGAGCACATTCCCGAGCAGCCCTCGCGCGATCTCTCCGGTCTCGTCGTCGACATCAATCTGCGCTCGCCCGAGAGCGTGCAGCGGGTGCGCAACAAGCTGCGCGGCGATGCCTATCGTTCGATGCCGCGGCTGTTCGTGCTCGCCGACGCCCTGCATCACGGTACCATGCAGGCGTGGGCGCTCGGCGCGACCGACACGATCTCGCGGCCGCTGCAGCCGGACGCCATTCTCCAGCGTATCCGCGCCGCGTTCCCCGACACCGCCGTCTATGACGCGACTGATCGCGGCAAGACGCTCAACCGCGGCGTCGAGGCGGCGCATGCGGTGCTCGCCAAGATGTTCGAGAAGCTGCCGCTCGGCGTGCCCCTGACCTTCGACGACGTCATCGCCGCCGAGAGCAAGATCCTGAAGGCGATCAAGCACTCCTCGCTGCGCGAATGGCTCACCACCGTCGGCTGCCACCATGTCGGCAGCTATCGCCACTGCCTGTTCGTCACCGGCTTCGCCGTTGCCTTTGCGCAGCATCTCGGCATGCGCGAGGACGACCAGCGCCGCCTGACCCGCGCCGCGCTGCTGCATGACGTCGGCAAGGCCTTCGTTCCGTCCAACCTGCTCGACAAGCCCGGCAAGCTCACCGACGAGGAGATGGCCGAGGTCCGCCAGCATCCGCGCCGCGGCTATGACGCGCTCGCCGCGCAAGGCGGCTTCCCGCCGGAGATGCTGGACGTGATCCTGCATCACCACGAATTCCTCGACGGCTCCGGCTACCCCAACGGGCTGTCGTCGAACCAGATCAGCGACATCGTGCGTGTCACGACGATCGTCGACATCTACGCGGCCCTCGTGGAGAAGCGCGCCTACCGCATGCCGTTCACCCACTCGCGTGCGTTTGCGATGATGGAAGGCATGGGCGGCAAGCTGGACCAGCAGCTGCTCCAGGCGTTCCGCCCGGTGGCGCTGGGGTCGTTCTAGGCGAGATGCCGTAGGGTGGGCAACGGCGCAAAGCGCCGTGCCCGCCATTTCTCCTCATACGTGAAGAGAACGGTGGGCACGCTTCGCTTTGCCCACCCTACGGCAGCGTCCCGTTCGGCGACACCGTATCGAGATTCTCAGGTGTGCAACTGCGCACCATAGTTCGGTGCTGCGCACCGTCCGCGAATGAAAGAGTCTAATCCTCGTACGACGAGATCTCGATCAGGCTGCCATCCGGGTCGCGGCAATAGACCGAGCGCAGCGTGCCGCGGGCGCCTTGCCTGGGACCCGGGCCTTCCTCGATCGCGACGCCATGTGCCTGCAGATGCGCCACGACCTCGTCGGGCGCAGCGGAAGTGAGGAAGCACAGATCGTCGCTGCCGGCGGTCTGGTGATCGGCGGTGAACCACTCCACCTTGTCGGCATCGCGCGGCCGGACGTTGATCTTCTGGTTACCGAATTGCAACGATGTCCGCGGCGCTTTGCCGCCGCCGGGGTCGAACACCTTGACTTCCATGCCGAGGATCTTGCGATACCACTCCGCGGTCACCGCGACGTCGGCGACGTTGATCACGAGATGATCGAGGGCTTCGACCTTGACCGTCATGCCTTATCCTTTCGTCGTGATGCGCCAGGTGCACTTTCCGCCTGCGGTAAGCTTTGTTACAACCGTAACGACGACACTTTCAAGATATCCGGCCTTCAAGAACAACGCTCTTTGAAGAACAACACTCTTTGAAGAATACCACCTGGGAGAACCCTTGAGATGATCACTCGCCGTACCGCGCTGGGCCTGCTTGCCGCCACGCCTCTTGCCGCCAGCCCGCTGTCGAAGGCCTTTGCCGCGGATTATCCGTCCCGGCCCGTGAAATGGGTGGTCGGCTATCCGCCGGGCGGCGCCACCGACATCCTGGCGCGGCTGATCGGCCAGCGTCTGTCGGAAAAGCTCGGCCAGCAATTCGTGATCGAGAACAAGCCGGGCGCCGGCAACAACATCGGCACCGAAGCGGTCGTCAACGCCGAGCCCGACGGCTACACGCTGCAGCTGGTCAATCCGGCCAACTTCATCAACGCCTCGCTCTACGCCAATCTGAAGTTCAACTTCGTGCGCGACATCGCGCCCGTCGCCTCGTTCCAGCGCGTGCCGAACGTGATGACCGTCAACAAGGACGTGCCCGCCAAGAACGTCGCCGAGTTCATCGAATATGTGAAGGCCAATCCCGGCAAGGTGAACATGGCCTCGTCCGGCAACGGCACCTCGGTGCATCTGTCCGGCGAGATGTTCATGGCGATGACCGGCTGCAAGATGCAGCACGTGCCCTATCGCGGCGCGGCGCCCGCGATCACCGACATGCTCGGCGGCCAGGTCCAGGTGATCTTCGACAACATGCCCTCGATCATCCAGCACATCCGCTCCGGCTCGCTGCGCGCGATCGGCGTCACCACGGCAGAGCGGTCGCCGCAGCTGCCCGACGTGCAGGCGATCGCCGAGACCGTGAAGGACTACGAGGCCAGCGCGCTGTTCGGCATGGGCGCGCCGAAGAACACGCCGAAGGAGATCATCGCCAAGCTCAACAGCGAGATCAACACGCTGATGAAGGAGCCCGACATGACCAAGCGCCTGGTCGAGCTCGGCGGCGAGCCGCGGGTGCAGACGCCGGAGGCGTTCGGCGAGGAGATCAAGGCCGAGACCGAGAAGTGGAGGAAGGTCGTCGAGTTCGCCGGCCTCAAGGTCGAATAGCGATCTTGTGATGACCGGGAATGGAGCCCTGCCGTTCGGCAGGGCTTTTTTCTTGCGTATCTTGTTCTGTTGCCGCGGAATAAAGCGGCGCCACGAAAGCTGATGATGGAAGGCACGCGTCTCGCGCTGTGAGAAGAGGAGTTGGGATCATGCGCAAGACGCAATTGGCGCTGCTGACACTGGGCGCGACGGTTCTTGCCGGCTTCGTCACCGCGACGCCAGCCGCTGCCCGCGACTATCCCTGGTGCGCGCAGGGCGGCGAGTATGACTATCCCGGCGAATGCGCCTACAGCACCTATGAGCAGTGCCAGGCCAGCGTCTCCGGGCGGCTGCTATATTGCGACCGCAACCCCCGCTTTGCCTACGGCCTGCAACCGATCCCGCAGCCGCGGCCGCACCGGCGCGCGCCGCCTGTGGCGCCGTACTGATCGCGCGAGCTGCGAAGCCGCCGCTCATTTTGCGCGATGCATTTTCGCCCGATCGCTCCGGAATAAATCGGCTCGCCGAGCCTTTCTCTCTGTGAGGCGAACATGGGAGATCGGTCATGCGCAAGGTGCAGGTCGTGCTGGGCACCATGGCCCTGATGTGGCTCGCCGGCGGCAGTTCGGCGCGCGCGGACTACGACTACGCGTGGTGCATCCAGGATTCGGAATATGGCTATCCCGGCGACTGCTCCTATCAAACTCGCGAGCAGTGCCTGCTGAGCGCGTCCGGCCGCAAGGGTTTCTGCGCACAGAATCCTGCCGTGGCCGCGCGACCGCCGCTTCCACCGGCGCTGCGCGGTCGGCGCGGTCCGCCATACTAGCTATTTTGTCGGCTTCTGCCTGATCACGCAGTCGTGCAGACCTGCGCACGCGGGTTCCTGCTTGACGCATCTTCGCTCGCGCCTATACTAAACCATATGGTTAAGTATAGGGACGACGCGCTGGACCGGACCTTTGCCGCGCTCTGCGACCCGACGCGGCGCGCATTGCTGGCGCGCCTCGGCGAGCAGGACGGCCTGTCGGTGAGCGAGCTCGCCGCGCCGTTTCCGGTCTCGCTGCCGGCGATCATGAAGCATCTCGACGTGCTCACGGATGCAGGCCTGATCGTGCGGGAGAAGACCGGGCGCACGGTGTCCTGCCGGCTCACCGCGCAGCCGATGGAGCAGGCGATGAACTGGCTCAATCGCTACGCGCAGTTCTGGTCCGAGAAGTTCGATCGCCTTGCCGCTTTCGTGGAGGAAGACACATGGCCAACGCAGCCGTCGACACCAATTCCCGCACAGCCGCTCCCCCAACCGAACGTCCAAGCCTTGAACGACCAAGCCTCACGCTCACGCGCCGGCTCCGCGCGCGGCCGGAAAAGGTCTACGCCGCATGGACGCAAGCCGCGCAGCTAGCGCAATGGTTCGGGCCGCCGAACATGAAGCCGGCGACGCTTGAAGCCGAGCTCGACGTCCGCGCCGGCGGCCGCTTTCGCATCAGCTTCACCAGTGCCGACGGCGAATATTTCGAGGCCGGCGGCACCTATCGCGAGGTGGTGCCGAACGAACGTCTCGTCTTCACCTGGGCCTGGCATTCGACCCCGGAACGCGAATCGCTGGTGACGATCACGTTCAAGCCGGATAGTGCCGGGACCTTGATGGTCTTCCATCACGGCCAGTTCTTCGACGAGACCGCACGCGACAACCACCAGCATGGCTGGATCTCGTCGTTCGACAAGCTCGATGCCTTCGTTGCCTGAAGTCCCGTCAGAGGAGAACGCCATGCAGTCCCATCAGATCGTCTCGCGCGAGCAATGGATCGCAGCGCGCAAGGCTCATCTCGCGCATGAGAAGGAGCTCAGCCAGGCTCGCGAGCGCCTCGCCGCAGAGCGCCGCGCATTGCCCTGGGTCCGGGTCGACAAGGACTATGTGTTCGAGGCGCCGACCGGCAGGGTGACGCTCGGCGATCTTTTCAAGGGCCGTCCGCAGCTCGTAGTCCAGCACGTGATGTTCGCGCCCGACTGGGACGTCGCCTGCAAGAGCTGCTCGTTCTGGGCCGATGGGCTCGATCGCATGGCGCCGCACCTTGCCGCGCGCGACACCGCCATGGCCGCGATCTCGCTGGCGCCGGTCGCAAAGCTCGAAGCCTTCAAGAGGCGGATGGGCTGGACGTTCGATTGGGTCTCGTCCGGCGGCAACGACTTCAACCGCGATTACGAGGTCTCGTTCACGCGCGAAGAGATCGACAAGGGTGTCCTGAAATACAATTTCGGCACCACGCCGTTCTACGGCCCCGAGCTCCCCGGCATCAGTGTGTTCTTCCGTAACGACGCCGGCGAGATCTTCCACACCTATTCCTGCTTCGCCCGCGGCCTCGACATGATGAACGCCGCCTATCAGTACCTCGACCTCACCCCGCTCGGCCGCCACGAGGACGGCCTGCCTTATCCGATGGACTGGGTCCGCCTCCGCGACCAGTACGGGCCGCAGGCGAAGGGAGCGAGCTGCCACGGGTGAGAGGAGCATCGGCGCCAACGGTGTCATCGCCCGGCTTGACCGGACGATCCAGTACTCCGAGACATCAGTGGTTCATCGAGATGCCACGGCGTACTGGATTCCCCGCCTTCGCGGGGAATGACAGTGGTGTTGGCGCTGCAGCGTGCCGTCAGTCGCGCAGTCTCACCGCTTCGCGTCGGCCTGCTCCATCGCGTTGCACGAGATCAGCATCGTGTATGGCCGCGCGTTGCCGGCGATGTCGGTGGTCTTGAGCTCGGCCTTCGGCTCGGCGGTCTGGTAGGGCACCACGGAATTGTCGAGGAAGTCGCGCAGCACGCCGGTCTTGATGGCGAAGTTGATGTTCTCGGGAATGTTGCCGGTCACCGCGGCGATACGCAATGCTGGGATCTTTCCGGTAACCACGCCCACGATCTGACCGGTGGCGTCGAACAGCGGGCCGCCGCTATTGCCGGGCTGCACCGGCGCGCTGATCTGCAGGAAACGCGAATCGTTGCGCATGCCGCTGAGCGAGCTGACGATGCCGGTGGTCACGGTGAAATCCGAACTTAGAAGGCCATGGAAGGGAAAGCCGATTGCGATGACGGCATCGCCAGAGCGGATCGAGCGGTCGCGGATCCGCGCGAAATCCTTGAATGTCGCCGTCGAAGGCGCCTGCAACAAAGCGAGATCGTTGTTCGCATCACTCGACACGACGCGCAGCACCATCGCGGCCTCGCCGGTGAGGTTACCCTTGATGTCGCCGACGCAGCCGTCGATCACGTGGTTGTTGGTGACGATGTGGCCGTTCGCGCTGACCACGAAGCCGGTGCCGCTCTTGGCCCGGGCAGCCTTGCTGCCGGCCGGCGGCGTCTGCTTGTCCGGCGCGGGCTGCGGCTTGGCGGCGATCTTGGTGAAGTCGCCGGCCTTGTCGAGCCCGTCGGCTTTCACCTTAGTCACGCAATTGGCCAGGGCCGAGATCACCGGCCCGGTCGAGGTCAGATCGAAATTCAGGACGGCGCGGCCGGCTGTCGCCACCATCAGGCTCGCCTTCTGGAAGGTGCGCACGACATTGAGCGGCATGACGGCCGTGAGCATGTTGGACTGGTACGCCGTGGCGTACAGCCTGGCTTGCTCCTGTCCGTCAAAGGTCACGTCGATCGCGGCGTTCTCGCCCTTGTTGAAGCGATAGCTGGGACTCGCAAAGGCGAGCGACCATGTGCCGGCGGCATTCTGGCTCACGACGAGGATGACGCCGTTCGCATAGGGCGTGGTCGCCGCGCAATGCGAGAACGCTCCGGTCTCGTCATTGCTGAAGGCGCCGCCGATCCAGTTGCCCACATTGACGGAGCCGAACGGCCCCGCCGCCTGCGCCACGCCGACGAAACCGAGTTGCAAGCAAGACGCGACGACCAACGACTTAAGCCACATACTCTTCCCCCAGGAACATTATGGGAACACCTTAGCGGCCGGGACAGGGGCGCGCAACCCGCAGTTGTCTCCCTCCGGTCACGTCTCATTCGAATGATTTCGCCTTGCGTTTACTTTGCACTGCTATATACTTTGCAGTACAAAGTAATGGGGCAGCAATCCCGACCAGCGTGGGTGGAGCGAGGTTTTGGCATTGCCGATGCGCGATCTCGACAAGGCACTGGCCGACATCGTGGCGATCCGCAGCCAGATCGCGGCAGGCACCGCGTTTCGCGGCTATGGCCCGGCGACGATGGCTGCGACCGGCGCCGTCGCACTGATCACGGCGATCCTGCAATTCTGGCTGCTCCGCGATCCCACGAGTGAGCCGATCGGTTTCTTCTTCGGCTGGTTCATCGCCGCTGCGCTGTCCGTCCTGGTGATCGGCATCGAGATGCGGGCGCGCTCGCGCCGTCATCATTCGGGTCTCGCCGACGCCATGATCCATCAGGCGGTCGAGCAGTTCCTGCCCGCGGGCGTCGCCGGCATCCTGCTGGCGGTCGTGATGTGGAAGTTCGCGAGCGAGACGCTGTGGCTGCTGCCGGGCCTGTGGCAGATCCTGGTGTCGCTCGGCATCTTCGCTTCGGTCCGTTCGCTGCCGCGCACCGTCGCGCTTGCCGGCGCCTGGTATTTCATCTCCGGCTTTGCGGTCGTGGTGCTCGCAAGCCGGACCCACACGCTGTCGCCATGGACCATGGGCCTGCCCTTCGTGATCGGGCAATCCATGATGGCGGCCATCCTGTATTTCGCGTCCGGAGACCATGATGTCGAAGACTGACAGTGCGCCCTTCTCCTATGAAGGGCTCGATCGCGTAATCCATGAGAAGGCGAGGCTCGGGCTTCTGACCTCGCTGATGGCACACCCCAAGGGACTGGCGTTTGCCGATCTCAAGCAGCTTTGCGGCCTCACCGACGGCAATCTCAGCCGGCATCTCGCCGTGCTCCAGGAGGCCGGGCTCGTCGAGGTGACCAAGGGCTATGAGGGCAATCGCCCGCACACCACCTGCCGCCTGACCAAGGCCGGCCGCCGCCGTTTCCTCGACTATCTCGCCGTGCTCGAGCGCCTGGTGCGCGACGCCGCCAAGGCCGCGGGCCGCGAGGCGCCGCCGCTCGGCCGCCTCGGCATCGTCTCGACCTGATCCTCCCCTTTTTGACCGGAGACTTTGCAATGCAAAGTGACCTTACGTCTCGCGAGAAGCTCCACGTCGGCATCATCATGGACGGCAACGGCCGATGGGCGACGCGGCGCGGCCTGTCGCGCGTACGCGGCCATGAGGCCGGCGTCGAGACCATCCGCCGCATCGTCGAGGCCGCGCCCAAGCAGGGCATCGGCACGCTGACCCTCTACGCCTTCTCTACCGACAATTGGAGAAGGCCCAAGCCCGAAGTCGCCGCGCTGATGACCTTGCTGCGCTTCTATCTCGCCAACGAGGTGCAGAGCCTCGTCAGGAACGGCGTGCGCCTCACCGTGATCGGCCGCCGCGACCGTCTGCCCGACGGCATCGCGAGCGCGATCGCGCGCGCCGAGAACGCAACCGCCCACGGGACCACGCTTCACTTGCGCATCGCGGTCGACTATTCCGCGCGCGATGCCATCCTCAACGCTGCCGCGAAGGCGGCGGCGCTGACGAGTCTTACCCGCGAAGCCTTCTCGCAGCTCGTCACTGGCGAAGCCGGTCTTCGCGACGTCGATCTCATCATCCGCACCTCCGGCGAGAAGCGGCTGTCGGACTTCCTGCTGTGGGAAGGCGCCTATGCCGAGCTGCACTTCACCGAGCGGATGTGGCCCGAATTCGACGCCGACGATCTCGCCGCGGCGCTGGCCTCCTTCCATGGCCGCGAGCGCCGCTTCGGCGGCCTCCAGGCCATCATGCCGGAGGAAGTGCCCTCGCTCTCTCGGGTGTGACGCGGACGCGGAGCGAAAGTCCATGCGTGTTCTTATCAGCGTGCCTCATCCCTCGACCGGCAGCCGGATTCCGGACGACTATCTGCCGCCGCGCAGTGATATCGATCATCGGTCGCCCCCTACCGAATTCATTTGTTGAAATGGCTCATGTGCAAATATGACCCGAGTGAGATTTGGTCCGACCCACTCGGAGCGAGGAATATTCGCGAGAAGCGGGCCCTCAAGTAGGGGCGCGCACCACGGGACGCCGAGGAACAGTCGATGACTGCGATAAGGCCGGGGCGGCGCGTCGGGAGGCGTGAGGCCGCTTGAATGCGGCCGTGTGATGCACGGCACAGGACAAACGCGCGGTTCGTTTTCGGCCGCAAGTTTGGCAGCCATGTCCAAGCGGCGCGTGCATGGTCTCGGCTAGGTCTGCAGGTCCCAGCAACCTGCCGAAAGCATCATGCATGTCACAGCTGTTTCCGGGAGCCGTCATCGAGCCGATCGAGTTGGCCGAAGCGAAGGGCATGGTCTGCATCAGGATCGCGAGTGCATCGGATGTGGAGAGCCTGTCGGTCTATTTCACCGGTCTCTCCACCACGTCGCGCAACAAGCGGTTCATGGGCGCGCGGGCCGACCTTACCGTGGTCGCGGCCGAATGCGTGCCCAAGGCCGCTTGTCCCGATCATTTCACCTTGCTCGCCGAGCTCAGGCAGGACGGGCAGGGCACGATCATCGGCGAAGCGCGCTACGCCTATGATTCGGCTGCGCGGCATGGCGAGTTCGCCATCTCGGTCGCCGACGCGTTTCAGCGCAGAGGCCTCGGCCTTCAGATCATGACGGCGATGGAAACGCGGGCTGGTGATCTCGGCCACGAGATGATCGCGGCCGAGACCGCGCGGGCCAACGCCGAAATGCGCGGCCTTGCGAAGAAAGCAGGTTTTGCGGACACCGGCCTCGGCGACTGGCAGTCCATCCACTTCGCCAAGCGCCTGTCGCGATAGCGCATGATCCGGAGCGCAGCGTTTTCCGAAAAGACCATGCGCAAACAATAGCCTCAAGCCATGCCGGAAATTTGAGCAAGCCTGTGGCGCGGATCGTGCTCTACTGCCCCCTGACGGGAGTTTTGCAGGATGCGCGCAGTTCTGGATTATTGCACCGGTGGGACCGAGCGGCAGGTCGTGGCCGGCACGCACCTTGTGACCGAGGGCGGCGCCTCCGGCCATCTCTATGTGCTGATGCAGGGCAAGCTCGAGGTGCTCAAGGGCGAGACGGTGGTTGCCACCGTCACTGAACCCGGCGCGGTGCTCGGCGAGATGTCCGTGCTGCTCGGCCTGCCGCATACCGCGACGGTGCGGGCCTGCTCCCACGCGGTGGTCTACGAGTTCGAGGATGCCGCCTCGTTCCTGAAGCAGACGCCCGAGGTGGCGCTGCTGATCGCAAAGATGCTGGCGCAGCGGCTCAACGTCGCCAACACTTATCTCGCCGATCTCAAGCGGCAATATGCCGACCACGGCACCCATCTCGCCATGGTCGGCGAGGTGCTCCAGAGCATGATCAACCTGCCGCCGCTCGAGGTCTCGCCAGGCTCGGATCGGCAATCCGATCCAAGAATGTGAGCCAGTCCGGCGGCTCCTCGATCGAGTTGGCTGGCCGCTTCAGCGGCGCGTTGAGGTCGATCCACTGCGCCTCGCCCGCCGCCAGCCAGAATGCCTTGTCCGCATCGAGGTCCAGCACGATATGCGTTGGCGGCCGGCCCGGCTGCAGGCCGGCGTTGAACACCCAGGTTTGGCCCAGCCGGTCGAACCACGAGCCATCGGTGACGAAGGGCGACTGGTGCACGTGGCCCGAGATCACCATCGAGGGCTGATACTGCATGATCCATTGCACCAGCTCGACATCGCCGAAGAAGCGCTTGCCGCCCCAGCTCGTCGGTGAATTCGCCGGCGGCGCATGATGGGCCCAGATCCAGCGCCGCCGGCGTTCGGCGGCCGCGTCGCGCAGCTGGTCGGCGATGCGCTGCCTGACCAGCGGTCCGTCCCACCACGGGCACACCGTGAACAGGGTGCCGCCGATGGTGAGGCTGTCGCCGTCGCAGGCAATCCCGAGCTCGCGCACGTCGGATATCCAGCGCGAGATCTTCTCACCTAGCGCGTCGCGCTCGTCGAGATCGTGATTGCCGGAGCAGAGGATGACGCGGGTCTGGCGCGCGAGCAGCGCGAGGTATTTCTTCACCACCACGATCTGCGCGCGGAAATCCACCATCGAGCCGATGTCGAGCGCATCGCCGGCGAAGATCACGAGATCGAATTGCGGCGCCGCGCTGACCAGCCAGTCGAGCTGCGGCAGCGAGTAGTGCAGGTCGGCCACGACCAGGCAGCGCATTGAAAATCCGTTCGCGATTGAAAATGGCTGGGAATTCCAAACGTCATAAAGCAAGAAGCAGACCAGCATGGCCGCTCCTTCTCAGTCCAATGAGCGGGAGCATGCTGCGGCGCGCCGCGGCGCGCAAGGGGCCTATCGGCGCAGGGCTGGACCGGATCATCGAATTCTGATGTCGTGGCGCACCTCAACGCGGGTGTCCGCATGACCTCCTTCAAGACCATTCGCGCCCGCGCGGAAAAGCGCAAGGGCGGGCCCAAGGCGCTGGACAAGCTGATGCCCGACAAGCCCGACGTGAAGGGCCTCGCAAAGCTCGGCGACGACCGTATCCTCGCCGAGATGACAAAACGGGTGTTTTGCGCCGGCTTTGCCTGGAGCGTGATCGATTCGAAATGGGACGGCTTTGAAGAAGCCTTCCTGCACTTTGCGCCGGCCAAGCTCAGCTTCCAGCCCGAGGATTACTGGGAGGGCCTGCTGCGTGACGCGCGCATCGTGCGCAACGGCGCCAAGATCATGTCGGTGCGCGACAACGCCGCCTTCGTGCAGGAGATTGCGAAGGAGCACGGCAGCTTCGGCAAGTTTCTCGCGAAGTGGCCGCCCTCGAACGAGGTCGGCCTGCTCGATCTCCTGACCAAGCGCGGCAGCCGGCTCGGCGGCAACACCGGCCAGATGCTGCTGCGCTTCGTCGGCTGGGATGGCTTCGTGACGTCAAAGGACGTCGTCGCCTGCCTGCGCGATGCCGGGCTCGACATCGCCGAAGAGGTGAAGTCGAAAGGCGATCTCGCCAAGGTGCAGGCGCAGTTCAACGCCTGGGCCGAGGAGACCGGCCTGCCCTACACCTATCTGTCACGTATCTGCGCGCTGTCGGTCGGCGAGAACCGCAGCGAGCACTAGAGCCTGATCCGGAAAAGTGCGTAGCGGTTTTCCGAAAAGATCATGCTCAAACAATAACCTAAAGCGCGATTCATCTTGATGCCATCGCGCTTTAGGTCACATCAGGATTGTCGAAGCCGCCGAGTAGCGCGATCGGCTGCCAGATCGTGCACATCGTGTGGCGCTTCCGTGCCGCGAGTGCGGCGGATGAAACTCCGCGATCACGAATTGCATTTCGCTGGAACGTTTGCGCCCAGTGCCTGTTCGGAAGCTGAGCCAGGCGAGAACGGCGCAGGGAACGCCTGCTCCGGTCCGGACTTCGGCTCGAGTCGACAAAACCGGACACGACAGACACGGAGCAGCCCGATGAAGCTAACGTCCGAACAGGTCAAGCAGACCGTCAACCAACTCGGCGCTCAGGTGCTGCCCGACGAGCATCCCGCCATGCCCCAGCTCAACAGCATGTTCGGCGAGCACACCTTCTTCGTCGATGAGATGGGCCTCAAGGTCCTCGAGCCCACCCCGTCGCCGGGCGCGGAACGCGAGAGCGGCGAAGTCGTCAGCCTCGCCGATTGGGGCGATGCCGACCTGACACGCCTGATGGCCCACGAGCCCGAACCGACCGGTGTGATCGTGGTGTTCGAGCAGATGAAACATTGATCGGCGAACGATCGCGCGCGGGTAGTTGATTGGAAGCATCGCGCCCACGAGTTCGCTGTGTAAGTGCAATCACAGCGACAACTACATAGCGCCTGACGTGGGCGGGGTCTTTGTCGAGATAGTCGAGGCCCCGCCCGTGAACCATTAGCGCTGCGCCGCCGCGTGCGTCCTTTAGCGCCGAAGCGTAAGACAGGGCCGATCTGATCAGAAGTTGAAAGCATGCGATGGCCCTGGCGAGGTAGGGCGGGTCCCTTCAAGGATCAAAAGCTGGCTTCAGTCGGAGCTCTACTTCGGGCTGATCGGGATCAGGAGCCGACGTCACTCGCCTGATTGCCTTTTCATGATCTTTGCGACTTCCAACATCGTAGCACCGGGCAAACACGTCTGAGAGCGCGACGCATCAACATCCTTCGGCTGGCGCCTTACGCACGATTGTGGGCACAAGGCACTTGATCTTTGTCAATTCGGTCTCAACGGACGGGCTTCTTATGCAAAGGGGGGCGATAGCATAGGAGCAAAACGATGAAGCAGATGGCATTCAGAAATTTTGCGATTGCAACTTCGACTATCGCCTTTGCTGCACTGTTCACCGTTGGCTGGTCTGAGCAGCGCGGGATTTCGCTCTCGGTTGAGAGCGCCCAGGCGAGACGAATCTATGTCAGCCCGTATCCCTATAATAACTACATACCCAATCAGACCGGTCTCCCCTGGTACGCGGTGCGGGCCTACTACGCGGGCGGCCCCTGGTGTGGGGTCGGTGGCAGGACCGGATACGGATACGGCACGACCGTCGGGGTCTTTGGAGCTGCTTCCTATACCTGCTACGACGGCTGGGATAGCTATGCGAGGCTCAACGGCATTAGCTGCACGCCCGGCACATTGATCAAGGGTGCTGACGGAATCATGTATGTCTGCCAGTAAGCACGCGGACCAAAAGGAGGCGGCTCAATTGCCGCCTCTTTCAATTTGAAAGCGCTGGTCGTTCTCGCTGCCACGGGCTCGGTTGGTTTGACGCGCACCATCGAGAAAACTCGTTGAGAACGTCAAAGCCTCTGCCTCATCCGAGCTCGCAAGTCGCCTTCTCTTTTTGATCTAGCGCAATGCCGACCAGTAGGGAGGCAGCATCCTTTCAGCATGGGGCAAGCCAGTGATGGAGCAAGTTCATGAGACACATGCATCCAGCAAAACTTGCAATTGCGGGCTCAACTGTCGCATGTGCGGCACTGTTCTCGTTCAGTTGGTCTGAACAACGCGGCATCTCTTTGTCAGTGGAGAGTGCCCAAGCGCGGGTCGGACGGCCGCTGACCCCAATGAGCGTTGCAGGCGTTGCTCGCCGTCAAAACCGGCGGGCTGCATACGGGTACGGAGCCGGGGTCGTCGGCGCTGGCGTCGCCGGCGCGGCCGCCGTGGGCACAGCTGCTGCTGTGGCGGCCACATCCCCCAACTGGGGATGGGGATGGGGAAGCGGCCCTTACACAGGCGCCGGCAACTATGGAGTTACTGGCGTGAGTCCCTACAGAGGTGGGCCTTCCAACTATGGTGGAGGCTTGGGAGCTAATGCCTACTATGGCGGGGCCTTGGGAGCTAATGCCTACTATCCTGCGTCCACGGCCAGCGACAGCAGTGGCTGGTACATAACTCCCGCCGGCATGGCCTGCACATCGGGGACTGTGGTCACAGGCGCCAACGGCTTGCCGTTCCGCTGTCCGTAAAGCACAGACGAAAGCCAGTGAAGCGAGCATCGGCTTCGGCGCGTCGGTGTATCGGCGACGTCATGGCACCCTGATCTGATGCGCGAGCAGCGGAATTGGTTGCAAATCGGCACGCCGATCACGCGCAGCGATGAGGAGGCGGTCGGAACGGCCGCCTCCAGATCAAACCCTTCTAAGTCACCGTGCGGACTGACGCTGCCCTGATAGGTGCTCCAACTTTGCGTTGCGTGAAGAGGAGAGTGACGATGACCGGGTCACTCGCTGTGGGCATCGGCGCAGGCAATGCCACGCGGGCGGATTCATTCGGACGGGGCCATCACGCATATTGGTACGCAGGCATCACCTGTTACCGCAGCTTCCCTTTCGGACAATGGCGCGAGCAGGAATTTCAAGCTCCAAATTAGTCGTCGACCTCCCGAGTAAGTGTCCATCCGCAGGTCGGCTCGGCGCGCTCCAAGGCAGTACACGCCAATGATGCTTATCCGGGGATGGCGAGATTTATGTTCCCTGCGGGGCGAGCGCCCGCGCATCAGTGTGCGCGCGTGGCTCACAGCGAGCCACAAGCCTCGTGCGTCAAACGAGTGTTCGCTCGATCCGCTGACGTCCCCGATCGTCATGGGTTGGATGAAGAGCAGTTTGCGCCCGCCCAAGGACGATCAGCGCGGCGTCAAGGTTCTTTCACTCGTCAAAACATCGAGCGCACTTGATGGGTGATGGCAATTTGGTGCGTGGCCTCTGAAGTTCGTAGGCATGGCGTGCGCCTGAAACCCGCAAGTCCTCACGAAACGTGAACGTTCGCGATAGTGGCGGATTAGGGCGTTCGCTCGCACAAAGTTTGAGGTGTCAGTGCCGACTGAGCCAAAGGCCAAGCGAGCGTCACGCCATGAGATGTTTGCCCACGAAGTTCATGAGCAACATGACGATTATCAGTACACCCATCACCACGACCGCGACGTTTGCGACTCGTCGCAACGGCCCGCCAAGGGGGTTCAACTCGATCAGGAAGCGCAACAGCCAAATCACGAGACCGACCACAACGATGTTGATGACCAGATAGATCAGACCTTCGAGCATGGCAGGCCTTCCTCGATGTGTCGGACGGCACACGCAGTTGCTTCGCCTTCTGCCGAGAACGCACCCGCCGCGCTGGCGCTTTGCTGCGTCGGCATCGCTTCGTAGCGCAACCAGCCGCAAAGGCATGAAGGCTCGACACCGTTTCGTGCGCCGTGGCAGCTTGCCAAACTTCCGAATGGGCAACCCTCGTCCAGGGTGGCTTCTCCCTGTTGATGTAGATCAAACGGCGCATTCGCCATCGGGGAAAGTATCGGCAGCCAAGGAATACTGACTGCGAGGAGGCTCGTGATGAAAAGGTCTCGCGGAATGCAGATCGCGTTGGTAGCAATCGGGCTGGCATGCGGATTTGGCGCGATCAATTGGACGGAAAGCGACGGCCTGTCGCTTGTACAAGGCGCAGAAGCCAGGGTCGGACGACCGGCAACACCGATGAGCGTCGCAGGCGTTGCGCGCAGACAGACGCGACGGGCAGTCGTAGGAGGAGCTGCGGTCGGCGCGGCGGCTGCCGGTACAGCATGTGTGCGCGTACTCGTGAATGGTTCCTACGTGTGTCGCTGAGAAACGTCCGGGCCTCGGCTTCGATGCCGCGGTTCCAGCCGTTTCATTCAGGCCTCGCAGCTCATTCCCACTGTAGAGCCAATCAGCGCATTCACTGCGCGGAGCACGGAGCCATGGCATCATTGCGCCGCCGGACCGAAAGGATGGCATCGGCCCGATGGCGCGTTCGGCCGAGGATCATGCGATCATGCTCGGAGGCGCAATGGGCATTATCTTCGAGATCAAGCACACCACGACCTACAACTATGCCAGGCCGGTGACGTTTGGCCCGCATCGCGCAATGTTCCTGCCGCGGCGCGGAGCGGGCGGGCGCTTGCTAAGCTGGTCCGCAGGCACCAATCTTCGCTCGCGGATCCGGTGGATTAGCGACAGCCTTTCAAACAACATAGCGGAGATCGAGATCGAGGAGCCCGGCAGCGAGTTGATCTTCACGTTTCAGTTTCGGGGCATTCATTTCGGGGCCAAGGACGTGAAGCAGTTCGTGCTGGAGCGGCGGGCCGAGAGAATGCCCGTGCAGTACACGCCGGACGAATGGAACGACCTCGTCGGCTTCATGCGCCCGCACACCGAGGATCCTGACCTTGCCCTCGCAGAGTGGGCCAGGAGCTTTGTCGTCAACGGCAAGACGATCGGTGCTCTGGAGCAGATGCTCGACGCTTTCCGCGACGGATTCAACTACCAGGCACGGGAGGCGGAGGGGACCCTTGCGCCCGCGCAAACCTTGCACGCGAGGTCGGGAACGTGCAGGGACTATGCGTGGCTCATGATCGAGGCCTTGCGCCGGCTCGGCTTCGCGGCCCGCTTTGTCAGCGGTTACATCTATGATGCGGCGCTCGATGGGGGCGAGATCGGGATGGCCGGTTCGGGCGCCACCCATGCGTGGGTGCAGGTGTTCCTGCCCGGCGCCGGTTGGATGAACTACGATCCGACCAATCACATCAACGCCGGATTCGATCTCATTCCTGTCGCGCTCGCGCGGCACCCCGCTCAGGCCGTGCCTCTTGCGGGGGCATGGTTGGGAAGCTCCGAGGACTACCTCGGCATGTCCGTGCGCGTCGAAGTCCACAAACTGGGTGACGTTGCTGATCAGTCCGAGGGGTAGCTCAGCCGAACGCGACGCCTCGACAGTCGTGGCATGCTGCCTGGGGATGTCGGCCCTTCCAAAGGGGACATCGCCCAGGCTTAGAGTTGGTTAGCCGTGCAGGTTCAGGCCGTCACGGCGGGTTATCAGTCAACATCCCGCTTCAATCATCATCCTCGGCTTGCGCACGACGTCGCTCCACGACATCGCTCATGTCGTGAAGCACAAGGACCGCGAGGGCCCCCATGCGCTGCCTCTGTTCAGGATTGAGGGTCTTGTAGAGTGGCTGCCACGCCTCGGCGAGTTTATCCAGATCGGCTGATCGTTGAGCCAAGGCCTCCGAGCGTCGTTGCAAGAAGGCGATAGGATCGCGATTGCGCATGGTTTCGACGGCATTTTGGTCGGCCCGTCTACCCACTGTTTCCGAGATTTTTGCAACACGGGCCTTCCGATCTTCCGCCCTGGCACGAATGGCGCTCTCGACAGGCGGCCAGAGCTTTTCCTGCTCGGGTGTCAGTTGCAATGCGGCCTTGGTCAAATCGATCCGCATGTCCATCAATGTACTCCGGTCCACTGCGTTGAGCTTCTCTGGCGTCGCAGGTGAGGGAGTTTGCGCTCGGGCAATCGACGGTACGGCAATAAGGAGCGCGGCTGTTCCGATCACTACTATCTTCATCATCGGCGACCTCCTGGGTAAGCGGCCTCCAGCACCACGCCAACAATGGTCGGCAGTGCGATGTCGTATTGATTCAAATCAAGGGACCTGAGGAAAGAATCGTGGCGCGCCGGCAAGTGCGGCGACATGTCCGTTCTCGCGTCATCATTCCGTCGAACGAACGTCTACATCAAAGCGCGTAAGCAACTGGGCTACGAAGAGGTAATTGGCGCCGGCGCTTGCTGCCGCGGAGATCACTTGTCTTCGAGCAGGCGCACGGCGTGTCGGCGTTCGCGGAGTGGACCTTGATTTCGCTCAAGACCCGTCCCGAAGCCGGTTGTTGAATACTGAACCACAGCGAGAAGCACAATGATCCGATCATTTGTCGTTGTGGGCTTCGCCGTAGCATCTGGATGGTTGCTGATGTTCATCGCTTGAAAGGATGGAGCATGAAAGCAGCTTCGCTGGGCGTACTCTGGATCGGAATGCTTGCTTCTGCCGAGGTGCTCGCTGCGCCGTGCTCGTCCTATTACATTTCCGAAATCACTCTCGTATCGGCGGTCGACACCGAGGCCGGGCGTGTACAGACGTTTGTCGGATTCGGAGCGTCGAAGGAGGAGGCCGAGAACAACGCCTTGGGATCCTGCTCGCACATACAACTCGACCTTCAAACATGCCTGGACTCAGATCGCCGCCTAGGTCGCAATGCTCCGTCGGACCAGCCTGACGGCTCACTTCACTTGAAGTACACGAAGGCGGTGAAGCGCATCACAGGCTGCGACTAGGTGCGTGTCGTGGCGATGGCAGAGAGTATTCTCCCAAAGTCCGCGGCTTTGGCTCGTTCCATGCGGCTCGAACGCCATGAGCGGGGCGGCTGCTTACCCGGCGCCACTCCAAGATGGGAAAGTGTCGGAAGTACTTGATTTTACTGGCGCACCCGACACGATTCGAACGTGTGACCTTTGCCTTCGGAGGGCAACGCTCTATCCAGCTGAGCTACGGGTGCTAGTCGAGCCTCATTTAGCTGATTGGCGGGGGGCGGGCAACCGCTTCTCGCCGACATCATGTCAGGCCGTTTTGCGCCGGATCGGGGCCGGAACTGGCACGCCCGCGCGGCGGAGCCCGGCGAATTCGGCGAGCAGGCGGTCGGCGCCGATGACGCGGTTGCGGCCGAGCCGTTTGGCCGCATAGAGCGCCTCGTCGGCGGCACCCAGCAGCCGGTCCGGGCCGCCGTCGGCTTCGCCCGGAATGTGGCTGGCGACGCCGACGCTGAGGGTGACGTGGTCGCCGGCGCCATCGGCGCCATGGGCGATCGCCAAGGCCATCACGGCGGTGCGGATGTCCTCCGCAACAGTGCAGGCGGCCTCGCCATCCATGTCCGGCAGGATCAGCGCGAACTCCTCCCCGCCATAACGGCTGGCGAGATCGAGCGGGCGCACGGCATGCCGGCTGACGACCGCGGCGATCGCGCGCAGGCATTCGTCGCCGGTCTGGTGGCCGTGGCGGTCGTTGAACAGCTTGAAATGATCGACGTCGACGAACAGCAGCGCCATCGGCTTCTGCGTTTGCTGGGCGCGGGCCCATTCCGTCATCAGCATCTGGTCGAAGGCGCGGCGGTTCGACAGGCCGGTCAGCCCGTCCTTGGTGGCGAGCTCCTTCAGCGCCGTCTCGGCGCGCTTCTGGTCGGTGAGGTCGCGCAGCGTCTCCACCACCGCGATCAGATGGCCGGCCTCGTCATGGATCGGGCCGGCGTCGATGGCGAGATAGAGCTGGCTGCCGAGCTTGGGCATCACGCACCAGTTCTCCGCGGAGAAGCCGAGCCCGTTATGGCCGCGCGCGGCATATTCCGAATAATACTGCGGCAGCTGCTCGGGACGGTCGAGCGCGATGAGGTCGGCAAGGCAGGGCCGCCTGGTCTCGTAGAACGCCTGCCAGTGCTTTGTTGTGCCGATCACCTCGGCGGCGGCGACGCCGGTCAGGCGCTCGCAGGCGCGATTCCAGATCACGACGCGGCGCTTCGGGTCGATCACGAAGGTCGGCACCACCAGGTGCTGCATCAGCCGCACGGCATAGGAGTCGGCGACATCGACGATCTTGCGCGATCTTGCCATCAGGCCACCGCCGCCACGGGCGCGGCATCGCCCGGGCCGAACAGCTTGCGCACGTCAGCGGCCGGCTTCGGCGCGCTGAACAGATAGCCCTGCATCTCCGTGCAGCCGAGGTTACGCAGCATCTCGCGCTGCGCCTCGGTCTCGACGCCCTCGGCGACCGTGGTCATGCTGCTGGCGGCGGCGATGTTCACCACCGCTTGCACGATGACGGGCGCGCCGCTGGTCTCCGCGATGTCGGCGACGAAGCAGCGGTCGATCTTGATCTTGTCGAACGGAAAGCGCTTCAGATAGCTCAGCGAGGAATAGCCGGTGCCGAAATCGTCGAGCGCGATGCGCACGCCGATCGCGCGCAGCTGGTGCAGGATCGAGAGCGCGGCCTCGTCGTCGCGGATCAGCACGGCCTCGGTGATCTCGAGCTCGAGCCGGCCTGGGTCCAGCCCCGAAGCGGCGAGCGCGCCGGCGATCCGCAGCGCCAGCGTGTCGCATTTGAGCTGCACCGGCGAGACGTTGACCGCGACGCGCACATGCGCCGGCCAGGTCGCGGCCTCGTTGCAGGCGGTGCGCAGCACCCAGTCGCCGAGCTCGTTGATGAGGCCGGTGTCCTCGGCCACCGGAATGAACTCCGCCGGCGAGACCATGCCGCGCTCGGGATGACGCCAGCGCAGCAGCGCCTCGCAGCCCGAGACCTCGCCCGAGCGCAGATCGACCAGCGGCTGGTAGTGGATCTCGAAGCCGCCATTGACCAGCGCCCAGCGCAGATCCTGCTCCATGGCGAGGCGCGCCTTGGCGCTCGCGTCCATCTCCGGCTCGAAGAAGCGGTGGGTGCGGCGACCCTCGGCCTTGGCGCCGTACATCGCAAGGTCGGCGTTCTTGATGAGCTGGTCGAGATCGGCCCCGTCCTGCGGCGCCAGCGCGATTCCGATGCTGGCATCGGTGGAGAGCTGATGGCCGAGGCAGTGATACGGCTGCCGGATCGCCTCGTAGATCCGCGTCACGAAGGACAGCACGTCGGCAGAGGACTGGATTCCGGTCTGGATCACCGCGAATTCGTCGCCGCCGAGCCGCGCGATCAGGTCGCCCTTCTTGAGACAGCCGCGCAGGCGGGTCGCGATCGCCTTGAGCAGCTCGTCGCCGACATGATGGCCGAGCGAATCGTTGATGCCCTTGAATTCGTCGACGTCGATATAGAGCAGCGCGAACTGGCAGCCATCCGCGACCTTGGCCAGCTCGCGTTCGATCTGCTCGCGGAACAGCGTGCGGTTCGGCAGGTCGGTCAGCGCATCGTAATGCGCCATATGCGCGATCTTGTCGTGGGCGCGCCGCCGCTCGGTGACGTCCTCGACCACGCTGATGAGGTAACGCGGCTCGCCGGACTCGTCGCGGATGCTGATCCGCGTCGATGTGATATGGCGCATCCCCTTGGTCTGGCTCGGCCAGGGATGCTCGTCCTTGAACAATCCGGTGTCGGCGCCTTGCAGCGCCTCGCTGTCGTCCTCGGTGACGAGCCTCGCCGTCTCCTCCGGGTAGACGTCGAAGGGAGTCCTGCCGACGATGGCTTCGCGCGATCGGCCGAACTGCTCCTCGGCGGTTCGGTTGACCAGCAGATATTGCCGCGTCCGGGCGTCCTTCACCGTGATCTGCGAGGGGATATGGTCGATGATCTCGCGCAGGAACGTGTAGTTGCGGTCGCGCTCCTGCTCCAGATTGCGCCGCTCGGTGATTTCCTCGATGGTGGCGACCCATCCACCCTGCGCGAGCGGGGTGTTGATGACCTGGAAGGCGCGGCCGTTCGGCAAATGATGGGTTCGCGTGGAGACCGTGCCTTCGGCCACGACCCGCATCACGTCGGCGCAGAACGCCTCGACGTCGCCATCGAACGCGCCGCGCTCCTTGCGGTGACGCATCGCCTCGAGGATGTGGCAGCCGGGCTTGATGACGTCGTGAGAGAGGCCGAACATGTCGGCATAGCGGCGGTTGCAGATGACGATGTAGCCGTTCGCGTCGTACAGGATCAGTCCTTGCGACATGTTGTTCAGGGCGGTGTCGAGCCGCTGCCGCTCCGCCTCGATCCGCGCCTGTGCGTCGCGATTCTGCCGGTTGATCTGGCGGATGATCAGATAGAGGATCATCGCGATCACTGCGGCCGAGAGCGTCGCGGTCGTGACCATGAAGCCGGTCTGCTGCCGCCAGTCGGCCAGCGCAGCGCTCATGGTGTTGGTTGCGACGATGACCAGCGGAAAATGGTTCAACGAGGCGGCCGAGCCGAGCCGCTCCTCGCCGTCGAAAGGACTCCTGACGCGAAGCGTTTGCTGGCCGCCCCTGGTCAGCACCTTCTGCATCAGCGGTGCCGTCTTGAAGCTCCTGCCGATCAGTTCCTCGACATGCGGATAGCGCGCCAGCATCTTGCCTTCGCGGTCGAACAGCGAGATCGCCGTGCCCTCGGCAAGTGCGACGGATGCGAAATAGCTCTGGTAGGTGTCCGGATCGATGCGGCGGACCATCGCGCCGAAGAAGGTGCCGTCGGTGCCGTGCAGCCGGCGGGCGACGATCGTGGTCCATTTGCCGATGATGAAGCTGCGGACCGATTCCAGGATGACCGGCTCGGACATCGGATCCGACTTGAAGGTCTGGAAATAGGCGCGCGAGGAGACGTTGATCTTGGGCAGCGGCTGGCTCCGCGACCAGTTGATCAGCTCGCCGTCGGCGTCGTAGATCGCGATGTCGCCGAGATAGGAGACCGAGCTGATCTTGCTGCGCAGCATCTGGTTTGCGGCCGGTCCCGACATGCGCTCGCGGAACATGGCGGCCGAGTTGATCTCCGGCAGGTTCATCTGCCCGATCAGATCGGCGGCGACGACGTCGGAATCTTCAAACTGCTGATCGAAGTGACGCGCGATCAGCTTCACGGTGTTTTCCAGCTCGCGTTCGCGGTTGACGAGGGTCCGCTCGCGGAATTCGTCGACGGCCATGGCCGTCACGGCGAAGATCCCCGCGACCAGCAATACGCCGCACAGGGTCAGCCACAGCACCGGTCCGCGCCGAACCGCTGCCTCCCAGCCGCTTCGAGCGGCTAGGGTCATTCCGGTTGCCATCCCTGTAAAGACCTGGCGCATTCCCCCTCCCTGGAGGGACAGAATTACACCGCACAAATGGCGCAAACCTTAGGAAAGCCAGTTACCTAACCATTAATCCGGTTGCGTAGACGCGGTCCCATGCAGCGGGACGGGAATCGCGCCGCGGTTGTGCAACGCGCGCAACAACCGCTGCGCTGCATTATTAATCACAGCTTAATGCGAGGCGCCCGTGCTCTTGTCGCTGCCGCCACTGCGGAGACGTCCGACCACGCCGGTCGGGAAGAAATAGACGCTGGCGATGAACAGCAGCCCGAGCCACAGCAGCCAGCGGTCCGGATGCAGCAGCCCCGGCAGCAGCGGCAGGCCGGCTTCGCTCGCTGCCTTGGAGGCAACGCCCATCAGCGATTGCAGATAGTTCTGCGCAAGGATGAAGATCGTGGCGCCGATGATCGCGCCGTAGATCGTGCCCATGCCGCCGATCACGACCATCAGCAGGATGTCCAGCATGATCGAGAAGCTGAGCGAGGTGTCGGGGCCGGCATAGCGCAGCCACAGCGCGTTCAGAATGCCGGCGCCGGCGGCGACGAGCGCGGCGAGGCAGTTGGCATAAGTGAGGTGGAAGACGGTGCGGAAGCCGAGCGCCTCGGCGCGAAAACGGTTCTCGCGGATCGCCTGCAGCACGCGGCCGAACGGCGAGTTCACCACGCGTAGCAGCGCCAGGATCATCAGCGCCGAGATCGCGAACACCAGATAGAAAGTCAGGATGCGGCCGTTAACCTCGAAGCCGAACAGGTTTTTCGAGATCAGCACCGTGCCGGGACGCAGCAGCTCCGGCAGCTGGAAGCTGCGGCCGTCCTCGCCGCCGGTCAGCCAGGACAGCTGCGAGGCCAGCACCTGGAAGGCGGAGGCGACCGCGAGCGTGATCATGGCAAAGAAGATCGCGGCAACCCGCAGCGAGAACAGGCCGATCGCAAGCGCGAGTAGCGCCGCCAGCGGCAGGCCGGTGACGATGCCGGTGGCGACCGCAGCCCAGTTCGGGCCCATGCCGTATAGCGCGATCGCAATGGCGTAGCTGCCGATGCCGTAGAACATGGTGTGGGCGAACGACACCGAGCCGGTATAGCCGAGCAGCAGATCGTAGGACGCCACCAGCGCGGCGAAGACGCAGATTTTTGCCGCAACGTTCAGCGCCTTGGCGCCCGGAAACAGGAACGGCGTCGCCGCCAGCGCCAGGATGACGACAACGAGAATGAGCGTGAGCGCGCGGCTGCGCGGCGGATCACCGGAAAGAAGCATCATCGGCTGGTCACCGCATAGAGGCCGCGCGGCCGCCACATCAGAATGGCGACCATCAGCAGGATGTTGGAGACGAGTGCGAGTTTCGGCACCAGGAAGCCGCCGTAATTGGCGACCATCGCCACCAAAATCGCGCCGATGAAGCAGCCGCCGATCGCGCCCAAGCCGCCGATGATGACGACGATGAAGATGAGGACGGTGAGATCGTCGCTCATGGAGGCGTGCACCTGCTCGCGGTAGAGCGCCCACATCACGCCGCCGAGGCCGGCGAGCGCCGATCCCGTCATGAACACGCCGAGGAACAGGCGGCGGATGCGATAGCCGAGCGCCTCGACCATCTCGCGATTCTCGACGCCGGCGCGGATCAGCAGGCCAAGCTTGGTGCGGTTGAGCACGAGCTGGATCGCGATGAAGACGGCAAGGCCGATCAGCATCGCCAGCACGCGGTATTTGGCGATCGCGACGTCGCCGAGGATGAAGGAGCCACGCAGCGAGGCTGGCAGCGGCATCGGGATGATCTGCGGTCCCCACAACGCGTAGAGCGTCTGTTCTGCAACAATGAGGCCGCCCGTGGTCATCAGGATCTGCTTCAGGTGCTGGCCGTAGACCGGTAGGATCAGCACGCGCTCGACGATCAGTCCGAGCGCGCCGGAGACCGCCATCGAGAGCAGCGCGGCCGGGGCGAGCACCGCCAGGTTCACCCAGAGCGAATCCGCCTGGATGGAGGCCGCGAACGGCGCCAGCACCAGCGTTGCGACATAAGCGCCGACGGCGATGAAGGCGCCGTGGCCGAAATTGAGCACGTCCATCAGGCCGAACACCAAGGTGAGGCCCGAGGCCATGATGAAGATCATCATGCCCATGGCAAGGCTCGCCGCGGTCAAGGTCAGCCAGGACGAGGTCGATCCGATCAGCGGGATCATCAGGAGCGCGAGCGCGATCGGCAGCATGATCGGCGCGAGGTCGCGCTTCGGCTTCGGCAACGGGTCGGTTGCGGCAAGGTCAGTCACTGATGCGCCTCCAGGCTCAGGCCGAGCAGCCGCTCCTGCAGCGGCACGTCGGCGGCGAGCGCCGCCATCTCGCCACGGTGGACGATGGTGCCGTTATCCATCACCAGCACGTTGTCGCCGAGCTCGCGGGCGGCGAAGAAATTCTGCTCGACGAGGAGGATCGTCGCGCCCTTGCGCTTGATCTCCTTCAGGCACTCGATCAGCGCCATCACGATGGCGGGCGCGAGGCCCTTGGTCGGCTCGTCGATCAGCAGCAGCTTGCGCGGCTCGATGATGGCGCGTGCGATGGACAACATTTGCTTTTGTCCGCCCGACAGGCTTCCCGCCCGCGACAGCCAGAACCGGCGCAGCGCCGGAAAGAAGCCAAAGATCCATTCCAGCTGCCTGTCGTCCATCGCCGCGTCGCGGGCTGCGAGAACGAGATTTTCCTTCACCGTGAGGTCGGAGAACACCGCCATGCTCTCGGGCACGTAACCGACGCCGAGCCGGGCGATGTCAGGCGTCGCGCGGCTCTCGATGCGCTCGCCCGCGAGGCTGATCTCGCCGGACGAGGCCTGCCACAGGCCCATGACCGTGCGCAGCGTCGTGGTCTTGCCGGCGCCGTTGCGGCCGAGCAGCATCGTCACCTGTCCTTGCGGGACGGCGAGGTCGATGCCCTGGAGGATGTGGTAGCGCCCGATATGGGTGTGCACGCCGGAAAGTTTTAAGAGGTCGGTCATGCGGCACTCTCTGCAGTGCTCTTGGGGGCGACGCCGAGATAGGCTTCCTGCACGATGGGCGAAGCGATCACCTCGGCCGGCGGGCCGTCGGCGACAAGCTGGCCGTTATGCAGCACGATGATGCGGTCGGCGAGCGAGCGCACCACGTCCATCTTGTGCTCGACCAGCAGGATGATCTTGCTCTTGTCCTGCTTCAGTTGTGCGATCAGGTTGAGGACGACAGGCACCTCGTCGATGCTCATGCCGGCGGTCGGCTCGTCGAACATGAACACCTTCGGTTCCAGCGCGATCATCAGCGCGACCTCGAGCTTGCGCTGGTCGCCATGCGACAGCGCGGTCGCGGCGACGCCGCGACGATTGCCGAGCGCGACCTGGTCGAGGATGGCGTCGGCGCGCGCGATCAAATCGCGGCGGACCATCCAGGGCCGCAGCATGTCGTAGTGGGTGCCGTTTGCAGCTTGCACCGCGAGGCGGACGTTTTCTTCCACGGACAGGTTCGGGAAAAGATTGGTGAGCTGGAAGGCACGGCCGAGACCCGCGCGGGTGCGCAAGGGCGCAGAATGCTGGGTGATGTCGGTGCCGTCGAACAGGATGCTGCCGCTGGAGGCGCGCAGCTGGCCCGAGATCAAATTGAAATAGGTGGTCTTGCCGGCGCCGTTCGGCCCGACGATGGCGGTGAGCTCGCCCGGGCGGAACGTGCAGCTGACATTGTTGACCGCGACATGGCCGCCGAAGCGGATGGTGAGGTCGCGGGTTTCGAGGGTGAGAGACATCGGGAATTTCGATCGGATTTGGATGAAGGTCTATCCGCGATCACAGTGGGCTCCCTCCCCCGCTTGCGGGGGAGGGGTGGGGAGAGGGTGTTTCCGCAGGCGAGAACCCCCGAGAGGAGAAGGCCCTCACCCGGATCGCATCTAAGGATGCGATCCGGCCTCTCCCGCAAGCGGGAGAGGTGAAGCAAGAAAGCTCAGCGCTTGTTCTTCACCGGAACGTCCATGTCCTCGATCTTCAGCTCGCGCACCGGCTCGAGCACGGCCCAGGCGACGTTCGGATCGACCTTGACCTTGAAGTGATACATGCTCTGCAGTGCCTGATGGTCCTCTTTCCGGAACACCATCTTGCCTTTGGGCGTGTCGAACTCCATGCCCTCCATCGCCGTGATCAGCTTCTCGGTGTCGGTCGATTTCGCCTTGGTGACGGCGGCGACGACGGACATCGCCGCCGCGAAGCCGCCCGCGGTGAAGAAGTCCGGCGGCGCGTTGAAGCGCTTCTGGTGCTCGGCGACCAGCCAGTCGTTCACCGGGTTCTTCGGGATGTCGTAGTAATAATAGGTCGCGCCTTCCATGCCGGGCAGGCCCTTATACGCCGCGAGCGCCGGCAGGATGTTGCCGCCGGTGGACAGCTCGATGCCGTAGCGCTTCGGGTCCATGTCCTGGAGCTTGGCCAGCGGATTGCCGGCACCGGCCCAGATCACCCAGATGATCTTGCGGCCCGGCTTGTCCTTCAGCGCGTCGAACAGGCGCTGGCCGACCGCGGTGAAGTCGGTGGTCGAGGTCGGGGCATATTCTTCCGCGGCGAGCGTCGCGCCGGTCTTGGCCAGCGCCTCCTTGAAGGCGGCGACGCCGTCGCGGCCGAAGGCATAGTCCTGCGCCAGCGTCGCGACGGTGACGCCCTGCTTGCCGATCGCGACCGCGTTTGAGATCGCGTCCTGCGAGGAGTTGCGCGCCGTGCGGAAAATGTAGCGATTCCACTTCTCGCCGGTAATCTGGTCCGCGACAGCGGGCTCGACGATCAGGATCTTCTTGTTCTCCTCGGCGACCGGGAGAATCGCGAGCGCGGCGGCCGACGAGGTCGTGCCGATCGCGATGTCGGCCTTGTCGTCCTGATAGGCTTCGGCGAGCGCGGCCTTGGAGAGGTCCGGCTTGCCCTGGTCGTCCTTGGTGATGACGACGATCTTGCGGCCGTCGATCGTCATGGTGCCCTTGGTGGCGTATTCGAAACCCATTTGCAGGCCGGTCTCGGTCTGCTTGGCATAGGCCTCGAGCGGACCAGTCTTGCCGTAGATCAGCGCGACCTTGAGATCGTCGGCTCGTGCGGAGGTGCCCGCAGCGAGGGCGAGGATGGTTGTTGTTATGACGAGCGATCGACGCACGATGGTCCCTCCTGATTCAAAATTTCTCGGTAACAGCGATTTGCACAAGCTTGCGAACATTGCAATTGCACCTTCCGGCGAAGCGCGCCGGCCTGCGAGCCTGCATCATTTTTGAGCCTGCCGCGGGGCGTGGGATGCGCCGGCGGCGGCAGCTCCCTCGACTTGACGCCAATCCGACTGCGCCTCGTCCGCGCTCTCGAAAATATGCGGCGCAACGCCGCGCCGCTCCAGCGCTTCGCCGAGCTTGATGCGCAGGAACCCCGACGTGGTATAGCGCGACACGCCCGAATAAAAGCGATCGACCAGGCTGCGGACCATGGCCGAATAATCGTCCATCAGCTCCGGCAGGATGGAAAAGTTGTCATAATTGACGATGGCGTAGACCCGGCGGCCGAGCGGGGTGAGCCTCGCCTCGACGATATCAGCGATGGTGTCGATCTCGGCCCGGCTGCGCAACGGATAACGTTCCAGATTGATGAAGAACAGGTTCTGCTGCTCGTCCAGCGAGAAGCGCTGGTCGAGCGGGATGGTGAGCAGGCGCTCGCGCAGCTCCATGAAGCCATCGCGGAAGATGCGCTCGTCCATCAGCATGGGATCGCGCGGGATCAGCGGCTTGAAATCCATCAGGCGCAAGATGTCGCGCTCGATGTCAATGCCCGGCGCGACCTCCGTGAGCTCGAGCCCGTCGGGGCGCAGCACGAAGACGCAGCGCTCGGTGACATAGAGCACGCGCTGCTTGCGTGCCACCGAGACGGCGCCGCTGAAGGTCACGTGCTCGACATGGTCGACGAATTTGCGCGACTTCGCTTCCTCGAGGATCGACAGCCTGCCGTCGTTCACCCCGATGCGCTGCCGGCCCGCACCGAAGGTGCCGACGAAGACGACCTCCTTGGCGTTCTGGCTGATGTTGATGAAGCCGCCGGCGCCCGCGAGCTTCGGGCCGAACTTGCTGACATTGAGGTTGCCGGCGCGATCGACCTGGGCAAGGCCGAGAAAGGCTGCATCGAGACCGCCGCCGTCGTAGAAATCGAACTGATAGGGCTGGTCGATCACCGCCTGGGTGTTGATCGCCGCGCCGAAATCGATGCCGCTCGCCGGGATGCCGCCGATCACGCCGGGTTCCGCCGTCAGCGTGATCAGGTCGATGATCCGCTCTTCATTGGCGACCGAGGCGATCCCCTCCGGCATGCCGATGCCGAGATTGACGACGCTGTTGGCCTTGAGCTCGAGGGCGGCGCGCCGCGCGATGATCTTGCGCTCGCTCACCGGCATCACGGGCAGCGAGGCGGCGCGGACGCGGATCTCGCTCGAATAGGCCGGATTGTAGGGCGTGCCGAAGGTCTGCCAATGGTTCTCCGGTTTTGCGACGACAACGCAGTCGACCAAAATGCCGGGAATCTTGACCTGCCGCGGATTGAGGCTGCCGTCTTCCGCCACGCGTTCGACCTGGGCGATGACGATGCCGCCAGAATTATGCGCCGCCATGGCGATGGCGAGCGCTTCCAGCGTGAGCGCCTCCTTCTCCATGGTGAGATTGCCGTCGGCATCGCCGGTCGTGGCGCGGATGATGCCGACATGAATTGGAAACGTCTTGTAGAGCAGGCAGTCCTCGCCGCCGATCCGGATCAGCTCGACCAGCTCTTCGGTGGTGCGTGCATTGAGCTTGCCGCCGCCGTGCCGGGGATCGACGAAGGTGCCCATGCCGACGCGGGTGATGTGGGCGGGCCGGTTGGCCGCGATGTCGCGGAACAGATGCGTGATCACGCCCTGCGGCAGGTTGTAGGCCTCGATCTGATTTGCGATCGCGAGCTGCTGCAGTTTCGGCGCTAGGCCCCAATGGCCGCCGATCACGCGGCGAACCAGGCCCTCATGCGCGAAATGGTTGAGGCCGCGATGCTTGCCGTCGCCCTGGCCCGCCGCGTAGACCAGCGTCAGATTGCGCGGCTTGCCTTGGGTATAGGGCGCATCGCCCTCGTTGGAGAGATAGAGCTCCTCCAGCGCGATCGCGATCTCCTCGGCAAAGCCGATGCCGACGAAGCCGCCGGTCGCCACGGTGTCGCCGTCGCGGATCAGCATGACCGCCTCGGTCGCCGTGACGACCTTGCCTTTCTCGGAATTGCGCAAATAGGGCAGAGCTGGGTGCTGGCTCACGGCGTTCCTCCCGATCTGTTCGACCGCATGCCGTTGTTCTTGTGCGCTCATCCTATCGCGAGGAGCAGGCCTGGAACAGGCTGCTCCTCGCGATCGAAGACATCGTCAGGGACCTTCAGGACCGCACTATCTTGCGTGTTTCGGTGGCGAAATAGACCGACACGACGGTGATGATTGCGAGTGCGATCATGTAGAGCGAGATCGGCCAGGTCGCCGGCGCGTAGGCCGTCATCAATCCCGTCGCGATCAGCGGCGACAGCGCGCCGGCGAAGATCGAGGCGAGGTTGTAGCCGAGCGAGACGCCGCTATAGCGCACCTTGGTGCCGAACAGCTCGGACAGGAAGCTCGCCTGCGGGCCATACATCGCGGCATGGCCGACGGCGAGGCCTAGCACGATCGCGATCCAGGCATAATGCGGGTTCTTGGTCGCCAGCAGCATGAACAGCGGGAACGACATCAGCGCCGAGAACACCGCGCCGAAGATGTAGATCGGCCGCCGCCCGAGCCGGTCGGAGAGCGCGCCGAAGGCGGGGATAGTGAAGGTCTCGATCGCGGCGCCGATCAGCACGCCATTGAGCATGTCCTGCTTGTTCATGCCGAGCGATTGCGTCGCATAAGCGAGCACGAAGGTGGCGTAGATGTAGAAGAAGCCGTTTTCGGCAAAGCGCGCGCCCATCGCGAGCAGGATGTTCTTCGGGTACATCCGGATCGCTTCCAGGATCGGCATCTTCACCTCCTGCTTGGTGTCCTTGACCTTCTGGAACTCCGGCGATTCCGCGATGGTGAAGCGGATCCACAGCCCGACCAGCACCAGCGCGATCGAGAACAGGAACGGGATGCGCCAGCCCCAGGCATAGAGCTGCGCGTCGGTCAGCATCGCCGAGACTACCGAGAACACCAGCGTGCCGAGCACGAGGCCGAGCGGCGCCCCGAGCTGCGGCCAGCTGCCATAGAAACCTTTCTTGTCCGCGGGCGCATGCTCGACCGCCATCAGCACCGCGCCGCCCCATTCGCCGCCAAGACCAAAGCCCTGGATCAGCCGGCACGTCACCAGCAGGATCGCGGCCCAGATGCCGGCGGTCTCATAGGTCGGCAGGAAGCCGATCGCCGCGGTCGCCGCGCCCATGATCAGCAGCGTCAGGTAGAGCATGGTCTTGCGGCCGATCTTGTCGCCGTAATGCCCGAACACGACGCCGCCGAGCGGGCGCGCGATGAAGCCGAGCGCGTAGGTCGCGAACGCCAGCAGCGTTCCCATCATAGGGTCGAAGGTCGGAAAGAACAGCTTGTTGAAGATCAGCGCCGCGGCGGTGCCATAGAGGAAGAAGTCGTACCACTCGATGGCCGTGCCGATCAGGCTCGCAGTGGCGACCGTGACATGCGAGGGCTGCTTTGACCCGAGTTCATTGACGGTGATCGCTCCACTCATCTGGCGTCCTCCCTGGTTTTGCGAATGCGCATGTGCGGCATGCGTCATTGTGCAAAGCAAAGAGCAAGCGCCGCGCCAGATGCCGCAGGCCTGGGCAAAATGCCGGAAAATCCAGCAGTTTCAGCGTACATGCCGGAATGGAGATGCAAATCGCCCTGTCCGGAATCCGAGACTCCGGACACTCCGAGTCTCGAAACTCAGACGGAGGCGGGGCCCGAGGCGAGACCGAACTTGGCGAGCTTCTTGTAGAAGGTCGCGCGCGAGATCCGCAGCATCCGCGCGGCCTCGGCGATCTGGCCGTTGCTGGCGGCGAGCGCCTGTTCGAGCGTGTGCTTCTCGAACTCGGCCTCGGCTTCGGCATAGGGCACCACTGCTACGGCCGGGCGTGAAGGCGCCGCAAGCCTGACCTCGGTGCCGACGGGAAGGATGCGCGCGACGTCGTCGCCGGTCAGCCGCCCGGAATCGCTGAGGATCAGCGCGCGCTCCAGGATATTGCGGAGCTCGCGGACATTGCCCGGCCAGTCGTAGCGCGCCAGCGCCGCGAGCGCGCTCGGCGTGATCCTGGCGTTGACGTAGTCGCCGGACGCGCTGATGTCCTCGAGCAGCCGGGCGCAGATGTCGGGGAGATCGTCCAGGCACTGCCGCAGCGGCGGCAAATCGATCGAGAGCACGTTGAGGCGGTAATAGAGATCGGGCCGGAACGCGCCGTCGCTGACGCGCTTGCGCAGATCCACATTGGTGGCGGCGACGACACGCACATCGACTTTGGAGATCTTGTCCGAGCCGAGCGGCTCGATCTCGCGCTCCTGCAGCACGCGCAAGAGCTTGGCCTGCAATTGCAGCGGCATCTCGCCGATCTCGTCGAGGAACAGCGTGCCGCCGTCGGCGATGCGGAATTTTCCCTCGCGCCCACGGCGGTCGGCGCCGGTGTAGGCGCCCGGCGCGGTGCCGAAGAACTCCGACTCGATCAGCGTGTCGGGAACGGCCGCGACATTGACGCTGACGAACGGCTTCTCGGCGCGCAAGGAGGCATTGTGAATGGCCTGCGCCAGCATCTCCTTGCCGGTTCCGGTCTCGCCGGTGAGCAGCACGGTCACGCTCTGCCGCGCGGCGCGGCTTGCGAGCTGCTTGGCCTGCGCGATGGCCGGCGTGGTGCCGACGAAATCGGCGAAGGTGAAGCGCGCCGCGCGGGCGTTGGACAATTGCCGCCGCGCCAGCCGCAGATCGCTCTCGAGCTGGGCGACGCGGGCCAGCAGGGGTTTGAGGCTTTCGAGATGGTCGTAGAGCACGAAGCCGATCGCGCCGATCACCTTGCCGTTCTCGTCCTCGATCGGCATGCGGGTGACGACCAGCTGCTCGCCGCCGAGCTCCATGATGTCGAGCAGGATCGGCTCGCCGGTCTCGGCCACCTTGCGCATCAGGCTGTTCGGAATGACCTCCTCGATCGGCCGTCCCATCGCCTCGGAGGTCTGCTTGAGGCCGAGCGCCGCAAGATATTTCTCGTTGACGTAGACCACCCGCCCGCCGCGATCGATCGCGATCGCGCCCTCGCAGAGCTTCTCCAGCCGCTCGAACAGCGTCTCCATCGCGCGCGCGCGAAGATAGGCGGGATCGCTGATGGAGGACGAGGCGGACATGACATACCCCAGGGGAGGTCCGCCTGTGTATTAGCAAAAGGGCAGCAATTTCAAAGGGGGAAATGGTGGCAGAGGGCGTCCCCCATTTTCGGTCGTCGTCCCGGACAAGCGCAGCGCAGATCCGGGACCCATACCCCCAGGGAGATGTTTGGCGAAGACTCGGAGTGGGAAGCTCGCGAGCAACTCCTCCCTGTGGTTATGGGTCCCGGGTTCGCACTTCGTGCGCCCCGGGACGACAGCGGTATGTGCTGCCTCGCTGTCGGCTTACCGCCGATACCTGCTCGCCCGCGAATAGCCTTGGCGGTTCTGCTGCATCGGCCGGGCCGACACGCTGGCGCGGGACTCGCTCGAGGCGGGCGTTGCGAGCTTCAGCTCCTCCAGGAAGATGGGCCGCGAGAAGTAATAGCCCTGGGCGTAGCGGATCTTGGTCGCGGCCTGGAGATAGGCGAGCTCCTCGTAGGATTCGAGGCCTTCGGCGATCACGGTCATGCCGAGCGCCTCGCTCAGGGATTCGATCGCGCGCAGGATGCCCTGGCTGCGCGGCCGCTTATGGATGTCGGTGATGAAGGAGCGGTCGATCTTGATCTCGTCGGCGGTGATGTCGGCCAGCGCCGAGAGCGAGGAATAGCCGGTGCCGAAATCGTCGATCGAGACGCCGACGCCGAGCTTGCGGAACATCGGCAGGATCTCGGCCTGGAAATGATTCTTGGCGACGAAGGCGTCTTCCGTCACCTCGATCATGAAGCGCTTGGGAAAGCCGGTGTCGTCGAGCGCCTGCGCGAAGCTGCGCATGAATTCGGGATTGCCGGCCTGCTTGGCCGCGACGTTGATGCTGATGGTCGCTTCCGGGCCAAAGGTGTCGTTGATCAGGTCGATCGACTTGACGATCTCGGCCAGCACCAGATGGGTCAGCTCGTCGATCAGTCCGAGCTCGCTGGCGAGGTTGATGAACGAGCCCGGCGCCTGGATCACGCCCTCGTCGTCGCGCAGGCGCACCAGCGCCTCGATCCCCTTCACCGCCTGGGTGCGGATGTCGACCTTGGACTGGAAGGCGCAGCAGAACCGCTTTTCGAGGATGGCGAGCCGCAGCGACTGCTCGATCTTCATCCGCGCCAGCGCCTCGCGCTCCATGCTGGAATCGAAGAAGGCCGCCGATCCCTTGCCGTCGTTCTTGATGCGGTACATCGCGATGTCGGCGTTCTGGCGCAGCGTCTCGAAGTTGCGTCCGTGATCGGGATAGAGGCTGATGCCGACCGAGGTCGAGGCGAAGACTTCCGAATTGTCGATGAAGAACGGCGCGGTCAGCCGCTCCAGCGTCGATTGCATGAATTCGGCGACTTCCTCCTGGCTCTGGATCGGGGCGAGCAGCAGCAGGAATTCGTCGCCGGAGATGCGCGACAGCATGTCGGAATCGCGCAAATCGCGTCCGAGCCGCTTCGACAGCTCGACCAGCAGCGCATCGCCCACGGCGTGGCCGTAGTAGTCGTTGATGTGCTTGAAATTGTCGACGTCGAGAAAGGCGAGCGCAAAGCGATCGCCGCCGCGCTCGCGCGCCAGGAGGCTGTTGGCGCGATGCTCGATCACGCGCCGCGAGGGCAGGCCGGTCAGCTCGTCGAAATAGGCCGAGCGAAACAGCTGGTCCTCGAAATTCTTCTGCTCGGTGATGTCGGAGGAGGCCGAGATCAGGAGCTCGCGTCCGGCGAGGCGCACGGGACGATGGGTCGTGAGCAGCACCTGGCGCGCGGCGCCCTCGTGCAGCGCTTCCTCGGTGACCACGGATTGGCCGGCGCTCAGCGCCTGGCGGCAGGCTTCGCGGCGCGGCGAAAGATCGGGCGAGGGACGGCTGCCGTCCATGCCGAGCTGGGCGGCCGCGGCATCGTTAACCAGCAGAAGCTTGCCTTCGGCGTCCTGCACGGTCAGGCCGGCAGGCAGCATTCTAACGATTTCCTTGAGAAATCCGAGTTCGGCTTCACTCGCGCCGGAATATCGGTTGTCGTTCATAGAAGTCATGAATCTTGTTGTTTCAGCGCGCCTTTGCAATGGGCGCGATCTTGCGTGGTTCCCTCTTAAGTTTGGTTAAGGGGTCCGCAGAAATACGGGGGTGTTTTCGAGGAAACTTGCGACGATGCGACGCGCGCTGGCGATCGTCATTAACAGAGGGTCAATGCCACTTGCAAAAGCGCGAGCGGCGTGCGCGGTTTGCTTTCGCTTGCGTCTGTTCTAGCCGTTCTTCGGGATGCGACATTGCATGATGCAATGCAGGCCGGTCTGAAGATACGAGATCTCGGTCTTGCCCTCGAAGGCGAACAGGGCGGACTTCAGCAATTTGGTGCCGAAGCCCGGCGCCGATATCTCGCCGACGCTCGGACCTTCGGTTTCATCCCAGGTGATGGTGAGGCGATCGCCGTTGACGGTCCACGACACCTGCAACAAGCCGCGCGGCGAGGAGAACGCGCCATATTTGCCCGCATTGGTGGCGAGCTCGTGAAACATCAATGACAGCGTGACCGCGAGCTTCGGCGGCAGGAACAGCCGGTCGCCGTTGAGCGTAAAGCGGACATGGCCGTAAGGCCCGAGTTCCGCGATCAGCAGATCGCGGATGTCGCAGCCACCCTTGTCGACCCGCGAGATCAGATCGTCGGTCGTGGCCAGCGACCGCAGCCGCGGGTCGATCCGGGCCCAGATCTGCGGCTGGTCGTGCAGCACCTGGTGCATCACGGCGTGCACCGTCGACAGCTTGTTCTTCAGCCGGTGCTGGAGCTCCTCGACCAGCAGCTTGCGATAGTCCTCTTCCTCGATCAGGCGCCTGGAAATCCGGCGCTGTTCGACCAGAAGCGAGCGATAGTGCTCGACGCCCCAGATAGTGAGCGCGCAGACCGCCCAATAGAGCGCCAGCAGGGCAAATCGCGCGCGATCGGCAAAGGCATCACCGAAATTCACGACGACGCCGAGCACCCCGCCGACGATCGCCGTCAAGATGCCGATCCGGAAGCCGCCGAAGGCGGTGGCAAAGAATACGGCAGGAAAGTAGGGGGTGAAATAGACGTCGGGCCGCACTTGCGCGAGCCCCCAGCGCGCCAACGTCGCGACCAGCACGCAGGCGACCGCAAAGGCGAGGCTCAGGCCGAGCGATGGCGGTGCCGCGCCCTGCCAGCCCTTGCGGAATTCGTCGATCAGCTTCTCCATGCGCGGCCCGGTCGCGATGTGCATTCGCCATGAATGTTACGCATGTCGTCAGCGCAAGCAAAGCTTGCCTTGTCGAAAGTCGGCAGGAATAGTGACCATCGCGGAGCCGTCATGCTCGGTGTCCGCCATTTGGCATCAAAACGTTCGAAAACAGGGACATTCCATGGGCAGGCTGGATGGCAAGGTGGCGGTGATCACGGGCGCGACGAGCGGCATCGGATTGCGGACTGCGGAAGTCTTCGTTGCCGAAGGTGCCAAAATTGTGATCGCGGGGCGGCGCATACCGGAAGGCGAGGCGCTGGCGCAGCAGCTCGGGGCTAACTGCATCTTCCGCCAAACGGATGTGACGGTCGAAGCGCAGGTGCAGGCGCTGATCGCGCTCGCGGTGGAAAAATTCGGCCGGATCGACTGTCTCTTCAACAATGCCGGCGGCCCGGCGCAGACCGGGGGCATTGAGGGCCTCGAGGTCGAGCGCTTCGACGCGGCGATGGCGACCCTGGTGCGCAGCGTCATGCTCGGCATGAAGCACGCCGCGCCCTACATGAAGAAGCAGGGTTCCGGCAGCATCATCAACAATGGCAGCATCGCCGGCCGCCTCGCCGGCTTCTCCTCGTCGCTCGTCTATGGCGCGGCCAAGGCGGCGGTGATCCATCTCACCAAATGCGTGGCGATGGAGCTCGGCGAGTCCAACGTCCGCGTCAACTCGATCTCGCCCGGTGCGATCGCGACCGGCATTTTCGGCAAGGCGCTGGGGTTATCGACCGACGCCGCCGAGAAGACGCCGGCGGTGATGCGCGAGGTCTACAAGACCGCGCAGCCGATCCCGCGTGCGGGCCTGCCCGACGATATCGCCCACGCCGCGGTGTTCCTTGCCAGTGACGAATCCAGCTTCATCAACGGCCACGATCTCGTCATCGACGGCGCCATGACCGGCGGCCGCAACTGGAGCCAGCAGCAGCAGGGCTTGAGCGCGTTGCGCAAGGCGTTTGATGACGGGGCGTAGCGGCTCCGGCGACGGTGCCGTAGGGTGAGCAAAGGCGCGCCCTTCGCGCGCCGTGCCCACCGAATGTCCCTATGTGAAAGATCGTGGGCACGGCGCTACGCGCCTTTGCCCACCCTACGAGACCGGATTTCCGTCATTGCGAGGAGCGAAGCGACGAAGCAATCCAGAATCCCTCCGCGGAAAGATTCTGGATTGCTTCGCTGCGCTCGCAATGACGGTGAGCTGATTCACACCGCTCTCACCCGCACCCTCAACCCATCCTTCGGCTTCGGGATCGGCCACATCTGCCAGTCCGGCTTGTAGCCCTCCTCCAGCGACACCTCGATGTTCTGCAGGAAGTGCCGCGCGAAGCACTTTGCCTGCATGTAGGCGAAGTGCAGGCCGAGACACATATGCGCGCCGCCGCCGAACGGCACGAAGGCGAAGCGGTGGCGGTTGCGCTGGGCCTCTTCGGTGAAGCGCATCGGATCGAAGCGGTCGGGCTCCGGCCAGATCTCCTTCATGTGGTGAGTATAGAGCGGATTGACGCCGACCGCGGTGCCGGCGGGAATCCAATATCCCTTGAAGCTGAAATCGCGCATCGCCCGGCGCGGCAGCGAGGGCACCGGCGGCCTGATCCGCAGCGCTTCCTTGAAGGCCATCTCCGTCAGCTTCATCTTGTCGAGATCGTCGAAGCTGCTCGGTACGTCCGGCGCGAGCCCGAGTGCGAGAACCTCGGCGCGCAGCTTCTCCTGCCAATCCGGGTTTGCCGCGAGCTCGCCGACAAAGGACGTCAGCGACGAGGTCAGCGTGTCGTGCGCCGCCATCATCAGGAAGCTCATGTGGTCGATGATGTCCTGCTCGGACAGCAGCGCGCCGTCCTCATGGGTGGCGCGGCAGAGCTGCGAGAACAGATCGTCGCCGCCGTGATTGCCGCGTCGCAGCGGAATCTGCTTGCGGAAATAGGCGACGATGCGCTTGCGCCCCTTCACCCCCCGCGCCATCTGCGTGCCCGGCAGCGGCTTGCGGATCGGGGTCACGGCGGCCGCGACCATGTCGACGAAGGCGCGGTTGATGTCGTCGACCTCCGGCCCGATATCGGCGCCGAGGAACGACGCCGCGGCAAGATCGAGCGTGAGCTGCTTCATCGCCGGATAGAGCTGCATCTCGCCGGGTCTGGCCTTCCACTGCGCGACGCGGCCTTCGATGCCGCGGTCGAGATCGGCCAGATAGGATTTCATCGGCCCGGACTTGAACGCGACCGACAGCGCCTTGCGATGCAGCCGGTGCTCGTCGAAATCGAGCATCATCAAGCCGCGCGGAAACAACAGGCCAAGCACCTTGTTCCAGCCGTGCGTCGAGGAGAACAGCTTGCTCTGGTCGAACAGCACCAGCTCGTTGGCCTCGGGGCCGAGCAGCACGACGTTGGTCTCGCCGAAAATGTGGGTGCGATAGACGGGCCCGTACTTGGCGCCGTTCCGCTCGATATGTCCCTTGGGGTCGGCGAGCACCTTGAAGGTCACGCCGATGATCGGCCAGCCTTCATCGCCCGGGATGTGCGTCAGCTCATTGCGCTTGGGCGCGGTGTACTGAAGCACAGGCGTAGCCACATTCTGCATCGACATCACGATTGCTCCGGTTGGCGGACCGAACAGACATCGGGCGACCACGGCATTATTGCGGCCTGCGCGAAGGCGTGATCCGGAAAACTGCGCAGCGGTTTTCCGAAAGCATAGCACAGGCCGATATGTCTTGCGCGTGAACGTGGTTACGAGCGTAACTCCAACGAGGCCTAGCGCTTGGCCGCTTCCTTCTGCAGATCCGGCGCATTGACGGCTGGAATCGCGACGCGGCCCGGCCCGGTCACCTTCAGCGCCTCGGCGGCCTTCTCGTTCTCCATGATCTTGGCCATCACGGCTTGTCCGGCGCGTTCGAAGATCGCGCGGTTCTCGATCACGAATTTTTGCGACTTGCGCAGGCCGTCGATATAGCCGTTGATCTCCGGCACGACATAGCGCGCCACCATGTCCCAGCTCCGGCGGGTGGCTTCCGGATTGGCCCAGTCGTGCACGAAGCCGATGATGGCGCCGACACCGCCGGACACCTGCATCACGTTCTTGATGGTTTTGACGAGATCGTCGGGCGTACCGATGGTGGAGGCCGCGCCCTCGACGAAGGCGGTCTTGTCCACGGCCTCGTCGGGCGAGGAGAATGCGGTCAGGCCCGGCCGCTGCAGCGTGCCGACAGTATATTCATTGTGCCAGCGCATCAGCCCGGCGCCGGCCTCCCGGCGCGCCTGCTCGCGGCTCTCGGCGATGTGGAAGGTGAGCAGCACGCGCCAGTCGGCGCGGTTGACCTTGGTGCCGTGCTTCTTGGCGGCATCCTCGGCGAACTGCCATTGCTGCTGCAGTGACATCAATCCCTGCGTCGTCATCGAGCCCAGCGAGATGATGCCGATGCCGTATTTGCCGGCGAGCGTCATGCCTGACGGCGAGATCTGCGAGGCCACGACGAACGGCATCTCCTCCTGCAAGGGCAGGAGCTGGAGCGCGGCATCGTTCATGGTGAACCAGTCGCTCTTGGCGGTGACGCGTTCGCCGTTGAACAGGCGGCGGATGATGCCGATCGCCTCGTCCTGGCGGTCGCGCTGCGTCATCGGGTCGATGCCGAGCGTGTGCGCGTCGGAGGCGAGCGCGCCGGGGCCGGAGCCGAAGATGGCGCGGCCGCCGGTCATGTGGTCGAGCTGCACCATGCGCTGGGCGACATTGAAGGGATGGTGATAGGGCAGCGACACCACGCCGGTGCCGAGCTTGATCCGCTTGGTGCGCTCGCCGGCTGCGGCCAGGAACATCTCGGGCGAGGCGATCATCTCCCAGCCGGAGGAATGGTGCTCGCCGCACCAGAACTCGTCATAACCGAGCGCGTCGAGCTGCTCGACGAGGTCGAGATCGCGCCGGAACTGGAGCATCGGATGCTCCCCGATCGGGTGATGCGGGGCAAGAAAGGCTCCGAACTTCAGGCGCGCCATGGCGTTCTCTCCGGCTGAATTTTCTGTTTGTTGAAGTGATGAGGCTATGTGGTGGCGGAAGCGAACGCAATCGCGTGATGTCCCGCGCGGCGGAATGCAGCTATGTGCTGAGAGGCGACGGCGTCTCCTTCCCCTCTCCCCGCCTGCGGGGAGAGGGTCAGGGTGAGGGGCAGTCTCCGCGGGGACGGAAGTCGTTGGATTTTCCAGGTGGCCCCACGCCGTCATTGCGAGCGCAGCGAAGCAATCCAGAATCCCTCCGCGGAAAGACTCTGGATTGCTTCGCTACGCTCGCAATGACGCGTTGAGAGGACGTCGTTCCAGCGGAGATCCGACTCGCGGATACTCCCCCTCACCCGGATCGCAAGAGCGATCCGACCTCTCCCCGCAAGCGGGGAGAGGTAGAGAAATCACCGCGTCATCCTGTTCCACGCATCCAGCCCGGCGATCTTGTAGGCCTCGGCCAGCGTCGGATAGTTGAACGTGTTCTGGATGAAATAGTCGATTGTGCCTTTGAGGTTGAGCACGGCCTGGCCGATATGGATCAGCTCGGTGGCGCCTTCGCCGAGGATGTGCACGCCAAGCAGGCGGCGGGTTTTGGTCGAGAAGATCATCTTCATCATGCCGCTGTTCAGCCCCATGATGTGGCCGCGCGAGGTCTCGCGGAATCGCGCGATGCCGACCTCGTAGGGAATGCCGCGCGTGCGCACCTCTTCTTCCGTGAGGCCGGCGGTCGAGATCTCCGGCACCGAATAGATGCCGTAGGGGAAGAATTCCGGGGGCGCCAAGGGCTCCATGCCGAGCGCGTGGCAGGCGGCGACCCGGCCCTGCTCCATCGAGGTGGAGGCAAGGCTGGGAAAGCCGATCACATCGCCGGCGGCGTAGATATGCGGCACGCTGGTCTGGAGGCTCACCGGATCGACCGTGATGCGGCCGCGATGGTCGACGGCGATGCCGGCGGCTTCGAGATTGAGGCGGTCGGTCGCGCCGACGCGGCCGGCCGCAAACAGCAGCATTTCCGTGGTGACGTGCCGTCCATCTGAGAGGTTCGTGACGATGCCGCCCTGTGCCGTCTTCTCGATCGACGTCACCTTGGAGCCGAGCCGCAGCGCGACGTTGCGGTCGCGCAGCTCGTGCATGAACTCGTCGATCAATTCCTTGTCGATGAAGTCGAGGAAGGTCGGGCGCGGCTCGATCAGGGTGACGGGCACGTCGAGCGCACTGAAGATGGTGGCATATTCGACGCCGATCACGCCGGCGCCGATCACGGCCAGGCTGCGCGGCAGTTTTGGCAGCTCGATGATCTCATCGCTGTCGAGCACGCTCGTGCCGTCGAACGGCACATAGTCGGGCCGGAACGGGCGCGTGCCGCAGGCGATCAGGATGAAGGCGGCCGACACCGTCTTGGTCTCGCCGATTGCGCTCGTGATCTCGACCTCGTGCGGCGAGACGAAGCGTGCCTCGCCATTGGCGGTGCGGACGAGATTGCGGCTGAACTGATGCTCGAGCACCTCGACCTCGTGGTCGAGCGTCTTCTGCAACCGGGTCATCAGGTCGCTGGCGGCGATGTCCTGCTTGACCCGGTAGGAGCGGCCATAGAAGCCGCGCTCGCGCCAGCCGGAGAGATTGAGCACGGTCTCGCGCAGCGTCTTGGAGGGGATCGTGCCGGTGTGAACCGAGACGCCGCCGACCCGCCGGCCCTTCTCCACCACCAGCACGGCCTTGCCGAGCTTGGCACATTGCACAGCGGCCCGGCGCCCGGACGGGCCCGAGCCAATCACCACCATGTCGTAGTCGTACATCGGGAGACTTCCGAACCCCTGCAAAATCAGCGGGAACCGACATGCAGCAATCGGGCCAGTGCGGCAAGGGGAAAACAAGTCCTACCTCCGAGGTAATCGCGCGGATGACGCCGATCTGCGAGCATCGCGCGCAAATAAATTTCCGAGAGCTGGCGCGCCGATGCATCAAACCGTCACAAAGCCCGTCGATTCGACCCGCCGCTGGTGGGTGCTGGCAATCGTCGTCGCCGCCCAGTTCATGTTTGGCGTCGACGCCTTCATCGTGAACGTCGCGATCCCGACCATCGCGGTCGATCTGCACGCGACGCCGGCGCAGATCGAATCCGTGATCGCGATCTATCTGATCGCCTATGCGACGCTGGTCGTCACCGGCGGCCGGCTCGGCGACATCCATGGCACCAAGAACGTGTTTCTCGCCGGTGTGCTCGGCTTCACGGCGACCTCGCTGTGGTGTGGGCTGGCACAGTCAGGCGCGGAGCTGATCATCGCGCGGCTGGCGCAGGGCGCGACCGCGGCGCTGATGGTGCCGCAAGTGCTGGCGACGCTGCATCTGCTCTTCACCGACGAGACGCGCAGCCGCGCCTTCGCCATCTACGGCATCGTGCTCGGGCTTGCCGGCGCGGCGGGTTTTCTGCTCGGTGGTCTCCTCGTCACGATCGACCTTGCGCACACCGGCTGGCGCTCGGTGTTCTTCGTCAACGTGCCCTGCGGCCTCATCATCGCGGCTGCGGCCTGGCGCATCGTGCCGACGGTGCCGCGGCGATCAGGCACGAAGCTCGACATCACGGGCAGCGCCGTCCTGTTCGCGGGGCTGCTCTGCCTGATCGGACCGCTGCTGTTCGGCCATGATGCCGGCTGGGCGCCGTGGCTGTGGGCGGTGATGGGATGCGGCGGCCTGATCCTCCTTGCCTTCGTGAAGCTCGAACACGCCGTCGCACGCAGCGGCGGCATGCCGCTGATTGACCTCACGCTGCTCGCGGATGCCGCCTTCCTGCGCGGGCTCGGCGCCGCGTTCTTTTTCTTCGTCGCCAATCTTTCCTTCTATCTGGTCATGACGCTGTTCATGCAGCGCGGGCTCAGGATCCCGCCGCTCGAAGCCGGCCTAACCTTCATTCCGCTCGCGCTCGCCTTCGTTGTTGCCTCGCGTCACAGCGGCGTGCGGGCGCGGCATCGCGGCACCAAGGTGTTGATCGAGGGCTGCGTGCTTCAGATCGCGGGCCTCGCCGCACTCGCGCTTGTTGCGAGCTCGATCGAATCGCCGACAGCAATCACGCTCGCACTCACCATGATCGTCTTCGGCTACGGTCAGGGACTTGTGATGGCGCCGCTGTCAGGCGCGGTGCTGGCGAGCGTGAAGCCCGTCGCGGCAGGCTCCGCCTCCGGTGCGTACGGCACGACCGCGCAGATCGGAAATGCGGCCGGAGTGGCCGCAATCGGCGCGGTGTTCTTCGCAATCGAAGCGTTGCAATCAGCGCGCGCAGGATTTCTCGTCTCGCTTGTGTTGTTGGTGACGTTAATCATGATCTGCGTCGCATTCTTGTCGTGGATGCGCCGCGCATCTGCACGAAGTTGAGGCAGTGCGGTTAATACGTGCTGATTCCTGCGGGTATTTGCGTGATTTCGGGTGATTGACAGCACACGGCCTTTTTATTTTGCACCGCAGCAACTATTTGGTTTGGGTGAACGTTGAACGTCGCCTGCCAGGAGTTGCCGTGTCGCTTGCCCGTAATCTCGATCTGCTGAGACATCTGCCGAAGGTGGATGGTCTGCGCCTTGCCGAGTTCGGCCGCAGCGCGGATGTGTCCAGCCCGCTGGAAGAAGTCACGAACTTCGGCGGCAATCCCGGAAACTTGCGCATGTTCGCATTCGTGCCGGCGCAGCTTCAGAAGCCGCGCGCGCTGGTCGTCGTGCTGCATGGCTGCGGCCAGACCGCAGCCGGCTACGATCTCGGCGCGGGTTGGTCGACGCTTGCGAAGCACTATGGCTTCGCGCTGCTGATGCCCGAGCAGCAGCGCGTCAACAACGGCAACACCTGCTTCAACTGGTTCAATCCGGAAGACACCGCGCGGGACAGCGGCGAGGCGCGCTCGATCCGCGAGATGATAGCGCATATGGTCGAGGCGCATCGCATCGATGCGAGGCGCATCTTCATCACGGGCCTGTCCGCCGGCGGCGGCATGACGTCGGTGATGCTCGCGACCTATCCCGAGGTGTTTGCGGCCGGCGCTGTGATCGCAGGACTTCCCTACGGCATCGCCTCGAATTTGCGCGAGGCGTTGGACGGCATGTTTCATTCGCCGGTGCGCCCCGCGCGCGCGCTCGGCGATCTCGTCCGCAATGCCTCGGATCATCGCGGGCCGTGGCCGAAGGTCTCGGTGTGGCACGGCAGTGCCGACCGCACCGTCAATCCCGGCAATGCCAACGAGATCGTCAAGCAGTGGCTCGATCTGCATGACCTGCCCGCGGTGCCGATGGCCGAGACCAATGTCGACGGCTATCCGCGCCAGGCCTGGTGGAACAAGGACGGCGAGACGCTGGTCGAATCCTACGCCATCACCGACATGGCGCACGGCACGCCGCTTGGGCGCGCCGACAGCGACCAGCGCTACGGCATCGAAGGCGCGTTCCTGATCGAGGCCGGCATCTCCTCGTCCTATCACATCGCAAAATTCTTCGGCCTGACCGGCTGGATTCCGGACGCCGCGAAGAAAGCGGAGGCAAAGCCCACAACGCCCAAACCGGCGCTCCCCCCCGCGCCGCATCTCGCCCGCTCGATCCGCGCCGCCGTCGCCGAACAACCCGAGCCCAAGCGCGAGAAATCCCGCAGCTTCGATCTCGGCCAGATCATCACCCGCGCGCTCACCGCCGCGGGGCTGATGAAGTAGCCCGCTCGGAAAGCGCCACAATCTCCGCCGTCGTCCCGGGGCGCGCGAAGCGCGAGCCCGGGACCCATAACCACAGGCTGCAGTTTAGTGCGAGAGGATAACTCCGAATCCCCGTAATCAGATCTTCCTGTGGTTATGGATTCTCAGATGCGCAATTGCGCATCATAGCTCGCGACTTCGTCGCGCCCCGGAATGACAGCTACTTCGTCGCGTCGATCATCTCGATCGGCGTCACCGTCACTTCGCGCATGATCCGGAAAAGTGTGAGCGGTTTTCCGATCAGATCATGCGCAAACAAAAAAACTTCACACCTCGCCGGTAATGAACGGATTGGTCATCCGCTCCTGGCCGATGCTGGAGCCGGCGCCGTGGCCGCAGATGAAGCCGACATCGTCGCCGAGCGGCAGCAGCTTTGTCTTGATCGAATTGATCAGCGTCGCGTGACTGCCGCCGGGCAGATCGGTGCGTCCGACCGAGCCCGCGAACAAGACGTCGCCGACATGGGCAAACCGCAGCTCCTTGTTGAAGAACACCACGCTGCCGGGCGAGTGGCCGGGGCAGTGGAAGATCTCGAACGAAAGGCCGCCGATCGAGACGGTATCGCCCTCGTCGAGCCAGCGGTCCGGCGCGAAGTTGCGGACACCGGTCATGCCGAAGCGCGCGCCGCTCTCGACGACGTTGTCGAGCAGGAACTTGTCGGCCTGATGCGGGCCCTCGATCGGCACCTTCAGCGCATCGCGCAGCTCCGCGGCGCCGCCGACATGGTCGATATGGCCGTGGGTCAGCCAGATCTTCTCCACGGTGACCCCGGTCTGCTTGATCGCGTCCAAAATCTTCGGCACGTCGCCGCCGGGATCGATCACCACGGCCTTCTTGCCGGGCTCGTCCCAGATGATGGTGCAGTTCTGCTCGAACAGCGTCACGGGAACGATGATCGCGCCCGCCTTGGCTTGCGAGGATTCTTGCGAGGATTCTTGGGTGTCATTTTGCTCGGTCATGGCGCCACAATGCCGATTTTTGCCATGCCGCCAAGCAAAAGATTCGTGCGAGCGGCTGGGGAACAGTCGCACCAAACGTCACACGGCCGTCCCAATTGGCTCGCCAATCTGAACCGGGGCGTTCCTGCCGCGTTCTGTCGCGCAGGGCAGAAATATCGGGTGGTACCTCCGGCATGGCACAGCGCGGCGAGACTTGGTGGCGCGACGGCATCTTCTATCAGATCTATCCGCGCTCGTTTCAGGATAGCAACGGAGACGGCGTCGGCGATCTGGCCGGCATTTTGCGCCGGCTGCCCTATGTCAAATCGCTTGGTGTCGACGCCATCTGGCTGTCGCCGATCTTTCCCTCGCCGATGGCTGATTTCGGTTACGACATCTCCGACTACACCGGCATCGAGCCGCTGTTCGGCACTATGGCGGATTTCGATGCGCTGCTCGCGGCCGCGCACGACAATGGCTTGAAGCTGATCCTCGATCTCGTGCCGAACCATACCTCGGATCAGCATCCCTGGTTCATCGAGAGCCGGTCCTCGCGCGACAATCCCAAGCGTGACTGGTACATCTGGCGCGACCCGAAGCCGGATGGCAGCGTGCCGAACAACTGGCTGTCCGAGTTCGGCGGCAGCGCGTGGGCTTTCGACGAGACCACAGGTCAGTACTACTACCACGCCTTCCTCGCCCAGCAGCCGGACCTCAACTGGCGCAATCCCGATGTCCGCGCCGCGATCTACGACGTGATGCGGTTCTGGCTGGAGAAGGGCGTCGACGGCTTTCGCGTCGACGTGATCTGGCACCTGATCAAGGACGCCGAATTCCGCGACAATCCGCCGAACCCGCATTACGTCGAGGGCCGGCCGCCGAACGAGAAGATTCTCACCCAATATTCCACCGACCAGGACGAGGTGCATGAGGTGATCGCGCAGATGCGGCGCGTCACCGATGCATATGCGGCGCGCGTGCTGATCGGCGAGATCTATCTGCCGCTGCACCGCCTGATGGCCTATTACGGCAACGACCTCACCGGCGCACAGATGCCGTTCAACTTCGCGCTGCTCTCGACCTTCTGGAGCGCGCGCTCGATCGAGACCATCGTCGAGGATTACGAGAAGGCGCTGCCGAAGGGCGCCTGGCCGAACTGGGTGCTCGGCAATCACGACCGTCCGCGCGTGGCGAGCCGCGTCGGTGCAGAGCAGGCCCGCGTCGCCGCCATGCTGCTGCTGACCCTGCGCGGCACGCCGACGCTCTATTACGGCGACGAGATCGGCATGCATCAGCTCGCGATTGCGCCGGAGGACGTGCAGGATCCCTTCGAGAAGAACGTGCCCGGCCTTGGCGTCGGGCGCGACGGCTGCCGCACGCCGATGCAGTGGGACTCGTCTGATTACGGCGGCTTCTCGGAAGCAAGGCCCTGGCTGCCGCTGCCCGAGGATCACATCCGCGAGAACGTCGTCAATCTCGATGCCGATCCGCGCTCGATCCTCAGCCTGTACCGACGTCTGATCGTCTTCCGGAGGACATGTCCGCCGCTGGTGTCGGGCGACTATCACCCGATCGCTGCGCAAGGCGACCTTCTGATCTATCGCCGCGCGGCCGAGGGCAAGGCGATCATCGTGGCGCTCAATCTCGGCCGCGAGCCGATCGCGGTGACGACGAGCGCGATCCGGTTTGGCAGCGAGATATTGCTGTCGACGTTCCTGGATCGCGAGGGCGAGAGGCTCGAAGGCGTGCTCGATTTGCGCGGCAATGAGGGGGTGATCGTCGCGACGCCCTAGCTGTCGTCCCGGACAAACGGAGCGAGAGGTGGCCGGCACTATCTCCTCGTCATTGCGAGCGCAGCGAAGCAATCCTGAATCTTTCCGCGGTGGCAGTCTGGATTGCTTCGCTGCGCTCGCAATGACGATCGTTGAGACGGTGGAGCAAGCGACGGCAATCCGACATCACCCCGGATGCTTCTTCCCCCGCACCGTATGCTCGTCGATATCATCCCGCTTCAAGAGATAATCCAGCCCGCCGACGCGGTACCAGCGATAGCCATACGGCTCCAGCACGACGCGGTGCTGGCCGCGCTTGTCGGCGTGGCTGTGGTCTTCCGCGAGCAGGTTGATCAGGTGCGCGCCGGCATCATCAGGCAGCCCCGCCGAGAACGCGATCTCGCGCGGCTTCTCGTCGAGATTGTGCACGAACAGCACGGAATTGTTGCGCCAGTCGTAGCGCATGATGAAGATGGCGGGATCACGCGTCGGAATCACCGTGAAATCGCCCCAGCCGATCTCCGGCACTTCTTTCCGCATGCGCACGATGCGCTCGGTCCAGTTCAGCATCGAGTTGGGATCGCGCCGCTGCTTGGCGACATTGACGTGCGGATAGCCGTAAGGGCCCTTGTCGATCACGGGGCAGGCCGGCTTGTCGCTCTTGGTGAAGCCACCATGCGGCTCGGTCGACCATTGCATCGGCGTGCGCGCGCAATTGCGCTCGGGCAGCGAGAGATCGTCGCCCATCGCGATCTCGTCGCCGTAGCGAATCACGGGCGTTCCCGGCAGCGTGCACATCAGGCTGTAGGCGAGCTCGAGCCGCCGGCGGTCGCCACCCAGCATCGGCGCAAGGCGGCGGCGGATGCCGCGATCGTAGAGCTGCATGTCCTTGTCAGGGCCGAAGCTTTTGAACACCGTGTCGCGCTGCGCCTTCGTCAGCCGACCGAGATCGAGCTCGTCGTGATTGCGCAGGAACAGGCCCCATTGCGCCGTGGCCGGCCGCGGTTTTGTGGCTTTCAGCGCCTTGGCCAGCGGGCGGGAATCGGCGGAGGCCAGCGCGTAGAACAGATGCTGGTTGACGTGGAAGTTGAACATCATGTGCATGCGGTCGGCGTCGCGCCCGAAATATTCGAGATCGGTCTCGGGCAGCACATTGGCCTCGGCGAGGATGATGGCGTCGCCCTGGCGCCATTGCAGGAATTCGCGGAACGCGCGCAGCATGTCGTATTGCTCGACCGCCTTCTTCACCTTGGCGCCCTTGGTGGAGATTACGAAGGGCACGGCATCCATGCGGAAGCCGGAGACGCCGAGCTGGATCCAGAAGCCCATGATCTTCAGGATCTCGGCCTGCACATGCGGGTTCGAGGTGTTGAGGTCGGGCTGGAAATCGTAGAAGCGATGGAAGTAGTAGGCGCCGGAGTCCTTGTCGCGCGTCCAGGTCGATTTCTGCACGCCGGGGAACACCATGCCCTTGTTGGCATTGGCCGGCTTCTTGTCGGACCACACATACCAGTCGCGATAGGGAGAATTCTTGTCGCGCCGCGCCTCCTTGAACCAGTGATGCTGGTCGGAGGTGTGGTTGACGACGAGGTCGATGATGATGCGGATGCCGCGTTGCTGGCAGCCATGGGTGAACTCGACGAAATCGCCGAGCGTGCCGTAGCGGGAATCGACGCTGTAATAATCGGCGATGTCGTAGCCGTCGTCGCGGCCTGGCGAAGTCTGGAACGGCATCAGCCAGATCGTGGTGATGCCGAGCCCGTGCAGATAGTCGAGCCGGCGGAGCAGGCCCTTGAAATCGCCGACGCCGTCGCCGTTCGCATCCATATAGGTGCCGACGGACAGGCAATAGATCACGCCGTTCTTGTACCAGAGATCGTCGATCATGCGCGGGCAGCCTCGATGGTCCCGCCGAGGTGTGGCGGCTGCGTGATAAGTGCGTGGAGGAGGGGAGGTTCCGCGCGTCACCTCACACTCGGTGTCGTCCCGGGGCGCGCAACGCGCGAGCCCGGGACCCATAACCACAGGGAGTAGTTTTGCGAAGATCAGGAGTGACCACTTCGCTCCACAACTCCACCCTGTGGCTATGGATTCTCAGATGCGCAATTGCGCATCATAGCTCGCGACTACGTCGCGCCCCGGAATGACGGGCACAACGGAATCGGCTAATCTCCCGCCATGGACAACACCGCCCGCAACATTGCCCTTGTTCCGCCGCCGGACCGGCGCCAATCCGAAACCGCGCTCGCCATCGCGCGCGGCACCGCGCGGCTCCTGCGCTCGCTCGGCTTTTCCTGCATCAGCGAATTGCCGCTGCCCTCGGGCCGGCGTGCCGATCTCGTGGCGCTGAACGAGCGCGGCGAGATCTGGATCGTCGAGATCAAATCGTCGGTCGAGGATCTGCGCGCCGATCAGAAATGGCACGAATACCGCGCCCATTGCGACCGGCTGTTCTTTGCCTTCACGCAAGATCTGCCCTGCGAGATCTTTCCTGAAGATACCGGCCTGATCATCGCCGACGCCTACGGCGCGCACATGCAGTGCGAGGCCCCCGAGCACAAGCTGCCCGCGCCGACGCGCAAGCAGATGACGGTGCGCTTTGCCATGGCGGCGGCGTTACGGATCAACCGCCTGGTCGATCCGCAAGGCCACGCGGATTTTTGGGAATGATTTCGTAGCCCGGATGGAGCGCAGCGCAATCCGGGACGGCTGTATCCTGGCGCAAGATTCCCGGATTACGCTGCGCTCCATCCGGGCTACACAGGTGCCGTAGGGTGGGCAAAGCGAAAGCGTGCCCACCAATTAGAGATGGTGGGCACGGCGCTGTGCGCCTTTGCCCACCCTACGACACCGTTATCGCGGCGCGCGCTTGGCGAGAATCCGCTGCAGCGTGCGGCGGTGCATGTTGAGCCGGCGCGCGGTTTCCGAGACGTTGCGGTTGCACATCTCGTAGATGCGCTGGATGTGCTCCCAGCGGACGCGGTCGGCCGACATCGGGTTGGCCGGCAGCTCGGATTTCTCCGCGTTGGTCGAGAGCAGCGCGGCGACGACGTCGTCGGCATCCGCGGGCTTGGAGAGATAATCGATCGCGCCCATCTTCACCGCGGTCACGGCGGTGGCGATGTTGCCATAGCCGGTCAGCACGATCGCGCGCGCGTCGGGACGCTTCTTCTTCAGCGCCGAGACCACGTCGAGACCGTTGCCGTCACCAAGCCGCAAGTCGACGACGGCGAATGCCGGCGCCGCCTTGCCGATCTGGGCAAGACCGTCCGAAACGGTATCGCACGAGGTCACCGCAAAACCGCGTGTCTCCATCGCGCGCGACAACCGCTCCAGGAACGGCTTGTCGTCTTCCACGATGAGCAGCGAGCGGTCGGCCTGTTCGTTCAGTTCGGCGATGGCGTTCAAGGTGTTGTCCTCTCTCCAGCGCATCTACATATGGCGTCGCAATCGGGCGGTGCCAAGGCCGCCGATAGTCGATCGGCCCTGCTGTGCGACGCAAGGTCGCGGTCTATCCTATTGTTTCTTCGAGCGTCTCGATAGCCTCAAAACGCTCCCGCGGCCACGTGACCTGGACCACTGCACCGTGTTCCGGAAAGGTCCGGTTGGTAAACGAGACCTTGGCACCGGTACGCTCAAGCAGCGTGCGCGCGATAAATACGCCAAGTCCGAGGCCGCGCTGATCGCCACCGCCGTCATCGACGGTGCGCCGCCGCGACAGATAGGGCTCACCGATCCTGTTAAGGATATCGGGCGGAATGCCGGGGCCGTCGTCGGAGATCACGAGCTCGATCGCGTCCTTGTTCCACCAGGCATTCACCTCGACGGTGGTGTGGGCGAAATCGACCGCGTTCTCGACGATGTTGCCGACGCCGTAAAGGACCGCCGGATTGCGCGAGCCGACCGGCTCGGCGGCGGCCGTCACCGCGATCCGCACCTTGATCTCGACGCCGAAATCGCGGTGCGGGGCCACCACTTCCTCGATCAGCTCGGACAGCTTCATGCGGTCGAACGGCGCGCCGGTGGAGGAGAGCTGGGTAATCTTGCTCAATATGTCGCGGCAGCGCTGGGTCTGCTCGCGCAGCGTCTTCAAATCGCCGGCAAAGACCGGATCCTTCACGGTCTTTTCCAGTTCGCGCGAGATCAGGAAGATGGTCGCGAGCGGCGTGCCGAGCTCGTGCGCGGCGGCGGCGGCGAGGCCGTCGAGCTGGGTCAGATGCTGCTCGCGCGTCAGCACCAGCTCGGTCGCGGCCAGCGCGTCCGCAAGCTTGCGCGCCTCCTCGGTCACCTGGAAGGAATAGAGACTGGTGACGCCGATCGCGAGCACGATCGAGAGCCAGACGCCGACAAGATAGATCGGCGGCAGCACCAGGGGATCGTCGGAATCCCACGGCAGCGGAAAATGGAAGAAGAACAGGATCGATGCGCAGGCAACGGCCAGCAGGCCGAGGCCGAAGGTGAAGCGGGCCGGCAGCGCGGTCGCCGAGATCAGCACCGGCGCGAGGAAAAGGAACGAGAACGGGTTCTGCAGTCCGCCGGTGAAGAACAACAGCCCAGCCAGCTCCACGATGTTCAGCGCGAGCAGCCCGGCCGCCTGCATCGGCTCCAGCCGCTGCATCGGATTGGCCGCGGTCTGGAGTCCCAGATTGAGCGCCGCCGACAGGGCGATGATGCTGACGCAGGGGACGATCTCGACGTTGAACTCCAGCCCCTGCGCCACGATGAAGATCGCGGCAAGCTGGCCGAGCACCGCGAGCCAGCGCAGCCGCAGGATCGTGTCGAGCCGGATATGCCGCTGCGCGGGGCGGAAGCCGGAAGCGGCGATTTCGGTCATATCGGCCAATGTGGCGGTGCCTTCTCGATCACAAGCGCAGGGCTGGCGGAACCACCGGATTACAAGCCTTGCGCTATCCGCTGCAATAGCAGAAGAACGGCCAGCATGACCGAGAATGGCAAGGCTTCAAGTCGGCCGACTGTCGCGGAGCACAGCTCCCCGGCGATTGCTGTCGATCATCTGGTCAAGGTCTACAAGCAGACCCGCGCCGTCGACGGCATCTCGTTTTCGCTGCCGCGCGGCAGCATCACCGGGCTGCTTGGCGGCAACGGCGCCGGCAAGACCACGACCATCGCCATGATCATGGGCCTGGTGCTGCCGACCTCCGGCCGCGTGCAGGTGCTCGGTCATGAGATGCCCGAGGAGAGCGCTGCCGTGCTGGGGCGGATGAATTTCGAGAGCCCCTATGTCGACATGCCGATGCGGCTCACGGTGCGCCAGAACCTGACAGTTTTCGGCAAGCTGTACGCAGTCAAGCATCTCTCGGATCGCATCGCAAAGCTCGCCGACGATCTCGACCTCACGGATTTCATCGATCGCGCCAACGGAAAACTCTCCGCCGGGCAGAAGACCCGCGTCGCGCTGGCGAAAGCGCTGATCAACCAGCCCGAATTGCTGCTGCTGGACGAGCCGACCGCCTCGCTCGATCCGGACACCGCCGATTGGGTGCGGGCCCATCTCGAGAGCTATCGCAAGGAAAACAACGCCACCATCCTCCTGGCCTCGCACAACATGCTCGAGGTCGAGCGGCTCTGCGACCGCGTCATCATCATGAAGCGCGGCCGCATCGAGGACGACGACACGCCGGAGGCCATCATGGCCCGCTACAACCGCACCACGCTGGAGGAGGTGTTCCTGGACGTCGCGCGCGGCCGCGTCAACGGCGCGAAGGAGGCGGCGAGATGAGGGGGCTTTTACGTAGCCCGGATGGAGGCTGTCATCCCGGGGCGCGACAAAGTCGCGAGCCCGGGATCCATAGCCACAGGATCGAATTTGGCGAAGACTCGGGGTTACCAGTCTCGACCCGCAGCCGCCGCTTGTGGTTATGGATTCCGGGCTCGCGCTCCGCGCGCCCCGGAATGACAGGAGTTAATCCGGGCCGGGGGTTGCTGCGATGACCGACATCACCCTCCACCGCGGCATCTCCGCCCACCGCATCGGCGCGATGATCCTGCGCTACTGGTACCTGCTGCTGTCGTCCTGGCCGCGGCTGCTCGAATTGCTGTACTGGCCGGCGCTGCAGGTCATCACCTGGGGCTTCCTCCAGCTCTATATCGCGCAGAACGCCAACTTCTTCGCGCGCGCCGGCGGCACGCTGATCGGCGCCGTCATCCTCTGGGACATCCTGTTCCGTGGCCAGCTCGGCTTCTCCATCTCCTTCCTGGAAGAGATGTGGGCGCGCAACCTCGGCAATCTCATGATGAGCCCGCTCAAGCCGATCGAGTTTCTGCTGTCGCTGATGATCATGAGCCTGATCCGGCTCGCCATCGGCGTCATCCCGATGACGTTGCTGGCGCTGTTCCTGTTTCACTTCAACGTCTATGCCCTCGGCCTGCCGCTGATCGCGTTCTTCTGCAATCTGATCTTCACCAGCTGGTCGGTCGGGATCTTCGTCTCCGGCCTGGTCGTACGAAACGGCCTCGGCGCGGAGAGCATCGTCTGGACCCTGATGTTCGCGGTCATGCCGCTCGCCTGCATCTATTATCCGGTCAGCGTGCTGCCGGTCTGGCTGCAATATGTCGCCTGGGCGCTGCCGCCGACCTACGTGTTCGAAGGGATGCGCGCGCTGCTGATCGAGAACACCTTTAGGAGCGATCTGATGCTGGATGCGTTGGTCATCAACGCGGTGCTTCTGGTCGCCTCTTTTGGGGCATTCCTTGCCCTTTTGCGCAGCGCCAAAAAGCACGGCTCACTGCTCTCGGCTGGCGAATAACGTCACTTTCCCGTGGATTCAGGCTGATTTAACCCTGTTCGCTCCGTAGATGTACGGGACCATGCATTGACGCAATATTACGCATTCGGCAGTATGCTGCGATGCGAAGAGGGATATGACGATGCCTATTGGTGAGTTCGGCGGCGCGCCGCCCCTGGCTGCAGAAGGCAGTCCGGTCCTGACGACGCCGATGTACTGGATGTACGAGATGGCACAGGCCTCTCTCAATCCGGCGCGTGCGGTCACCGATGCGACCAAGCTGCTGTTTCAGAATCCCCTCAATCCATGGGCGCGCACCGAGGTCGGCAAGTCCGTCGCCGCCGCCTGCGAATTGTTCGAGCGCACCACGCGCCGTTACGGCAAGCCGGAATGGGGCCTCGACGACACCGAGGTCAACGGCATCCGCGTCCCCGTCGAGGTCCGCTCGGTCTGGGAAAAGCCGTTCTGCAAGCTGCTCTACTTTGATCGCAAGTTCGCCCGTCCGCTGCGCAGCCCGCAGCCGCGCGTGCTGATCGTGGCGCCGATGTCCGGCCACTATGCGACCCTGCTGCGCGGCACGGTCGAGGCCTTCCTCCCGGCGCATGAAGTCTACATCACCGATTGGGCCGATGCACGCATGGTGCCGCTCAGCGAAGGCCGCTTCGATCTCGACGATTACATCGACTATGTCATCGAGATGCTGCACGTCCTCGGCGGCAACACCCACGTGATGGCGGTGTGCCAGCCCTCCGTGCCGGTCGTCGCGGCTGTCTCGATCATGGAGGCGCGGCGCGATCCGTTCGTGCCGACCTCGATGACGCTGATGGGCGGCCCGATCGACACCCGCCGCAATCCGACCGGGGTGAACAAGCTCGCGCAGGAGCGCGGCATCGACTGGTTCCGCAACACCGTCATCACCAAGGTGCCGTTCCCGCATCCGGGCATGATGCGCGACGTCTATCCGGGCTTCCTCCAGCTCAACGGGTTCATCAGCATGAACCTCGATCGGCATATGGACGCCCACAAGCGCCTGTTCGCCAACCTCGTGAAGGGCGACGGCGACCTCGTCGACAAGCACCGCGACTTCTACGACGAATATCTCGCGGTGATGGACCTCTCGGCCGAGTATTACCTCCAGACCGTCGACACCGTGTTCGTGAAGCACGCGCTGCCGAAGGGCGAGATGACCCATCGCGGAACGCGCGTCGATCCGTCCAAGGTCACTCGCGTCGCATTGATGACGGTCGAAGGCGAGAACGACGACATCTCAGGGCTAGGTCAGACCGAAGCGACGCACACTTTGTGCAGTTCGATTCCCGATCATCGCCGCGTTCATTACGTCCAGAAGGGCGTTGGACATTACGGCGTGTTCAACGGATCGCGCTTCAAGTCGGAAATCGTGCCGCGCATCCATGACTTCATGGTCTCGGCGGCGAATCCGACCTCATTGCAGGCTCTCGCGGCCGAGTAACAGCGTTTTCGAGCGAAGTGGCGACCGGTTCGCGTAAAGAAAACGCGTCAAAAGAAGAATCTAGAGCCGTTCCGATTACATCGGGACGGCTCTAATCGCCGATTTCGGCTTTCCCGTCGAAATTTCAGCCCCTCCCGGAGGTTCCAGGAGGGCCTGGTTCCCGCCAGATTCGAGGTATTTAGGTAGCGCTCTAGGAGTGAGTCCATCCTCACCCCTTGGGGGTGCCGCATGCGTCCAGCGGGGGCGAAAAAAGCGGGTTCCAACCCCAGTCTGTAGGGTCTCCCGGACGTCAGACCCCTGTATATTGGGCAAATGATTTGTTTTTGCGCCGAGCGCTTTCCCTGGCGGCGGTTATGGCAGAATCCGGGCGAACTCCTGCTCCCCGGACTCACAGACATGGCCACACGCGCGCTCCTCTATCGGCGGCCCCACGAACCAAAGACCCTCGTCATCACCCACGGATCGCAATTTTTTGCGATTCGGCTGCGCAGACATCGCCGAGCGCGCCGTTACACGCTCAGAATTCATCCGAGCGACCGCGAAGCCATCCTCACCATGCCGCCGCGCGGCACGCTCGTCGAAGCAAAAGACTTCGCGCAGCGTCACGGCGCGTGGATCGCGGCTCGTCTCGGCCGTTTGCCGAAGGCTGCGCCGTTTCAGCCTGGCACAGTGATACCGCTTCGCGGCACGCCACATCGCATCGTTCATCGCGCTGGCCAGCGCGGCACGGTGTGGACCGAGATGCGTGACAGCGGCGAACGCATTCTCTGCGTCGCCGGCGGGCTCGATCATGTCGATCGCCGCGTCGGCGACTTCCTCAAGCGCGAGGCGCGCCGCGATCTGCAGCGCTCGGCCGAGGTCCATGCCGCCGAGCTCGGCGTCAGGGTCAAGCGGCTCTCGATCCGCGATCAATCCAGCCGCTGGGGTTCCTGCACCTCGGCGGGCTCGCTGTCGTTCTCCTGGCGCCTGATCCTCGCGCCGCCCTTCGTGCTCGACTATCTCGCCGCCCACGAGGTCGCCCATCTCGTCGAGATGAATCACTCGGCGCGGTTCTGGCGCGTCTGCGGCAAGATCTGCCCGTCGATGGAGCGCGCCAAGAAGTGGCTCGACACGTACGGTAACGATCTGCACCGGTACGGGGCCGAGGATTAGGGCTCGGCTGAGAGTTAAGCCTCGCTGTTGCCTCATCTGACGCTGTCATCGCCCGCCTTGTGCGCACTTGCGCACTGGAGCGGGCGATCCAGTATTCCAGAGGCAGTTCTTGTTAAGCCGATAAGCCGCGGAGTACTGGATTCCCCGCCGGAGCCTGTCATCGGGCTCGCCGAAGGCGAGACCCGGTGGCGGGGAATGACAGTGGAGAGCGGGGCGGCATCAAGCCAACACTCACGCACTGAAATCCGCGCTCGTACCCGCCTGCGCGCGTGATGCCAGATACGACGCTTGCTGCTGTGCTGTCGCCCTCTGCCCCTCCGCCAGCATCGCCTGGAACGCAGCATCGAGCTGCTCGCGGCTATAGTCCGTGGATCTGCTTTCACGCGGTGTCCACTGCGATTGCGTGATGGCGGTCGGCGCCTTTTCGACGGTGCCGCCAAGCCGCTCGGCGTATTGGTCGGCCCGCCACTGCGCCAGATCCGGTCCGCTCAGACCTGGAGGATCCTCGAGCTTGCCGATCTTGGCGGCCGCTTGATTGGTCATCGCCGAGGACCCGGCATTGTACAAAGTGGCCACCACTTTGCCGTCGACTTTGACCTGAGCATAAACGTTCTGAGGTGCATTGTCGGCGACGACATCTTGGGGGGCATTCGTCTCATGGGAGATCAGCCAGTGCGTTGCCATGAGGTCGTGCAGGACGGGATCATCTACCGCCGATATCGGCTTGGCAGTCAGCGGCTTGACTTGGGAGACGTCGATCCGGAAGCCGCTGGTCGCCGTGTCAGTCGCATCCGGTGCCACCGGCTGGAGACCCGATGCCGCATTTGAAGCTGACGTTGACGCGGGCCGCAGCTGAGGCAACGCGCCGTTGGATACACCTGAAATCATGGAACGCTCTCCTGTGCTCGCACAACCTGTGAGAGCAAATCCCGGGCCGTTGACGGGGGGTTTGAAGAGATTGATGTTTTTGCTTTCGGGGAGCTGCGGCCCGCGGAGAATCTTGCCGCGCTAGGCAGGACTTGCCGAACCGGAGGCGGCAGATGCGCGAGCTACCAGCCTAGCAAGCACCGTCATCGCCCGCGAAGGCGGGCGATCCAGTATTCCACCAGCGCCAGTGATTGAGTCGAGAGGTCGCGGCGTACTGGATTCCCCGCCGGAGCCTGTCATCGGGCTCGCCGAAGGCGAGACCCGGTGGCGGGGAATGACAACGGTGAAGGAGGGGACGTCCGCGCGTCTTGCTCGATTCTCGCCACACTTCGCGATGATTGCGCGAGACGCGTGATTTACCCCGCCGCGTCAAGCGCTTCGTACCATCCGCCGCGCACAGCGCCTGATATCACCGCCTACTGTGCATGGGGTTGTTTTCGCAGTTTGAGTTTGGAGGCCTTGATGACCTCAAGCCAAAGCTATCGATTCCCGCCAAACAGCCGGTCCATCAGCCAGCCATCCAGGCCCGCGGCGGCTTCCGGCCGCACATTGGCGCGCGTCGGCGGTGGCGGGCGATAGCCGCCATTGCTCACCGGCGCCGGTGCGGGTCCAGGCGCGGCCGGTGTCGGCGGCGAGACCTGCGAGGCCGCCTGCGCGAGGTTCGACAGGCCCCAGCTGGCTTGCGAGTTGGGTAGGTTCGCCACCGGCACGCCTTCGTGTGCCGTCCTCATGAAGCGCGACCAGACTTCGACCGGCAGGCCGCCGCCGGTCGCCTTCTTGGTCGGCGAGTTATCGTCATTGCCGAGCCAGACGCCGGTGACGAGGCTGGCGGTGTAACCGATGAACCAGGCGTCGCGATAATCCTGGCTGGTGCCGGTCTTGCCGGCCGCCGGCCAGCCCGGGATCTCCGCCTTCTTCGCGGTGCCCGATATCAGCGTCTCCCGCATCATCGCGTTCATCATGCCGACATAGCGGGGATCGATCACCTGATTGCGCTCGTCGGGCTGGCGCATGTAGAGCAGCTTGCCGCTGAGCGTCCTGATCCGCGTCACCACATGCGGGGTGACGGCCAAGCCGCCATTGGCGAAGGGCGCATAGGCGCCGACCAGCTCGACCACCGAGACCTCGGAGGTGCCGAGCGCGATCGAGGCGTTGGGCTCGAGTTTCGAGGAGATGCCGAGCCGGTGCGCGGTGCGCACCACGTTCTTCGGCCCGACCTCGAGACCGAGGCGGATCGCGACCGTGTTGAGCGACATCGCCAGCGCCTGGGTCAGCGTCACCGCGCCGAAATATTCATGGGTGTAGTTCTCGGGCTTCCAGCCCTTGACCTCGATCGGCGCGTCCTGGCGCACGGTATCCGGCGTCAGGCCCTGTTCGAGCGCGGTGAGGTACACGAACGGCTTGAACGACGAGCCCGGCTGCCGCTTGGCCGTGACCGCGCGGTTGTACTGGCTGTCGGAATAGTTCCGCCCGCCGACCATGGCGCGCACTGCGCCGTCGGGCGTCATCGCCACCAGCGCACCCTGGCTGACATTGAACTTCACGCTCTTGGCCGCGAGCTCGTCGATGATGGCGGCTTCGGCGACGCTCTGCAGCTTCGGATCGATCGTGGTCTCGACCTTGATGCTCTCGTCGATCTGGCCGACCAGATCGTCCAGCACCTCGCCGATCCAGTCGGCGACATAGTTGACCGTGCCGGCGCCGGCCGGCTTCACATTGTAGGAGGGATGACCGATCGAGGCTTGGGCCTGCGCGTCGGTGATGAACTTCGCGTCCGCCATCGCCGCGAGCACGACCTGGGCGCGCGCTTCGGCGCCTTCGGGGTTGCGGTTGGGCGCAAGGCGCGAGGGCGATTTGACGAGACCGGCCAGCATCGCGGCTTCCGCGACCGTGACGTTCTTGGCCGACTTGCCGAAATATTTCTGCGCGGCTGCTTCGACGCCGTAGGCGCCGGAGCCGAAATAGACGCGGTTGAGATAGAGCTCCAGGATATCGTTCTTGGAATGCTTGCGCTCCAGCCAGATCGCCAGCTCCGCCTCCTGCAGCTTGCGCTGCATGGTCCGCTCCTGGGTCAGGAACAGGTTCTTGGCGAGCTGCTGCGTCAGAGTGGAGCCGCCCTGCGACACGCCGCGATGGAGCACGTTGGTGACGAGGGCGCGCAGGATGCCGATCGGATCGATGCCGAAATGCGAATAGAAGCGGCGGTCCTCGATCGCGATGAACGCCTTCGGCAGATAGGGCGGCAGATCCTTCAGCGCGACATTGGCGCCGGCCATCTCGCCGCGCTGCGCCAGCATGCTGCCGTCGATGCCGACGATCTGGATCGTCGGCGGGCGCTTGGGAATCTCCAGCGACTGGATCGGCGGCAGATGGGCGCCGACATAGATCACGACGCCGATCACGGCGATCACGCCCCACAGGCTCAGCACCGCGCCCCAATAGACCAGCCGGCCGAGGCGGAACCCTCCGCGCGATTTCGAGCGGCGCTTGGCGCCGCTGCGGCTCGCCTGAGCCTTCCGCTCGCGCGGCGGCTCCTCGTCGGGCTCGTCGGCTTTGCGCTTGGCGGATGATTTGGCGGATTTCTTCGGCGTGTCGTCGCCGCCGGGGATGCGGTCCGCGGCGGTCAGGCGCAGATCGGCGAGCGCAGCAGGCAAGCCGAACAACGGCTCCTTCCGCCCACCTTTTTTCTTTCCCCACGCCATACGCAAAACGCCCGGTCAGACCGCCCCGCCGCACGCTAGCGGTCGCTGTTTAAGGCCCGGTTACCCCGGCGTTAACGCGCGATTAGGAGATGCGGCCTTCGCCCGCCGCAGTTCCGCTTCGCGGGCGTTGGAGTTAGGATCGAATGCGTAAAGAAGAGGGAGATCGCATGGGCCACATCGATCCGACCAAGGAGATTTTCGCACAGTTCCGGGACAACGACCGCCCGGGTCCGATCCACATGCTCAACCTGGTCCGGTTGCGGAAGGAAGCCGCCTATCCCGATGGCCGCAAGGCCAGCGGCGCGGAAGCCTATGCGGCCTATGGCCGGGAGAGCGGTCCGGTGTTCGAACGCCTCGGCGGTCGCATCGTCTGGCAGGGCAAATTCGAGCTGATGCTGATCGGCCCGCAGGAGGAGCGCTGGGACCATTGCTTCATCGCGGAATACCCGAGCGTCGCCGCCTTCGTCGAGATGATCCGCGATCCCGTCTATCGCGAGGCGGTGAAGCACCGGCAGGCGGCGGTGGAGGACTCGCGCCTGATCCGCCACGCCGTGCTGCCGGTGGGCAAGAATTTTGGGGAGATACCGGAGTGAATGCCATTGGGCGAATCTCTCTCCATCGTCATGGCCGGGCTTGACCCGGCCATCCACGCCTTCCGTTGTCGCCCCAAGAAGGTGGATGCCCGGGACAAGCCCGGGCATGACGTCGTCGAGGAAGTTGTTTCCGAGAACTAACCCGCCGGCCCCGCATCCTCCAGGATCGGGCCGAACAGCTCCCAGCGCTCGCCGTTGAACTTCATCATCTGAAGCTGCTTGTTGACCCGGTAGTCGGTGGCCGAGGTGTTGGCCTTGATGCCGGGTAGAGCGATGTCGCCGGTGACGTCCTTCAGCGAGGCCGCCTGCTTCATGACGTTCTCGCGCGTCAGGTTGTCGCCGCACTGCTGGAGCACGTGGGCAAGCAGCTGGGCGGTGCCGTAGCCGTAGGTGTTGAAGTTCGAATCCTTGTCGCCGTCGGGATAATACTTCGCCATGAAGTCGAGATAGCGCTTCATGCCGGCGTCGTCCTTCCAGGTCGGATCGAGCGGATCCTTGCCGTAATTGACGCTGATGACGCCCTTGGCGGCCTCGAGCCCCGCCGGCTTCATCACCGCGCCGACCGAGGTGGCGTTGATGTCGACGATCTGCACCGGATGCCAGCCGAGCTCGGCGATCTTCTTGATCGCCTGTGCCGCCTGCTTCGGCGTGGTGGCGCTGAAGAACAGATCGGCGCCGGCGTCCTTGATCTTGAGGATCTGCGAATCCACGGTCGGATCGGAGACCTCGTAGGATGCTTCGGTCACGATCATCTTGGCGGCCTTGTCGCCGAGGCCGGCCTTGAGGCCGTTCAGATAGTCCTTGCCGAGGTCGTCATTCTGATAGAGCACGCCGATCTTGGCGTTCGGATGCTCCTTTATGATGTACTGGCCGTAGATGCGGCCTTCGACGAAGTAGTTCGGGTTGTAGCCCATGGTCCACGGGAAATTCTTGGGATCCGTGAACTTCGAGGCGCCGGTCGCCGCGAACAGTTGCGGTACCTTCTTGGCATTGAGATATTTCTGCACGGCCGCGTTCGAGGGCGTGCCGATGATCTGGAAGGTCAGCAGCACCTCGTCGCTCTCGACGAGCTTGCGCACCTGCTCCACGGCCTTCGGCGGCGAATAGGCATCGTCATACTGGATCAAATTGATCTTACGGCCGTTGATGCCGCCCTGGTCGTTGATCATCTTGAAATAGGCGGCCTGGGTCTTGCCGATCGACGCATAGGCCGACGCCGGTCCCGAGAACGGCACGGTCTGTCCGACCTTGATCTCGGTGTCGCTCGCGCCCGGATCATATTTTTTCTGGGCATTGGCCGCAGAGATCGACAGCGCGAGGGTCAGCGCCGTCGCCGTGGCCAGATGCAGAATTCCATTCCTCATTCGCAATTTCCTCAGCTTGTTTTTCCGACGGTCTGCCGGGCGCACTGCGCGCCCGATGCCATCGCTGAGGAGGAGTGTGGAGGAACGATTGCTGCGACGCAAGGTGGGCGTGGCGAGCCGTTCGTAGAGGCATTACTTCAGCCCCGCACTCCGCTGCGTTCCCTCCCCCCTTGCGGGGGAGGGCTAGGGAGACGGGTCGCCGCGGGCGAGAGCAGTGCTTTGAAGCGCAGACGCAGCAGTCGAATGCGAGGAGAGCGCGGTCACGGCATGATCGACAGGCCTTGCCGTGTGGCGCCCCTCTCCCCAACCCTCCCGCAAGGGGGGAGGGAGCGAGAGAGCGTCCGCTGCCGCCTAAGAGACGAACTAACCCGACGGACCCGTGTCCTCGATGATCGGTCCGAACAGCTCCCAGCGTTCGCCGTTGAACTTCATCATCTGCATCTGCTTGTTGACGCGGTAGTCGTTCGGCCCGGTGTTGATCTTGATGCCGGGCAGCGCGAAGCTCGGGGTGAAGTCCTTGATGTTGGCGACCTGCTTCATCACGTTCTCGCGCGACAGGTCGTCGCCGCACTGCTTCAGCACCTGCACCAGCAGCTCCGCCACCGAATAGGCATAGGTGTTGACGGTGTTGAGCTTGTCTCCTTCAGGGAAATACTTGTCCATGAAGGCGAAGAACGCCTTCACGCCGGGATCGTCCTTCCACTGCGGATCGCCCGGCTCCTTGCCGTATTGGGTCGAGATGATGCCCTTGGAGATGTCGAGGCCGGCCGGCTTCAAAGTCGCCGAGATCGGGCTCGCATTGATGTCGAGGATATGCACCGGCGTCCAGCCGAGGTCGGCGAGCTTCTTGATCGCCTGCGCCGCGAATTTGGGCGTCGAGGCATCATAGAACAGATCGACGCCCATCGACTTCAGCTTCACCACCTGCGAATCCACCGTGGGATCGGTGACCTCGTAGGAGACCTCGCCGACGATCATGCTGGCGGCCTTGTCGCCGAGGCCGCTCTTGAGGCCCGCGAGATAGTCGCGGCCCATGTCGTCGTTCTGGTAGAGCACGCCGATCTTGGCGTTGGGATGCTCCTTGAGAATGTACTTCGCGTAGATCCGTCCCTCGGACACGTAGTTGGGATTGTAGGCGATGGTCCAGGGATAGTTTTGCGGATCGTTGAAGCGCGCAGCGCCGGTCGAGGCGAGCAGCTGCGGGATCTTCTTGCCGTTGAGATATTTCTGCACCGCGGCGTTGGCGGCGGTGCCGATGATCTGGAAGGTGAACAGCACCTCGTCGCCTTCGACGAGCTTGCGCACCTGCTCGACCGTCTTCGGCGGCGAATAAGCGTCGTCATACTGGATCAGGTTGATCTTGCGGCCGTTGATGCCGCCTTGATCATTGATCATCTTGAAGTAGGCGGCCTGGGTCTTGCCGATATTGGCGTAGACGGAGTAGGCGCCGGAGAACGGCACGGTCTGGCCGATCTTGATCTCGGTGTCGCTCGCACCGGTATCGTACTTCTTCTGTGCGAGGGCTTGGTTGGCGGAGAACGCAAAGGCGAGCGCCGCCGTGGCAGCTAGATAGGCTCTGCGAGTCTTCATGTTGGGATGTTCCTCCTGACGGGATTTTCCGGCCGACGGTCTTTTCCCGTTGATTGCAACGGTCGCCATCGCTGCCGGAGAGTGTGGAGGAACGCGAGGTGCCGCGCAAGGATCGCGGCGGGCGTTGTAGCGTCTCAGGTCAGGACTATTGGGCCAGGAACAATGCAGCCAAGGCGACCGCCGCTGGCAGCGCCTGCACGATCAGGATGCGCGTGCTGACGGTCGCTGCACCGTAAGCCCCGGCCACGATCACGCAGAGCAGGAAGAAAACCTTGATCTGGAACGCGAACGCCGGATTGCCGTGGACCAGACCCCAGATCAGGCCGGCGACGAGGAAGCCGTTATAGAGTCCCTGGTTGGCGGCGAGCACTTTCGTGATCTCGGCCTTCTCAGGCGTGTTGCGAAACACCTTCAAACCCATCGGCTTGGTCCAGAGGAACATCTCCAGGACCAGGAAGTAGGCGTGCAGTGCGGCGACCAGCGCCACCAGGATATTGGCGATTAGAATCAAGGTGAGCTCCCCCAAAGCGTCAGCTTTCGGGTGGACGTTAGCACGGCCGCCATGGCAAACGCGATGCTGTGTTTCGACGCCATGGTGCCGCAATGCCCGCTCGATCAACCAGACCGTCTGTAAGCTTCCGCCTCGATCGCCTGCCGACACCGATAGGGGTCGCGCTGCTCGTCACCGATGCCGAGGGCAATCTTCGTGCGCTCGATTGGGAGGATTACGAGCACCGCATGCGCGAGCTGTTGCGCCTGCGCTACGGCGCGGTGGATCTGGCCGATCGGCCTGCGCCCACCCAGATGCGGACGGCGCTGTCGAATTATTTCGAAGGTGATCTCGGCCAGCTCTCAAGCATCGCATGGCGGATCGCCGGCACGCCGTTCCAGCAGAAGGTCTGGACCGCGCTGGCGAAGATTCCCGCCGGCACGACGATGAGCTACGGCGCGATGGCCGCCAGGATCGAGATGCCGAAGGCCATTCGCGCCGTCGGCCACGCCAACGGCTCCAACCCGATCAGCGTCGTGCTGCCATGCCACCGACTGATCGGCGCGGATGGCTCGCTGGTGAAATATGGCGGCGGGCTGGAGCGGAAGAGGTGGCTGCTGCGGCATGAGGGGGTGGAGATTTAAAGGCCTGATGCAGGCCAATCTCTCCACTCGTCATTCCGGGAGGGCCCGAAGGGCCAGGCCCGGAATCCATAACCCCGGCTGGTGGATGTGGATTCCGGGCTCGCCGCTACGCGGCGCCCCGGAATGACGAAGGGAAAGAGATGCGCGCAACCAGCTTCACGCCGCCGGCTGCACCGCCTTGTCGCCGGCCATTACATGGGTCAGCGCGCTCTTGATCGCGGACTGCCGCGTCGGCGCATTGATCTGTGCGCCCAGGAGGTCGGTAACGTAGAACACGTCGCGGGCTCGCTCGCCGAAGGTCGCGACATGGGCTGACGCAATGTTGAGGTTGAGCTTCGAGATCGCGGTGGTCAGCTCATAGAGCAGGCCGGGCCGGTCGAGGCCGGAGACCTCGATCACGGTGTAGCGGTCGGACCATTGGTTGTTGATGGTCACCTCCGGCTCGATCACGAACGGCCGCGCCTTGCTGCGCACGGTGCGCCGCGCCACCACCTCGGGCAGGCGCAGCTTGCCTTCCAGCACGTCCTCGATCATCTCGCCGATCCGCGTGGCGCGCCGTCCCTCGTCCTCGTCGCGGTCGTATTCCCTGGAGATCGAGATGGTGTCGAGCGCGCGGCCGTCGGTCGTGGTGTAGATCTGGGCGTCGACGATGTTGGCGCCGGCCGAGGCGCAGGCACCGGCGATGATCGAGAGCAGCCAGGGATGGTCGGCTGCGAAGATCGTCAGCTCGGTGACGCCGCGCACCTCGTCGAAGCCGACATTGATCGCGAGCTTGTGGCCGGCCTGCTCGCTCGAGCGCACGAAGCGGGCGTGGCGGATCTTTCGCGGCAGCTCGACCTTGAGCCAGTAGGCCGGATAGTGCCGGGCGATATAGGCATCGAGCTCGTCCGCCGGCCATTCGGCGAAGGCGTTGCGGAATTCGGCGTAGGCGGCCGTGAGGCGCTTGCCGCGATCGACTTCCGAGAAGCCGCCGGTCAGCACCGGCTCGGTCTCGTAATACAGCGAACGCAGCAGCTGCGCTTTCCAGCCGTTCCAGACGCCCGGACCGACGCCGCGGATGTCGGCGGTGGTCAGGATGGTGAGCAGCTTCATCTGCTCGACCGACTGCACCACGGCGGCGAAATTCTCGATGGTCTTGCGATCCGAAAGGTCGCGCGACTGCGCGACCGTGGACATCGTGAGGTGCTCCTCGATCAGCCAGGCCACGAGCTCGGTGTCGGCCGGACTGAAGCCGAGCCGCGGGCACAGTCGGCGCGCGACCTTGGCGCCGGCGATCGAGTGATCCTCGGGCCGGCCCTTGGCGACGTCGTGCAGCAGCGTGGCGATGTAGATCACCGCGCGGTGCTCGGGGCGGGTCTTGCGCATCAGGTCGCTGGCGAGCGTGAACTCCTCGATGCCGCCGCGCTCGATGTCCTGGAGGAAGCCGATGCAGCGGATCAGGTGCTCGTCGACGGTGTAGTGATGATACATGTTGAACTGCATCATCGAGACGATCTTGCCGAAGGCGCGGATGAAGTGGCCGAGCACGCCGGTCTCGTTCATCCGCCGCAGCACGATCTCCGCATTGTCGGAGGTCAGGATCTCCATGAACAGCCGGTTGGCCTCGGAGTTCTCGCGCAGCTGCGCGTTGATCAGGCCGAGCGAGCGTGTCACGTCGCGCATCGCGTCCGGATGGAAGGCGAGGTTGTTCTTCTGCGCGAGGCGGAAGATGCGGATCAGGTTGACCGGATCGTGCTTGAAGACGTCGGGTGCGGCGACGTTGATGCGGTTGTTGTCGACGATGAAGTCGTCGCTATCAGGCACGCGCCGCTTCACCGGCGTCGGGCGCAGCCGCGCCATCATCCGGCTCAAGACCGGCGCTGGCTTGGCCTGCTGGTCCTCGAGCTTGGCACAGAGGATGGCGGTGAGGTTGCCGACGTCCTTGGCGACCAGGAAGTAGTGCTTCATGAAGCGCTCGACGTCCTGCATGCCGGGATGCGAGGTGTAGCCGAGCCGGATCGCGATCTCGCGCTGGAGGTCGAAAGAGAGGCGCTCCTCGGCGCGGCCGCAGTAGAAATGCAGATTGCAGCGCACCGACCAGAGGAAATCGGCGCAGCGGCGGAAGGTGCGGTATTCCTGCGCGTCGAAGACGCCGCGCTCGACCAGCTCGTCGGTGTCGCGCACGCGATAGACGTATTTGGCAATCCAGAACAGCGTGTGCAGGTCGCGCAGCGCGCCCTTGCCGTCCTTGACGTTGGGCTCGACCAGATAGCGCGACTGGCCGCCGCGACGGTGCCGCTCCTCGCGCTCGGCGAGCTTCGCGGTGACGAATTCGGACGCGGTGCCCTGCACCACTTCCTTGTCGAAGCGCTCGACCAGCTCGTCGTAGAGCGGCTGGTCGCCGGTGAGGAAGCGCGTCTCCAGGATCGCGGTGCGGATGGTCATGTCGCCGCGCGCCTGGCGGATCGATTCGTCGACCGAGCGCGTGGCATGGCCGACCTTCAACCCCATGTCCCACAGGCAATAGAGAATGGCTTCGGCGACCTGCTCGCCCCAGGCGGTCTGCTTGTAGGGCAGGATGAAGAGCAGATCGATGTCGGACTCGGGCGCCATCAGGCCGCGGCCATAGCCGCCGGTCGCGACCACCGCCATGCGCTCGGCACCACTCGGAATCGGCGAGCGGTAGAGATGGCGGGTTGCTGCCGAATAGAGGATGCGGATGATCTCGTCCTGCACATGGCACAGCCGCTCGGCACAGCGCCTTCCGTGACGGTCCTTCAGCAGGATCGCCTGCGCCGCGGCGCGCGCCGCGATCAGCTCGGCCTTGAGCAGTTGTGCGACCGCGGTGCGGAACGCGTCCTCGCGTCCTTCATGCTTTTCGGCAAGGGCATCGACCGCGACGGTGATCCGCGCGGTATCGAAACGATCGTCCACCTCAGGCTTCTGCTCAGTCGCGACGCTGTCCATGTCTCACCGAATATAGAGTCTCATCGGATATAAGAGGTGACAGGCGCTGTCACCCGCCATTCTCAGGCAATAGTCGTTCCATGCTGGAAAGGTGCGGCTTTGGGCAAATCTGTTCTCGGCCGCCACGCTTTCAAGGGGCGGATTTTCTCGTTGACCTCTAGATATAACTCATTGAAAAACAATGAAGTTTTGGAGGAGACTGGGTATGACCTGGATGACACGACGCATTCTGCTCGCGGGAGCCATTGCGCTCGCCGCGACCCCCGCGGCAAAGGCGGCGGATCCGCTCAAGGAAATCCGCATCGACTGGGCGACCTACAATCCGGTGTCGATGGTCCTGAAGCAGAAGGGACTTCTGGAGAAGGAGTTCGCCAAGGACGGCATCACCATCACCTGGGTGCAGTCGGCCGGCTCCAACAAGGCGCTCGAATTCCTCAACGCCGGCTCGATCGATTTCGGCTCGACCGCCGGCTCGGCGGCGCTGGTCGCGCGCATCAACGGTAACCCGATCAAGTCGATCTATGTCTATTCGCGCCCCGAATGGACCGCGCTGGTGACGGGCAAGGATTCCAAGATCGCTGATGTCGCTGATCTCAAAGGCAAGCGCGTCGCGGTGACGCGCGGCACCGATCCGCACATCTTCCTGGTGCGCGCGCTGCTGGGTGCCGGTCTCACCGAAAAGGACATCACGCCGGTGCTGCTCCAGCACGCCGACGGCAAGACCGCGCTGATCCGCGGCGACGTCGATGCCTGGGCCGGTCTCGATCCGATGATGGCGCAGGCCGAGGTCGAGGAGGGCGCAAAGCTGTTCTATCGCAAGGCCGACGCCAACACCTGGGGCATCCTCAATGTGCGCGAGCAGTTCTTGAAGGACTATCCCGACGCCGCCCGCCGCGTGCTTGCGGTATATGAGGAGGCGCGAAAATATTCGCTGGCGAATTACGACGAGCTGAAGAAGACCTTCATCGCCGTGACGAAGCTGCCCGAGGCCGTCGTCGACAAGCAGCTCAAGGAGCGCACCGAGCTGACCCACAGCCGCATCGGCGCGCCCCAGCGCGAGTCGATCCTCGCCGCCGGCCTCGCGCTCCAGCAAGCCGGCGTCGTCGACGCCAAGGTCGACGTGAAGGCGACGCTAGATGCGCTGATCGACGACCAGGTCCCGCTGCCGACGAATTAGTCGGCAGGGAAGAGGCACGCGCGCGCAGCAAATTCCGTCGTCGTCCCGGGGCGCGAAGCGAGCCCGGGACCCATAGCCACAGGGCGTGGTTTGGCGCGAAGGCGGTCACTCCGAGTCCCCGTAACCACATCGTCCTGTGGTTATGGGCCCCGGATCTTCGCTTCGCTTGTCCGGGGCGACAACCGAGATTGCCGCACGCCCTTGCATTCCCTCATCAGACGCGCTTCCTACCGGCCATGATCTCTGACGCGCCAGTCCTGCAGCAAACTTCGGAACCCGCCGAACGTGCTGCCGCGCCCTCGCGGCTGTCGCGCTATGGGCGGCCGATGCTGGGGCTGCTGTTGCCGATCACACTTGCGCTCGGCTGGGAGCTCGTGGTTTTTCTGGGCTGGTCCAACGGTCGCCTGGTGCCGCCGCCCTCGCGCGTGTTCGCCACCATCACCGAGCTCGCCCGCTCCGGCGAGCTGGTCCGTCACATCGCCGCGACACTGTGGCGCGTCGGTCTCGGCTTTGCCTTCGGCGTGGTGGCGGGCACGCTGTTAGGTGCCATCTCCGGCTATTGGTCGCTGGCGCGGCGGCTGCTTGATCCGACTGTGCAGGCGCTGCGCGCGATCCCCTCGCTCGCCTGGGTGCCGCTGTTCATCCTCTGGCTCGGCATCTTCGAGACCTCGAAGATCGCGCTGATCGCGGTCGGCGTGTTCTTCCCGGTTTATTTGGGCGTGATGGGTGCGATCCTGTCGGTCGATCGCAAGATCGTCGAGGTCGGCCGCACCTTCCGCCTCTCCGGCTTTGCCATGATCCGGCGCATCCTGCTGCCGGCGGTGCTGCCGGCCTATGTCGTGTCCTTGCGCGTCGGTCTCGGTCTCGGCTGGATGTTCGTGGTCGCCGCCGAGCTGATCGGCGCCTCCGAAGGTCTCGGTTATCTCCTGCTCGACGGCCAGCAGCTCGGCAAGCCTGCGCAGATTCTCGCCGCCATCGTGATCTTCGCCATCCTCGGCAAGCTCACCGACTGGCTGATCGAGGTCGCGGCCGCGCCATTCCTGCGCTGGCAGGACGCCTTCTCCCGCGCGAGGGGAGCCTAACGCGATGCTGGCACTCGACCGGGTCAGCAAGACCTATCCCAACGGCGTCGAGGCGCTGGCGCGCTTCTCCGCCGAGATCAAACAGGGCGAGATCATCGCCATCATCGGCGGCTCGGGCTGCGGCAAGTCCACATTGCTGCGCGCCATCGCCGGCCTCGACCGCGCCAGCTCCGGCACGGTGACGCTCGACAGCGAAGCGATCTCTTCGCCGCACGCCAAGATCGGCATCATCTTCCAGGAGCCGCGGCTGCTGCCCTGGCTCAGCGTCGCCGACAATATCGGTTTTGGGCTCGCCGATCTGCCGGCGGCCGAGCGGCGCGACAAGGTCGCGCGCGCGCTCGATCGTGTTGGTCTCGCCGACAAGGCACAGGCGTGGCCGCGCGAGCTCTCCGGCGGACAGGCGCAGCGCGTCGCGATCGCCCGTGCGCTGGTGCCGCAGCCCGAGGTGCTGCTGCTCGACGAGCCGTTCTCGGCGCTCGATGCGTTCACCCGCAGGGATTTGCAGGATCATCTGCTCGATCTCTGGGCCGACACGCGCCCGACCTTGATCCTCGTCACACATGACGTCGACGAGGCCGTGGTGCTGGCCGACCGCGTGCTGGTGATGCGGCCGCGGCCGGGCCGGCTGTTCGACCAGATCGAGATCAATCTCGCCCGGCCGCGCGACCGCAACGCGCCGCTGTTCGAGACCTTCAAGCGGAGTGTGCTGAAGTCACTCGACCGCTCGCTCGACCGCAGCGTGCCCGACCGTGACGCAACCCAGGGTCCCGGTCAGGCCATGTGGTGGTGACATTCGCTCCTTAAGCCGGTACATCGGCAGGCGTATTTTCCGGGAGAGAACAACATGGACGCCGCCGAACTGCGCCAGATGCAGGCTCCGATCAAGGAACGCTACAAGACCGATCCCAAGGCCGCGATGATCACGCTGAAGGCCAAGGGCTCCACCGACAGCGAAGGCATCGCCTGCAAGGTCGAGACCGGCCGCGCCATCGCAATGGCCGGTTTGCACCCCGCCACCGGCGGCTCCGGCCTCGAGCTCTGCTCCGGCGACATGCTGCTGGAAGCCCTCGTCGCCTGCGCCGGCGTCACGCTGAAATCGGTGGCGACCGCGATCGAGGTGCCGCTGAAGACCGGCAACGTCTATGCCGAGGGCGATCTGGATTTCCGTGGCACGCTCGGCGTCGACAAGGAGACGCCGGTCGGCTTCGCCGCGATCCGCCTGCGCTTCGAGGTCGATACCGATGCACCGCAGGACAAGCTCGACCTCCTGCTGAAACTCACCGAGCGCTACTGCGTGGTCTACCAGACCATCAAGAACGGCCCGAAGGTTTCGGTGTCAATGCAGCGGATGTGACGCGAAGGCCCTAACCCAACAATCGGTGTCGTCCCGGGGCGCGCCGCTTGGCGCGAGCCGAGGGACCCATAGCCCCAGGCCGCAGTGACTTCAGACGGTCGTAGCTCCAGCTCTTTAACCACCACGGCCTGTGGTTATGGATTCCGGGCTCGCCCCAAGCGGCGCGCCCCGGAATGACGGACAGAATACTTCGCCTACATCCGGATCGGCGCTTCGCCTGTCCGCGACGACAAAAACAAAAAAATGTCCCTCGACCTCCACTTCATTCTCATTCTTCTCTTGCGCATGGCGATCGCGGCGGGGTTCGTCGTGTCGGCGTCGATCATCACCGAACGCTCCGGCCCGGTGATCGGCGCGCTGGTGGCGACGCTGCCGATCTCGGCGGGGCCATCCTATGTCTTCCTCGCCATCGACCATGACGCCGCCTTCATCGCGCAAGGCGCGCTGGCCAGCCTTCCGGTCAACGCCGCGACGATCGTCCTCGGGCTCACCTATGTCATGCTGGCGCAGCGGAACAATCTGCTGGTGAGCGCCGGAAGCGCGGTCGCGGTGTGGATCGTGCTCGCCTCCATCATCCGCCTGTTCGACTGGAGCTTGACGGCCGGCCTCGCCGTGAACCTGGTCGCTTTCGGCATCTGCATTCCGCTGCTCGCAAAGTACCGGCATGCGAAGATGCCGCTGGTGACGCGCCGCTGGTACGACATCCCGTTCCGCGCCTCGCTGGTGGCGACGCTGGTCGCGATCGTGGTCTCGACCTCGGGCTGGGTCGGCCCGCGGGTGAGCGGCGTCATCGCGCTCTACCCGATCGTGTTCACCAGCATCATGGTGATCCTGCATCCGCGCATCGGCGGTCCGCCGACTGCTGCCGTGCTCGCCAATTCCGCCTGGGGGCTGCTCGGATTCGGCATGGCGATTGCAGTGATGCACGTTGCGGTCGTGAAATTTGGATCGGCGATTGGTCTTTTTCTGGCGCTTGCAACCTGCGTGACGTGGAACTTGACGCTGTGGTGGAGTGGGCGCCGAAGACAGCGCATTGAAGCGTAAGCATTCCACACGGAATTTTTGCGGGGATTGGCCAGTAGTACTGCGGTGCTTGGCTGCGCGATTTCGATAGCGTCGTTAATTTAATCTTTGCGCCTTGTCCGTAAATATACCCGTCGGCTGTCGAGGCGGCCCTCATCAAATGCGGGCCTATGGTTCCGGTACACCCGAGTGACGGGCGAGCCGAAAATTTTCGAGCGCAAGAGCGACGCTGGCTGCGTCATGTAAAACGATTTCTCATCGAGGAGACATTTGGATGTTCGGTCGCAAGTCCCATAGTGATGCGCAGGCGCGGCTCGATGCCATTGGTCGCTCGCAGGCGATGATCGAATTCAAACTTGATGGGACGATCGTCACCGCCAACAAGAATTTTCTCGATGCCCTCGGCTATAGGCTCGAGGAAATCCAGGGCAAGCATCACTCCATGTTCGTGCCGGCCGACCAGCGCGAAACTTCCGAGTACAAGGCGTTCTGGGCCGCACTGAATCGTGGCGAGTATCAGGCGCGCGAGTTCAAGCGAATCGCGAAGGACGGCCATGAGGTCTGGATCGAAGCATCCTACAATCCGGTGCTCGACGGCAACGGCAAGGCGGTGATGGTCGCCAAGATCGCGACCGACATCACCGAGAAGAAGATCCGGAGCATGACGGACGCCTCGAAGATCGCCGCCAGCAGCCGCGCCCAGGCCGTGATCGAATTCAAGCTCGACGGCACCGTCGTCGCCGCCAACGAGAATTTCTGCAAGGCACTCGGCTATTCGCTCGCCGAGATCCAGGGCAAGCATCACAGCATGTTCGTCGCCCCCGCCGAACGCGACGGTGCGGCCTATCGCGAGTTCTGGGCCAAGCTCAACCGCGGCGACTACCAGGCCGGCGAGTTCAAGCGTATCGGCAAGGGCGGCCGCGAGGTCTGGATCCTCGCCTCGTACAATCCACTACTCGACGAGAGCGGCAAGCCGTTCGGCGTGGTCAAGTACGCAACAGACATTACCGCGGAAAAGCTGAAGAACGCCGATCTCGCCGGTCAGATCGCGGCGATCGACAAGGCCCAAGCCGTGATCGAATTCAACATGGACGGCACGATCATCACGGCGAACGCTAACTTCCTCGCTGCGCTCGGCTATTCGCTGGCCGAGATCAAGGGCAAGCATCACAGCATGTTCGTCGAGCCCAGTGAGCGCGACGGCGCGGCCTATCGCGAGTTCTGGGCCGCGCTCAACCGCGGCCAGTACCAAGCGGCCGAATACAAGCGCATCGGCAAGGGCGGCAAGGAGGTCTACATCCAGGCCTCCTACAACCCGATCCTCGATCTCAACGGCAAGCCGTTCAAGGTCGTGAAATACGCCACCGACACCACGCGGCAGGTGCTGGTCCGCATGGGCAACGAGCGCGTCCGCGGCATGATGGAATCGGTCGCCGCCGGCTCCGAGGAGCTCAACGCCTCGGTGCGCGAGATCTCCGAGGCGATGACCAAGTCGCGCGAGACCGCGATGAGCGCGGTGGATCAGGTCGCCGCCGCCGACGCGCAGGCGCAGCGCCTCACCGAGGCGGCGCAGGCGATGAGCGGCATCGTCGAGATGATCAACAGCATCACCGGACAGATCAACCTGCTCGCGCTCAACGCCACGATCGAATCCGCCCGCGCCGGCGAGGCCGGCCGCGGCTTCGCGGTGGTTGCGTCGGAAGTGAAGAGCCTTGCCAACCAGGCCAAGCAGGCGACCGACAAGATCGGCCAGGAGATCGGCAGCCTCAACGGCATCTCCGGCGACGTCGTCAGCGCGCTCGGCTCGATCAAGCAGGCCATCAACAACGTCAGCGAATACGTGACCTCGACCGCCGCCGCCGTCGAGGAGCAGAGCACGGTGACGAACGAGATGTCGACCAGCATGCAGCGCGCCGCCGCGGAAGCCGCAGCGATCGCGGCGCGGGCGTAGTCAAGCACTCGGAATCGTAGGGTGGGCAAAGGCGCGCACTTTGCGCGCCGTGCCCACCATCTATCCGATCTTGGCTGTGACATGGTGGGCACGCTTTCGCTTTGCCCACCCTACGGCACCGTCACTGCTTCGGCAGCTTGGCCTTCAACGCATAGAGCGCATCGAGCGCCTCGCGCGGCGACATCTCGTCCGGGTGCAGCGCCGTCACGGCTTCCATCAGCAGCTCGGCCTCGGTCGGCGGGACGGCTTCCGCGGCGGCGCGGGAGGGGACGGCGAACAGCGGCAGGTCGTCCACCAGCGCCCGCGCGGTCTGGCCGCGGTCCTGCGCCTCCAGCTTGGAGAGCACGGATTTGGCGCGCGTGATCACGGCGGGCGGCAGGCCGGCGAGCTTGGCGACCTGGATGCCGTAGGAGCGGTCGGCCGAGCCCGGCAGCACCTCGTGCAGGAACACGACATTGCCCTGCCATTCCTTCACCCGCACGGTCGCGTTGAACATCCGCGGCAGCTTGGCCGAGAGCGCGGTCAGCTCGTGATAATGCGTCGCGAACAGCGTGCGGCAGCGGTTGCTTTCGTGCAGGTGCTCGATCGCGGCCCAGGCGATCGAGAGGCCGTCGAAGGTCGCGGTGCCGCGGCCGATCTCGTCGAGGATGACGAGCGAGCGTTCGCCGGCTTGATTGAGGATCGCCGCGGTCTCGACCATCTCCACCATGAAGGTGGAGCGGCCGCGGGCGAGATCGTCGGCGGCGCCGACGCGCGAGAACAGGCGGTCGATGATGCCGATCCGCGCGCGCGTCGCCGGCACGAAGCTGCCGATCTGCGCCAGCAGTGCAATCAGCGCGTTCTGGCGCAGGAAGGTCGATTTACCCGCCATGTTGGGACCGGTCAGCAGCCAGAGCTGGCCGGATTTTTGCGCTGGGCCAGGCGAGAGGTCGCAGGCATTGGCGATGAACGGCTCGCCAGTGCGCCTCAAGGCCTGCTCGACCACGGGATGACGGCCGGCTTCGATGGCGAAGGCGAGCGACGAATCGACCTCAGGCCGCACATAGTTCTCGTCGACGGCGAGCTTGGCCAGCGAGGTCGCGACGTCGAGCAATGCAAAGCCTTGCGCCGCGGCGCGCAGATCGTCGCTGATCTCGAGCGCCTTGGCGCAGAGCTTCTCAAAAATTTCGAGCTCGAGGTTGAGTGCGCGGTCGCCGGCATTGGCGATCTTGGCCTCGATCTCGCCGAGCTCCGACGTGGTGAAGCGGACCTGGCCCGCCAGCGTCTGGCGGTGGATGAAGGTCGCGTTCAGCGGCGCCGACATCAGCTTGTCGCCATGCTGCGCGGTGACCTCGACGAAATAGCCGAGCACGTTGTTGTGGCGGATCTTGAGCGCCTTGACCCCGGTGTCGTCGGCGTAGCGCGCCTGCATCGAAGCGACCACGAGGCGCGAGGCATCGCGCAGGTTTCGCGCTTCGTCGAGCGCGGGCTCGTAGCCCGGGCGGACGAAGCCGCCGTCGCGCTTGATCAGCGGCAGCTGCTCGTCGAGCGCGCGGGCGAATTCGGATGCGAGCTCGCGCGACGGCCGCTGCAAGGCTGCCATCACGGCGGTGATCTCCTGCGGCGGTTGGTCGAGCTCGGAAAGCCGCGTCAGCACCTGATCGGCGGCGATGATGCCGTCGCGGATGCCCGCAAGGTCGCGCGGTCCGCCGCGGCCGACCGAGAGGCGGGCCAGCGCGCGCGACATGTCGGGCGCGCCGCGCAGGATGCTGCGGATGTCCTCGCGTGTGGCCGAGTCGGCAGCGAAAGTGCTGACCGCGTCGAGCCGCCGTGCGATCGCCGGCGCGTCCGTCAGCGGCGCTGCGAGCCGCTGCGCCAGCAGGCGCGAGCCCGCCGAGGTCACCGTGCAGTCGATGGCATCGAGCAGCGAGCCGCGGCGCTCGCCGGCGAGCGTCCGCGTCAATTCGAGATTGGCGCGCGTCGCCGGATCGATCGCCATGGTGGCGCCGGAAGCCTCGCGCGCGGGCGGCGACAGCGGCGGATGCTTGCCGACCTGGGTGCGGTCGACATAGGTGACAGCGGCGGCCGCAGCCGTTGCTTCCAGCCGCGTGAGCTGCGCCAGGCCATCCATGGTCGCGACCGCGAAATAGTCGCAGAGGCGCTTCTCGGCAGTAGCGCCATCGAAGACGTCGCGGGTCAGCGGCGTCACCGCCGGCAATTCGCGCAGGGTCTGGCTGAGCTCGTTGTCGCCATAGAGCGCGTCGGTGACGATCGCCTCGTTCGGGTTGATGCGCGCCAGCGTCGCGGCGAGCTCGCCACCCGAAACCTCGGTGACCATGAATTCGGCGGTCGAGATGTCGATCCAGGCGAGACCGAAGCGGTCGCCACCGGCGGACGAACGCGCGCGCGCGATCGCCAGCAGGTAATTGTTGGCGCGCGCATCGAGCAGCGTGTCCTCGGTCAGCGTGCCCGGCGTGACCAGCCGCACCACGCCGCGGCGCACGACGCTCTTGTTGCCGCGCGCTTTCGCCGCCGCAGGGTCCTCGGTCTGCTCGCAGACCGCGACCCGGTGGCCGGCGCTGATCAGGCGGTGCAGATAATCCTCGGAGCGCTCGACCGGCACGCCGCACATCGGGATGTCATTGCCCTGATGCTTGCCGCGCTTGGTCAGCACGATGCCGAGCGTCTTCGAGGCGATCTCGGCATCCTCGAAGAACAGCTCGTAGAAATCGCCCATCCGGTAGAACAGCAGCAAGCCCTGATGCGCAGCCTTGATCTCAAGGTACTGTTCCATCATTGGCGTGACGCGCGCGGCGGCTTCCGCCGGCGCGGCAGGCGCTTCGTCGGGCGGCGGTACGGGTATCGGTTGTTGCATGGTCATGGGCGGCGCAACCTACAAAATTTCGCCTGAGCGTCCTATCGGTTTGACTTGGAAGGGCGGGTTTTCCACGCTGTCCGTATGGCGGGATAATGAGCGCCACATTCTCGGTCGTCATTCCGGGGTGCGCCGTCAGGCGCAGGCCCGGAATCCATAACCCCGGCTCGTGGTTATGGATTCCGGGCTCGCGACTTCGTCGCGCCCCGGAATGACGGTTGGGTTTCATGGCTTTCGGTCGAATACGCCGCCCGCGAAACCGTCAATTGACCTGCCGCGGGCGCCCTCCTAATACTCCGCCGACATTGAAGAATTTGGCCGGATCGCGGCATTCAGGGAGAACAACGATGCGTGACGTCTTTATCTGCGATGCCGTGCGGACCCCGATCGGCCGTTTCGGCGGCTCGCTCGCCAAGGTGCGCGCCGACGACCTCGCCGCGGCCCCAATCAAGGCGCTGATGGCCAAGCACCCGAATCTCGATTGGGCGCAGGTGGACGAAGTGTTCTTCGGCTGCGCCAACCAGGCCGGCGAAGACAACCGCAACGTCGCGCGCATGGCGCTCCTGCTGGCGGGCCTCCCGGACTCGGTTCCCGGCCAGACGCTCAACCGCCTCTGCGCCTCCGGCCTCGATGCGGTCGGTGCGGCAGGCCGCGCCATCCGTTCCGGCGAGATCGAACTGGCCATCGCTGGCGGCGTCGAATCCATGACCCGCGCGCCCTTCGTGATGGGCAAGGCGCAGGAGGCCTTCTCGCGCTCCGCCGAGATCTTCGACACCACGATCGGCTGGCGCTTCATCAATCCGCTCTTGAAGGCGCAGTATGGCGTCGATGCCATGCCCGAGACCGGCGAGAACGTCGCCGAGGAGTTCCAGGTCTCGCGTGCCGACCAGGACGCCTTCGCGATCCGCTCGCAGCAGCGCGCCGGCAAGGCGATCGCAGCCGGCTATTTCGCCGAAGAGATCATCCCGATCACCATTCCCGGCGGCAAGGCTGGTCCCATCATGGTGGACAAGGACGAGCATCCGCGTCCCGAGACCACGCTGGAAGGCTTGGCCAAACTGAAGCCGATCGTGCGCAATCCCGGCACGGTGACCGCTGGCAACGCGTCGGGCGTCAATGACGGCGCCGCCGCCATGATCCTCGCCTCGGAGGCCGCGGTGAAGAAGCATGGTCTGACGCCGCGCGCGCGCATTCTCGGCCTCGCTTCGGCCGGCGTGCCGCCGCGCATCATGGGCATCGGCCCGGTGCCCGCGACCCGCAAGCTGATGGAGCGGCTGGGCAAGAAGATCAGCGATTTCGACCTGATCGAGCTCAACGAAGCCTTCGCTTCGCAGGGCATTGCCTGCATGCGCCAGCTCGGCGTCGCCGACGATGCCGACTACGTCAACCCGCATGGCGGCGCCATCGCGCTCGGCCATCCGCTCGGCATGAGCGGCGCGCGCCTCGCGCTCACCGCCGTGCACGGCATGGAGAAGCGCGGCGGCAAGCTCGCGCTCGCCACCATGTGCGTCGGCGTCGGCCAGGGTGTGGCCGTCGCGATCGAGAAGCTGAATTAAGACTCTGTCCTCCCCCTCTCCCCGTTCTTACGGGGAGAGGGTTGGGGTGAGGGGCATCTCTCCGCGGATGAGATGGCTTTGGGACCTGTACCCCCTCACCCGGATTGCTGCGCAATCCGACCTCTCCCCGCAAGCGGGCCGAGGTGAAGAGTCCGGGCCGCTCGTTTCACTCGCGCCCCGGAACGACCGGGTGGTTGGGAGACGAGCATGATCATCGAGCGCGAGCAGGACGTCACGGCTGCAGCCCTGGCGGTGATGGAGCGGACATCCGATCCGCGGCTCCGCCAGATCATGGTCTCGCTGGTCAAGCACCTCCACGCCTTCGTCCGCGACGTTCGCCTGACCGAGAAGGAGTTTCGCGATGCCACCGCGATCGTGGCCGAGCTCGGTAAGCTGACCACCGACACGCACAACGAAGTCGTGCTGATGGCGGGCTCGCTGGGCGTCTCTCCGCTGGTGTGCCTGCTCAACAATGGCGACAACGGTAATACCGAAACCGACCAGTCGCTGCTCGGGCCGTTCTGGCGGCTGAACTCGCCGCGGGTCGAGAATGGCGGATCGATCGTGCGCTCGGAAACGCCGGGGGCGCCGCTGTTCGTGAGCGGCCGCGTCGTCGACAAGGGCGGCCGTCCCGTCGCCGGTGCCGAGATCGATGTCTGGCATGCTTCACCGGTTGGTCTTTATGAGAACCAGGACCCTGAGCAGGCCGACATGAACCTGCGCGGCAAGTTCACGACCGACCAAGACGGGCGCTTCGCCTTCCGTTCGGTGATGATGGTCGGCTATCCCATTCCGACCAACGGCGTGGTCGGGCGCCTGTTGGAGGCGCAGAGCCGGCACCCCTATCGACCCGCGCATCTGCACGCCCTGATCTTCAAGCCCGGATTCAAGGTGCTGATCTCGCAGGTCTACGATCCCGCCGATCCGCATATCGACAGCGACGTGCAGTTCGGCGTGACGCAGGCGCTGATCGGCAAGTTCCAGCGCCATGATGCGCCGCATCCGACCGCGCCCGACGTCGCGACGCCCTGGTACTCGCTCGACCACACCTACCGACTCGACGCTGGGGAAGCCGTGCTGCCACGTCCGCCGATCAAATAGCGTCGGCGCAGGAGGCTTAAACCCGCTTCCCCCAATTAGTTATATCCTATAATGATTGGCGGAAGCGTTGACCGGCCGGACCAAAATGGCCGGGGAGGAGTTCGCCAATGACATTCATCTATCCCACCGACAGCAACAAGGCGCATCCGCTGCCGCTGTCGCCCGACTACAAGAGCTCGATCAAGCGCGCGCCGAACAAGCCCTTGATCCCGATGCGCCACACCTTGTCGGAGCTCACCGGCCCGGTCTATGGCCACGAGACCGTGCGCAAGGGCGACAACGACCTCACCACCCAGCATGCCGGCGAGCCGATCGGCGAGCGCATCATCGTGCACGGCCATGTCCGTGACGAGGACGGCCGCGGCGTGCCGAATTCGCTGGTCGAGATCTGGCAAGCCAATTCCTGCGGCCGCTATGTCCATGTCCGCGACCAGCATCCGGCGCCGCTCGATCCGAATTTCACCGGCGCGGGCCGCACCGTGAGCGATGCCGACGGCTATTACCGCTTCGTCACCATCAAGCCCGGCGCCTACCCTTGGGGCAATCACCACAACGCCTGGCGACCCGCGCACATCCATCTGTCGGTGTTCGGCCATTCCTTCGTCACGCGCCTGGTGACGCAGATGTATTTCCCTGCTGATCCGCTGTTTCCGTTCGACCCGATCTTCAACTCGGTGCCGGACGAGAAGGCGCGGGCGCGGATGGTGTCGTCGTTCGACCTCGAGAACACCCAGCCCGAATGGGCGCTGTGCTACCGCTTTGACATCGTGCTGCGCGGCAAGAACGCCACGCCTATGGAGAACCACTAGTGCAGGATTCTGTGAAGCCCAATGGGATCACGCCATCGCAGACCGTCGGTCCGTTCTTCAAATACGGCCTGACGCCGAACGGCGAGTACGCGTGGAACGACGCGTTCACCAACTCGACGCTGACGCCCGACGTCACCGGCGACCGCATCCGCATCGAGGGCCGGGTGTTCGACGGCGACGGCGTCGTCGTGCCCGACGTCATGCTGGAGATCTGGCAGGCGGATGCGCAGGGACGCTTTGCCGACCCGCAGGACAAGCGCGCGCTGCCGAACGCCAGCTTCCGCGGCTTTGCCCGCTGCGGCACCGACAAGGACGGCAATTATTCCTTCGACACCATCAAGCCGGGCGCAGTGCCGGATCCCGATGGCAAGCCGCAGGCGCCGCACATCGTGCTCGCGGTGTTCGGACGCGGCATGCTGCGGCATCTCTACACCCGGATCTATTTCAGCGACGAGGCCGGCAACGCCGCCGACCCCGTGCTGGCGCTGGTGCCGGCCGATCGCCGCGCCACGCTGACCGCGGTGCGCGAAGCCGGCAAGCCGGTCTACCGGCTCGATCTGCGGCTTCAGGGCGACAACGAGACGGTGTTCTTCGACGTCTAAGGCAATGCGTAGCGGCGACTCCCGGTCGCCGCTACGCGCTTCTCATTCAGCGCAAAATCGCAGCCGGTGCGCGTTTGAGCGTCAGTTCATTGACCCAAACCGATTGGCGGCACTTCTTCCCGTAGTTCTCCGGAGCTTTTCTTCTGCAACCTCTCCGCGAGGAAAGCCCGTATTTACCGTAGCGGTCTAGGGTCAGTGCGAATTTGATTCGCGCCCGGATTGCCCCATGAAAATTCGCCTGTCGTTGTCGTCCGCGATTATTGCGTTCGGAATCGTGCTGGCCATCGGCTTCACCGCGGTCGTCTCCACCAGTCTCTATGCGCTACGCGAACTCAAGGTCGGCGGTCCGCTCTATTCCGACATCAAGCTCGGCAATGACCTCATCGCCGACATCCTGCCGCCGCCGGAATACGTCATCGAGGCCTATCTCGAAGCCACCCTCGCCATGCGCGAGCCGGATCAGCTGGCGGCCCATGGCGAGCGCCTGGTCCAGCTCCGCAAGGATTACGACGAGCGCAAGGCTTACTGGGTCGCATCCAGCCTCTCGGCCGACCTGAAGACTGCCCTGGTGCAAAAATCCGATGCCGAGGTGCAGAAATTCTGGAAGGCGTCCGACCATGTGCTGCCGGCCCTCAAGGCCAAGGATACGGCTGCCGCCGAGCGCGCCTATGCGCAGCTCAAGGATGCCTACACCGCGCACCGCGCCGTCATCGACAGCATCGTCGAGAACGCCAACAAACAGAATGCCGCCATGGAGAAGCTGGCCGCGGACCGCGACAGCTCGATGCTTTACATCCTTCTCGGCGTCTCCGCCGCCGTCCTCGCCTTCATTGCCGCGGGTCTGCTCGGCGTTGCCGTCGGCGTGGTGCGACCGATCGTGCGGATGACCGGGGCGATGCAGAAGCTCGCGACCGGCGATCTCGGCGCCGATATTCCTTTCGCGCACCGTCAGGACGAGGTCGGCTCGATGGCGGGCGCGCTTCTGGTGTTCAAGCAGGCGGCGGTCGAGAATTCCCGCCTGCGTGAGGAGCAGCAGCGCCAGGAGCAGGAAGCCGTGCTCGCCAAGCGCTCTGCCCTGAACCAGATGGCCGAAACCGTGGAGCGCGAGACCGGCCGCTCGGTCGACACCGCGAGTGCGGCGAGCCAGGGCGTCGAGCGGGCCGCCTCCAGCCTGTCCGAGATCGCGAGGTCGCTGTCGGCGGAGTCGCAGGCGGTGGCCGCGGCCTCCACCCAGGCGCTGGGCAGCTCGCAGACCGTTTCGGTCGCGGCCGAACAGTTGAGCGCCTCGATCCGGGAGATCGCGACCCAGGTGGCGCGGACTTCGACCGTCACCAAATCGGCGGTCACCGGCCGTGAGCAGGCGCGTTCGACCATCCAGGCGCTGGCGGGCGCGGTGAAGAAGATCGCCGAGGTCTCGGATCTCATCGGCGGCATCGCCGGCCAGACCAATCTGCTGGCGCTCAACGCCACGATCGAGGCCGCGCGCGCCGGCGAAGCCGGCCGCGGCTTCGCGGTGGTCGCTGCAGAGGTGAAATCGCTGTCGGACCAGACCGCCAAATCCACCGAGGAGATCACGCGGCTGATCGCCGAGATCCAGACCTCGACCCAGGCCGCCGTCGATGCCGTCGAGAGCATGGGAGGCCACATCGTCGAGATCGACGGCGTCGCCACCTCGGTTGCCGCCGCGATGGGCGAGCAGGACGCCGCGACGCGGCAGATCGCCCGGTCGATCTCCGAATCGGCGTCCGCCGCCAAGGAGGTCTCAGCCAAGATCGGCAGTGTCAGCCGCGACGCTGCCTCCGTGAACGAACGCGCCACGGAGGTGAGGCAGGCGATCGCCGGCATGGCGGCCAATCTCGAACAGCTGCGGTCGGTCGTGGTCCGGACCGTGCGGGACTCGACCGCCGCGGCCTGAAGCCCGGCATCAGCTCTGCCGCTGGTGCCCGGAATTGCGATCGTGCAGTATGGCGCGGGACAGGGGCATCGTGGCCATGACACCTCCACAACTGCCGGCGGTCGTTGAGCCCGCCCAATTGACGACGGCGCTGCGCAGGGGCGGCGTGCTGGACGCCGGTGCCGTGCGCGAGGTGAAGGTGCTGCACCAGCGTGACACCGTCCTGTCGCACATCGTCCGCCTCGGCCTGCGCTATGTCGGGGAATCCGCCGGTGCCCCGCAATCGCTGATCCTGAAGACCGCGCATGCCGCCTTCGCAAAATCGCTTGCAGATGCCGGCCGGCACGAGGTGGCTTTCTACACGCAACTTGCGCCGAGCATGCCGCGGGGGCTCGCGCCGCGCAGCTTCGACGGCAGCTTCGACGAGGAGAGCCAGGCCTGGCATCTCCTGCTCGAGGATCTCACCGACAGCCATGTGCTCGCGACTCAATGGCCTCTGCCGCCGTCGCGCGAGCAGGCGATGGCCATCGTCACGACCCTGGCGCGCTGGCATGCGGCATGGTGGGACCATCCAGGCCTTGGCGATACCGTCGGCAGCTGGGCGAGCGCCGAGGACCGAGCGCAGCACATGGAGACCTTTGCCGGCCATTACGACCGTTTTGCCGATCTGCTCGGCGACCGCCTCAGCGAAGAGCGCCGCACCCTCTATCGCTGCCTGATCGAGCATTCGGCCCGGCTGTCCCAGCGCTATCAGTCACGGCGTCACATCAGCATTGCGCATGGCGATGCCCATATCTGGAATTTCCTGCTGCCGCGCCCCGGCGTCGCAGACACCGTGCGAATCTTCGATTTCGACCAATGGCGCGTCAACGTGCCCACGATCGACCTCGCCTACATGATGGCGACCCAATGGTATCCGCAGCAACGACAGACGCTCGAGCGGCCGCTGCTCAATCATTATCACGAGACGCTGATGGCCAATGGTGTCACCGGCTACACGCGCGGCGCGCTCGATCAGGACTATCGCCTGTCGGTGCTCTGGCAGATCACCAAGCCGGTCTGGCAATGGAGCATCAACATTCCGCCGCTGATCTGGTGGAACAACCTCGAGCGGGTGATGATGGCGGTCGAGGATTTGGGGTGCGAGGAGCTGTTGTAGAAGCTCGTGCAGCAAGCCGTCATTGCGAGGAGCACTTGCGACGAAGCAATCCAGGCTGCCGCCGCGGATACAGTCTGGATTGCTTCGCTGCGCTCGCAATGACGGTGCGAAGCGCTAACGTCCGATAACTACTCCATCACCGCGTGTTCCGGCCCCGCGGCCTGCTTGCGCAGCGTGGCCTTGGTCGAGCCGATCAGCAGGGCGAGCGGGATGGTGAAGAGGATGAAGAACATCACCAGCTGGTAGTCGTGCGCGAAGGCGATGATCTGCGCCTGCACGCTGACCATCCTGTCAGCCATGGCGCGGCCGGCGTCGGTGGACAGATTGATCATGCCGCGCACGTCGGGCATCTGCAGCGCGTGGTTGAACGGATTGATGTGCTCGGAGAGGATCGCATAGGTCCGCCGCGTTCCCTGCGTCAGCTCGGCAATGACGACGGAAATGCCGACCGAGCTCGCGACGTTGCGCATCAGGGTCAGCATCGCGGTGCCGTCGGTGCGCAAATTGTTCGGCAGCGTCAGGAACGCCACGGTCGAGAGCGGCACGAACACGAGGCCGAAGCCAAAGCCCTGGATCACGCTGACGGTCACGATCTCCGGCACCTGGGTCAGGTCGGTCCAGCCGGTCATCTGGAACAGCGAGCCCGCGGTCAGCGTCAGGCCCGTGATGATCAGCGTGCGCGCCTCGAAATAGCGCATCATGCGGCCGACCAGCATCATGGCGAAGAAGGTGCCGAAGCCACGGCTTGCCAGCAGCAGGCCGGCGGTGATGATGGGATAGCCGATCACGTTCTGCATGTAGGGCGAGGCCAGCGCCATGGTCGAGAACAGCACGAGGCCCATCACGACCATGAACATGCAGCCCGTGACGAAATTGCGATCCCGGAACAGCGCGAAGCGGATGAACGGCGTCGAGGTCGTGAAGGAGTGCGCGAGGAAGAAGTAGAAGGCGACGGCCGAGACGATGAATTCCGCGATGATCTCGTTCGATTCGAGCCAGCCCAATTGCTCGCCGCGGTCGAGCGCGAGCTGGAGGGCGCCAATCGCGATCGCCAGCGCGGCGAAGCCGAGCCAGTCGAATTTGAGGCTGAGGTCCTTCTTGGTCTCGTCCATGAAGATGATGAGCCCGATCACGGTGATCGCGCCGAACGGCAAATTGACGAAGAACACCCAGTGCCAGGAATAGGTCTCGGTCAGCCAGGCGCCGAGCGAGGGGCCCATGATCGGGCCCATCATCACGCCCATGCCCCAGATCGACATCGCCTTGGCGCGTTCCTGGAGCGTGTAATAGTCGAGCATCACCGACTGCGACAGCGGCACCAGCGCGGCGCCGAACACGCCTTGCAGCAGGCGGAACAGCACCATCTGGTTGATGTCCTGCGCGAGTCCGCACAGCACGGAGGCAATGGTGAAGCCGGCCGAGCAGATGATGAAGATGCGCTTGCGGCCGTAGCGGTTGGCGATCCAGCCCACCGGCGCCGTCATGATCGCCGCGGCGACGATGTAGGAGGTCAGCACCCAGTTGATCTGGTCCTGCGAGGCCGACAGCGTGCCCTGCATGTAGGGCAGGGCGACATTGGCGATGGTGGTGTCCAGCGCCTGCATGATGGTCGCGGTCATGGCGCAGATCGTCACCATGTTCCGGCGCAGGCCGGGCACCATCAGGCTGGCATTGGGGCCGGACATTGGATCAGTCCTTGTCGTGAGCGGCCGTCGCCGACAGGCCAAACAGTCCGGCGAGCGAGCGCTTGTGGCCGGTGTCGATGGTGGCATAGACGCTCATGCCGGCCTTCAACTTCCTCACGTATTTGTCGGTCTCGTCGAAATAGATTCGGATCGGCACACGCTGCACCACCTTGACGAAGTTGCCGGTGGCGTTCTGCGGCGGCAGGATCGCGAATTGCGCGCCGGTGCCGGGCGAGAGCGAGCCGATCTTGCCCTTGAAGACGTGGTTCGGGAATGCGTCGACCTCCAGGGTGACCGGCTGTCCTTCGGTGACGTAGGTGAGGTCGCTCTCCTTCGGGTTGGCGTCGACCCAGGGATGAGCGACGTCGATGATGGAGAACACCGCCGTGCCTGCGGTGACGTAACGGCCGAGCTGGATCTGCTCGACCTGCGTCGCCACGCCGCTCATCGGCGCACGCACCACGGCGTGGTCGAGATTGCGCTCGGCATTGTCGAGCTTGGACTTGGCCTGTGCGTAGGGCGGGAATTTCTCCAGCGGCAGGTCGATGTCGCCGAGCAATTGCGTCTTGGCCGTCGAGATCTGCTGCTTGACGTATTGCGCGATCGAGCCCGACGTGACCAGCGCGTTCGCGGCGTTGTCGAGGTCGAGCTGCGAGCCGTAGCTGTTCTTCACCAGCGCCTGCTTGCGCTCGACGTCGCGCTGCTTCAGGTCGACGCCTTTTTGGGCGAGATCCAGCATGTCGCCGTAGATCTTGATGTTGGCGCGGAGATTGTCATAGGTGGTCTGCGCCTGCATCAGCTGCGCCCTGGCCTCGTCCACCGCCAGACGGAACGGCACGGGATCGATCTCGAACAGCTCGTCGCCCTGCTTGACGATCTGGCCTTCCTTGACCACGACCTTCTCGATCTTGCCGGAGATGTCTGGCGTCACCAGCACCTTCTGCGCGCCGACATAGGCATCGTCGGTGCCGACATAGCGGCCGCCATTGAGATAGAAGGTGAGGCCGCCGACGGCGACCACAACAGGCAGCACGACCATCAGCAGGAAGCGGCGATAGCGGCGCAGGCCTGCCACGAACCGGCGGCGCGGATCGGTGCCGGCCTTCTTGGTCGGCTTGCCGCTGTCGATCTTCTGCTCGGGCTGGAACTTGAGGACTTGATCAGCCATAGCGCTGCTCCTTACGCGCTTGTTCCGCTCCGCTATTCTGGATCGCGTTACGCACGTTTTCCTTGATCGTTTCGAGTTGGGTGAGGAGGCGGTGGGCGTCCGCCGGATTGATGCCGTCGAGGGCGTTGGCCGTGAGCTCGGACTTCAGCCCGCTCATCCGGCCGAGCAATTGCCGCCCGGCCTTCTTCAGATAAAGCCGCTTGACGCGGCGGTCCGAGGCATCGCTGCGGCGCTCGATCCAGTCGTTGTCGCACAGCTTGTCGATCAGCCGCGTCAGCGTGATCGGCTGCATCTCCAGCAGCTCGGCGAGTTCCGACTGTTTCATGCCTTCGCTGCGCTCGACCTTGGCCAGCACGGCCCATTGCGCGCGGGTGATGCCGAAGCGCGAGGCCTCCTTGTCTGCGTAGACGCGCAGGAGGCGGTAGAGCTCGCCGAGCGTGAACAGGAAGTTCTGGTCGACAGACCCGCGGGTCATAAGCTTGGTCTCCAATAAGCTTGGCATATAATAAGCAAGCTTATGATTATTTCATGGCGGGCTACCGGGATGCTGTCCCGCGGCAAGAGCATGGCTGGCAGCCGCATTCCGCGGCGCGCTTTGGGTTCCCTCACCGAAATGCTAGAACGCTGCCGGCATGACCCTCGCAAAGCCGGCCTTTCCTGCGCCCGACCACGATCACGGCCGCTGTACCGCGGACGCGCTGGCGCATGCCGAGACGGTCTGCGAGCAGCGGGCGCAGAAATTCACGCCGATCCGCCGCCAGGTGCTGGGAGCCTTGCTCTCCAGCCATCGCCCGCTCGGGGCCTATGAGGTGATTGACGAGCTCGCCAAGTCGATGGCGCGGCCGGCGCCGATCACGGTCTACCGTGCGCTCGATTTCCTGATGGCCAACGGCCTCGTGCACCGCATCGAAAGCCGCAACGCCTATCTCGCCTGCGCCGCCCACGACCACGATTCGACCTCGGCGGTGGCGTTCCTGATCTGCGAGCGCTGCGGCCTCGTCGGCGAGATCCCCTCGGCATCCTTCGCCGGGGGCCTCAACGCCGCGGCGCGCAGCTCAGGCTTTGCCCCCAAATTGTCCGTGGTGGAGATCACGGGCGTCTGCACCCATTGTCAGAAAGTCTCTTAGAAAGATGGGATCAGCTCGAGCCACAATGGCGGTGCTCACCTCTCCCAGGGGGAGAGGTCGCGCCGAAGGCGCGGGTGAGGGGCTTCGCTCTCTCGTGGGGCCGGCGCCCCCTCACCCGATTTGCTTCGCAAATCGACCTCTCCCCGTTGGGGAGAGGTGAAGAGTCCGCCGTCTGATCAGTCAAGCAACAACGGCGCAAAGCCGGATTCCAGGAAACATGCCCACACCTCAAGCCATCCCGTCCGCCGGTCGTCCCCTCAGTGCCGGCGCCATCGCCCTGATGCTCATGCTGTGCCTGACCTGGGGCTTCAACCAGATCGCGATCAAGCTGGTGCTGCCGGACGTCCCGCCGATGCTCCAGGCGATGATCCGCTCGATGGGGGCGCTGCCGGTGCTGTTCATCATCGGCACCCTGCGCGGCGTGAAATTCTTCGAGCGTGATGGGACGTGGAAGGCCGGCCTGATCGCCGGGCTGATGTTCGGCATCGAGTTCGTGCTGATCTTCCAGGGCCTGCGCCTGACCTCGGCCTCCCGCGCGGTGGTGTTCCTCTACACCGCGCCGTTCTTCGTGGCGCTTGGCTCCTATCAGGTGCTCGGCGAGCGGCTCGGCGCGTCGCAATGGCTGGGTCTTGCCATCAGCTTTGCCGGCGTCGCGCTCGCGATCGGCGTGCCGCAACCCAACGTCGACGCGCATGTCCTGCTCGGCGATCTCCTGATCGTCGGCGGCGCCGCGCTGTGGGCCGCGACCACGCTGGTCGCCAAGGGCACCCGGCTGCGCTTCGCAGCTCCCGAGAAGGCGCTCGGCTATCAGGTCGCGACCTCGATCCCGATCCTCGGGCTGGCGGCGTATATGTTCGGGGAGACCATCACGCATACCCCATCGCCGCTGTCGCTCGGACTGATGGCCTTCCAGGCGATCTGGGTGGTCGGAACCACGTTCACGCTTTGGTTCGCGCTGGTGAAGGCCTATTCGGCCAGCAAATTGTCGGCTTTTACCTTCATCACCCCTTTGTTTGGCGTGGTGGGTAGCTATTTCATCATGCACGATACCCTGAGCTTGGCTTTCGGGGCGGCCGCCGTCCTTGTAATTGCTGGGCTTTTTCTGGTTAACCGTCCGAGCCAAACGGCTGCGGCGCCAGCTGATGCATTGCTGAACGTCACCAAAACCTGATATTTGGACCCTATGAACAAGCTCGAAAACTCCATCGACTCCGACCTCGCGGGCCCGGCGCCCCGGCACCAGACCACCCAGGTGAAGGTCGGCGACGTCACTGTGGGCGGCGGTGCGCCGATCGTCGTGCAGTCGATGACCAACACCGACACCGCCGACATCGACGGCACCATCGCCCAGGTCGCAGCGCTGGCGCGCGCCGGCTCCGAAATGGTCCGCATCACCGTGGACCGTGAGGAAGCCGCAGCCGCCGTTCCGCACATCCGCGACGGCCTCGCCAAGCGCGGCATCACCACGCCGCTGATCGGCGACTTCCACTATATCGGCCACAAGCTGCTCGCCGAGCATCCGGCCTGCGCCGAGGCGCTCGCCAAGTACCGCATCAATCCCGGCAATGTCGGCTTCAAGGACAAGCGCGACACCCAGTTCGCCGACATCATCGAGATCGCCAACAAGAACAACAAGCCGGTGCGCATCGGCGCCAATTGGGGCTCGCTCGACCAGGAGCTGCTGACCAAGCTGATGGACGAGAACGCCGCGTCGCCGAATCCGCGCGACGTGCGCGCGGTGACGCGTGAAGCGATGGTGCAGTCGGCGCTGCTCTCGGCCGCGCGGGCCCAGGAGCTCGGCATGCCGAAGGACCGCATCATCCTCTCGGCCAAGGTCTCGGCCGTGCAGGATCTGATCGCGGTCTACCAGGACCTCGCGTCGCGCTCGGATTACGCCATCCATCTCGGCCTCACCGAGGCCGGCATGGGCTCGAAGGGCATCGTCGCCTCGTCGGCGGCGCTCGGCATCCTGCTGCAGCAGGGTATCGGCGACACCATCCGCATCTCGCTGACGCCGGAGCCCGGCGGCGACCGCACCCGCGAGGTGCAGGTCGGCCAGGAGCTGTTGCAGACCATGGGCTTCCGCACCTTCGTGCCGCTGGTCGCGGCGTGCCCCGGCTGCGGCCGCACCACCTCGACCACGTTCCAGGAGCTGGCGCGCTCGATCCAGGATTTCATCCGCGACGAGATGCCGACCTGGAAGACCAAATATCCCGGCGTCGAAGAGCTCAACGTCGCGGTGATGGGCTGCATCGTCAACGGCCCCGGCGAATCCAAGCACGCCAATATCGGCATCTCGCTGCCCGGCACCGGCGAAGCGCCGGCCGCGCCCGTGTTCGTCGACGGCAAGAAGTTCCGCACGTTGCGCGGCCCCGGCATCGCCGCCGACTTCAAGGCGCTGGTGATCGACTACATCGACCAGCGCTACGGCCAGGGCGCCAAGGTCCCGGTGACCGCGGCGGAGTAGTTTTCTCCTAAACATTGGAGTCGTAAGGCGGGTTCGCGAAGCGAAACCCGCCTTATTTTTTGCGTGCGTAGCCCGGATGGCGCGCGCGAAATCCGGGGTCGTCAGCCGCAGAACGACCGTTCCCGGATTGCGCTTCGCTCCATCCGGGCTACGATGGCTCCCAATCAACAATGATCGGGAGACACGCGATGAGCTCACTCGCCGGCAAGCAGGGTCCGCGCTATCGCCACACGGCGGACGACGGCGCGCCTTACGAGACCATCGCGGTCGAAAAGCTCACCCCCATCATCGGTGCGGAAATCTCCGGCGTCGATATCGGTCAGCTCGTCGAGGGTGACGCGCGCTCCAACCGGCAGATGGACGAGATCCATCGCGCGCTCGCCGAAAACCTCGTGATCTTCTTTCGCGACCAGCACATCACGCCAAAGCAGCACCTCGCCTTCGGCCGCAAGTTCGGTGAATTGCATTTCCACCCCGCAGCTCCCCACGAGGACGAAGACCCGGCCTTGATGAAGATCTACGCCGACAAGAACTCGCCGCGCGCCAACGGCGAGGGCTGGCACTCGGACGTGTCCTGCGATCTCGAGCCGCCGATGGGCTCGATCCTCTACATCAAGCAGTGCCCGCCGCGCGGTGGCGACACGCTGTTCGCCAACATGTACGCCGCCTATGAGGCGCTGTCGGACCGCATGAAGGCCTATCTCGATGGCCTCACCGCCCTGCATGACGGCGAGCCGATCTATCGCGGGCTCTACGCGAACTATGGCGTCGCCGACCGTCCCTCCTATCCGAACGCCGAGCACCCCGTGGTGCGCACGCATCCCGTCACGGGCAGAAAGGCGCTCTACGTCAACCGCGGCTTTACCCGCCACATCAACGGCATCCCGCGCGACGAGAGCGACGCGATGCTCGCCTATCTCTACCAGCACGTCGAGAACCCGTTGTTCCAATGCCGCTTCCGCTGGACCGAGAACGCCATCGCGTTCTGGGACAACCGTTGCACCCAGCATCGCGCGATGTGGGACTACTGGCCGCATACGCGCTCGGGCACGCGGGTGACGGTGAAGGGGGAAAGGCCGGTGTGAGCAAGCCGTGGCGCGCCATCGTCGCTCTTGCGTTTGCGCTGATCCCGCTTTTGCTGTCGCCAGTTGACCCTGGCCAGGCGGCCGCGTCGCGGAAGGCGGCAAAGGCGAGGCCGAAAGCGTCTGCGCCGGAGACATGCGAGCCGCGGAAATTCCGGATCGTCGTCGACGTCGGGCATACCCCGGACGCCTACGGCGCGCTTAGCGCCCGCAATGATCCGGAGTTCGGCTTCAACTTCGTTCTCGCAAAACTCATCACGGCGAGGCTCAAGTCCGAAGGTTTTGTCGGCACCCGCCTGCTCGTCACGGACGGCAAGGCGCGGCCGAGCCTGTTCAAGCGCGTCAGTGCCGCCAATGACAGCCGGACCGATCTCTTCCTGTCGATCCATCACGATTCGGTGCCGGATAAATTGCTCGAGACCTGGGAGTTCGACGGCGCGAAGAGCTATTTCAGCGACCGCTTCTCGGGTCACTCGCTGTTCGTGTCGCAGCAGAATCCGCACTTCGCCACCAGCCTGCTGCTGGCGCGGATGATCGGCAGGCAGCTCAAGGAGCAGGGCCTTCACTATGCCAGCCAGTACACACTACCGGTGATGGGCCGCTACCGCCGCCAGCTGCTCGACAAGGATGTCGGCGTCTACCGCTATGACGGGCTCATCGTGCTGTCGCGGACGCGGAGTGCTGCCGTGCTGCTCGAGGCCGGCTCGATCATCAACCGCGATGAGGAGATGGAGCTGAACTCGTCCGAGCGGCAGGAGATGATTGCGAGGGCTGTTGCGGCGGGGGTCGGGGAGTTCTGTGAAAGGCGGTAGCTTGCCCCGTGTGTTTCAACAGCCGTCATTGCGAGCGCAGCGAAGCAATCCAGGGTCTTTCCGCCGCGGCAGTCTGGATTGCTTCGCTATGCTCGCAATGACGGGCTGCTACAGCGGCACCCCCCGGTACTCCCGGTTCGCCAGGCTAGCCTCCTCCAGGTCTAGATCGCGCTCGATCCGCCGCCTTGTCTCGTCGGTGATCTCGCCATCGCGGAGGAGTTCGTGGATGAATTTGCGTTCGGCGGCGATCAGCTCGCGGGTCAGCGCGGTGCCGGCGGCGGAGACGTCGTGGTGCGCGGGATCGAGTGAGTCCGGAAGCTGGTTGACGCGGATCTCGTGGCGCGCGCGCAGCAGCCGCATCACCTCGTCGGAGACTTCCTTCTCCGCGGTCAGCGCGTCGAGTGATTTCAACGCGGCATCGAGCGCCTGGCGGCGCGCCGCGATCTCGGCCTCGTGCTCCGCGACGTGCTCGTTGCGGCCGGCTTCGGCGACGCCGAGCCAGCGCACCACGGGCGGCAGCGTCAGGCCGACGCCGATCAGGGTGACGAAGATGACGCCGAAGGCGACGAACAGGATCAGGTCGCGATACGGGAAGGCCTCGCCGCCGGGCAGCGTGAACGGCAGCGCCAGCGCGGCCGCGAGCGACACGGCGCCGCGCACGCCGGTGAAGGCGAGCACGAACGGCCATTGCCACGGCGGCGAGGGATCGCGCTCGCGCAGCGACTTCGAGAGGATCCTCGGCAGATAGGTCGCCGGATAAAGCCAGGTGAAGCGCGCGGTCACGATGATCGTCAGGACCACCGCGGTCGCGATCAGGATGTCGTCGAGGGGGAACGCCTTCGATTTCTCGTAGAGCGCGCGCATCTGGAAGCCGGTGAGCAGGAACAGCAGGCCCTCGATCAGGTAGATGATGAGGTCCCAGAAGAAGATGCCCTGCAGGCGCGTCGCCGACGAGATCAGCAGCGGGCCGTTCCAGCTGACGTAAAGGCCGCAGGCGACCGTGGCGATCACGCCGGAGCCGCCGACATGCTCGGGCAACCAGTAGGAGACGTAGGGCGTGATCAGCGACAGCGTCAGCTCGACCTGCGGATCCCCGGACCATTTGCGGAAACGCAGGGAGAGCCAGCCGACGCCGATGCCGAACGCGATCTCGCCGGCGACGATGAGGGCGAATTCACCGGCGGCCAGCGGCAGCGAGAAGTGGCCGACCATGATGGCGGCGAGCGCGAAGCGGTAGAGGATCAGCGCGGTGGCGTCATTGGCAAGCCCTTCGCCCTCGAGGATGACCACGAGCCGGCGCGGCAGGTTCAGCCGGCGCGCGATCGCGAGCGGCGCCACCACGTCGGGCGGCGCGACGATCGCCCCGAGCAGGAAGCCGATGGTCCAGGGCAGGCCGATCAGATAGTGCGTGGCGGCGGCCACCATCGCCGCGGTGAAGATCACCGCGCCGACTGCGAGCAGCACGATCGGGCGCAGATTGTTCCTGAACTCGCGCCAGCTCATCGCGACGCTGGCCGAGTAGATCAGCGGCGGCAGCACCATCAGCAGCACCAGTTCCGGCGGCAGCTCGACCGGCGGCATGCCTGGGACGAAGGCGAGGCCGACGCCGGACAGCATCAGGAGAATGGCGGGCGCGATGTTGAAGCGGCGGGCGACCAGCGCGGTGCCCGCCAGGACGGTGAGTAGAATGAGAAAGGTCTGGAATTTCGCTGCGATCATGGCCTGTCTTGGCCCGGAAGCAATCGCAAGGTCAATGCGGCACGGCTCACCCCAGCCGTTCGGCCACCATGCGTCCGACGCGCGCGAACACGGCCTCGATCTGGGCCGCAGCCGGCGTGCCGCCCTGGACATAGGTCGCGATCAGGATCGGCACGTCCGGCCTGTTGTCCGGCTTGGGCCAGACGACGGCGATGTCGCCCGCGGCATCCTTGCCGTTGTATCCGGTCTTGTCGCCGATCTTCCAGCCCGGGGGCAAGCCGCCGCGCAGCCGGTTCGCGCCGGTCTTGCAGCCCACCATCCATTCGGTGAGCTGCGCACGTGAGGCCGGCGACAGCGCCTCGCCCACGACCAGCCGCTTCAGATTGCCGGCCATCGCCGCCGGCGTCGTGGTGTCGCGGGGATCGCCGGGCGGGGAGCGATTGAGCTCGGGCTCGTTATGGTCGAGCCGCGAGGTGGCATCGTCAAGCGATCGCCAGAACGCGGTGAGCGCGGCGGGCCCGCCGACCCGCGCCAGCAGCAGATTGGCGCAGGTGTTATCGCTGAGCTCGACGATCGCCTTGCACATCTCGGCGACCGACATCTTGCCGCCCGCGAGATTTTGCTTGGCGACCGGCGCGTAGTCCAGCAGGTCGGCCTGGCCGTAAGGGATCATGGCCGCAAGCTGCTCCTCGCCGCGATCGACTCGCGCCAGCACGCAGGCTGCGAGCGAGGCCTTGAATGTCGAACACATCACGAACCGCTCGTCGGCGCGCCAGCTGAGCTTTGCACCGGTCGCGAGGTTCTCGGCATAGAGCCCGATCCGCCCGCCGCTCTCGCGCTCGTAGGATTCGAGCTCGGGCGGCGCCTCCGCGGCGAACGCGGGAGAGGCGGCGATCCAGCAAAGCGAGGCGAGCAGGGAGCGGCGGTCGATAGGCATGGGGAGGCTTTCAGGTGAGTGGAGGCGGGAAATTAGCGGAGGCTGCATCTGCGTCGTCATTGCGAGGAGCGAAGCGGCGAAGCAATCCAGTCTGTCTCCGCGGAGGGATTCTGGATTGCTTCGTCGCAAGAGCTCCTCGCAACGACGTGGCGAGAGTTGCGCACGCAATGACAGAGACTGGGGAGCGAGTGCGCCCGATTTCGGGCAGCGGAAGGCAAAGCCCTCACTCTCTCAAATCATACCGATACGATTTCGATACGATCTGCCAGCCGTCGGCGAGCTTCATCGCGACCAGATAGTCCGTGAAGTAGCGCGGCGGCAGCTGGCAGCGGACCTTGATGAAGGCGGTCTTGTCGTCGGAGCGGTCGATGGTGACGATGAAATCCTCGCGCGGCTTGCCTTCGGCCTTGCCGGAAGGGCGCTTGCGCACGCGGTCGAGCCAGTCGGGCACGGTCAGGACCTGCAATTCGCCCTTCTCGACCCAGCGCAGATCGGCGGAGGGATGGAAGATGGTGCCGAGCTTGTCGGCGTCACCCTCATAGAGGCCGTCGAAATAGGATTGCACGACGGCTTCGACGCTCGAACGGTTCTGGCTCATGGGTCATCCTTTTGCATGATGGCTTGGGAGGAACTTAGTCGTACACGTCAGAATGCGCTATGGGTGTGTCAGCCATTTGCGCGAAGGCGTCGCCATGACCGGATCAGAAAATTCGAACGCTCGTATCCTCACCGGCGAATGCTATTGCCGCACCGTGCGCTTCGAGGTGGCGGATACGTTTTCCTATGCGATGAACTGCCACTGCTCGAATTGCCGCCGCACCACCGGCTCCGCCTTCAAGCCGTTCGCCGGGATCGAGCAGCACAAGCTCCGCCTCGTCCAAGGCGCGGACCAGCGCCTCATCTACGGTGACGACATCACCCATGACGCCCACTGCGCGCGCTGCGGCTCGCTGCTCTATTCCCGGGTGCGCGAGGGAAAATGGGTCCATGTCGCCATGGGAACCCTGGTCGATGCCCCCTCGATCCGGCGGACCGCCCATATCTTCGTCGGTTCGAAGGCGCCCTGGCACGAGATTACGGACAATCTTCCGCAATATCGGGGGCACATCGGGGATTCCTAGAGGAACCGGGCCAGCGCACCTTTGTCGCCGAACCCCGACCGCGCTGGCGCGACAAACATAGAGGGTCGTTCGGCCTGCTGCCCGCGCCGCCTTCGTGACCTCCATCACAAGCGGCCGCAGCGGGTCCTGCTAAAGCGGTCCCAAAGGGGCTCGAACGCCCCTGAACTTCGGAAGTCGTGTCATGCGCAATCTGCTCAGACTTTGCCCGGTTCTGCTCGCCGCAGCGCTGCTGTTCGGCGCCGAGCCCGCCTTTGCCGGAAAGCGCGTCGCGCTGGTGCTGGCCAACTCGGCGTACCAGCATGCGCCCTCGCTCGCGAACCCCGTCAATGACGGTTCGGTGATGGCGAAGACGCTGAAGGAGGCCGGCTTCGACGTCGTCGAGTCCCGTCACGATCTGTCGGCGCTCGACACGCGGCGCGTGCTGCGCGACTTTGCGGACGCGACCCGCGATGCCGACATCGCCGTGGTCTATTATGCCGGCCACGGCATCGAGGTCGAAGGCTCGAATTATCTGATCCCTGTCGACGCCAAGCTCGAGCGCGACACCGACGTGTACGACGAGGCGCTCTCGCTCGACCGTGTCCTGGTCGCGGTCGAGCCCGCCAAGCAGCTGCGCTTGGTGATCCTGGATGCCTGCCGCGACAATCCGTTCGGCAAGACCATGAAGCGCACGATCGCGACGCGCGGCATCGGCCGCGGCCTCGCCCAGGTCGAGCCGACGAGCCCCAACACGCTGATCGCCTATTCGGCCAAGGCCGGTTTCACCGCGCAGGACGGCGACGGCGCCAACAGCCCGTTCACAATGGCGCTGTCGAAGCATCTGACGACGCCGGGCCTCGACGTCCGTCGCGCCTTCGGCTTCGTGCGCGATGACGTGCTCAAGTCGACCGGCAACAAGCAGGAGCCGTTCGTGTATGGCTCGCTCGGCGGCGAGGACGTGCCGCTGGTGCCGGTCAAGGTGGTGGCCGCGGCGCCAACGGCGCCCGTGGTAAATCCGCAGGCGGATATCCGCCGCGACTATGAGCTCTCGCTCCAGGTCGGCAACAGGGCGGCCTGGGAGGCGTTTCTCGCCCAGCATCCCGACGGCTTCTATGCGAACCTTGCCAAGCTCCAGCTCGAGAAAATCGGCGCCGAGCAGGCTCACGCGGCGGCGACCGAGAAGGCGAAGCAGGCCGAGGCCGAGCGTGATCGTCTCGCCGCGCTTGGCGCGCAGAAGGAGGCGCAGGCCAAGGCCGCGGCTGACGCCAAGGCCGCCGAGCAGGCGCAGCTCGCTGCGCAGAAGACCAAGGAGCAGGCACAGCAGCAGGCGGCTGCCGCCGAGCAGCAGCGCGTCAATCTCGCCGCCGCGGCATCTAGCACTGCGCCGTCCAGCACGGCGAGCCCGACCGGCACCAATGTCGCCTCCTTGACGCCGGCGGCGACGCCAGCCGATCTCACCCGCTCGGTGCAGACCGAGCTCGGGCGTGTCGGCTGCTTCTCCGGACAGGCCGACGGCAACTGGAATACGTCCTCGCAGCGGTCGCTGTCGCAGTTCAACCGCTATGCCGGCACCAAGCTCGACGTGAAGGTCGCGAGCACCGATGCGCTCGATACCGTCAAGGCCAAGCAATCGCGCGTCTGCCCCCTGGTCTGCGAGCACGGCTTCAAGGCCGACGGCGACAACTGCACCAAGATCGTGTGCCGCGAGGGCTATGCGGTCAACGACGACAACGAATGCGAGAAGCAGCGTGCCGCCAAGCCGGCCAAGCCCGCGACCGCCAAGCGCGACGACAGCGACGAGCGTCCCGCACGGCAGCGTCGTCAGGCCGGCGCTGCGGCAGGCGGCTACGGTGCTGCCGCCGGCATCGCTGCCGCCGCCGGCGCTGGCCGTCGCTCGGGTGGCGGGCAGGTCTTCTGCAACAGCGGCGGCTGCCGTCCGGTCAGCCGCGGCTGCCACCTCGAATATCGCGGCGGCGGCGGCCCCGGCAACGATGCCAATGCCGAGGTGTGCTACTGACACTGCTCTGGGTCGTCCCGGCGTTCGCAGGGACGACAGATCAGTTCGAGATCGCGCTCGCCGCGATGTTCACCGTCAGCGCCAGCAAGGCCGTGTTGTAGATGAAGGACACAATGCCGTGCGCGGTGGCGGTGCGGCGGATGGTCTTGTCGGTGATGCCGACGTCGGAGACCTGCGCGGTCATGCCGATCACGAAGGAAAAATAGACGAAGTCCCAATAGTCGGCATGGACGTCCTTGTCGCCGCTCGGAAATTGCAAGCCGCCCGGCTTGGCGTTCCGATAGTAATCATGGGCGTAATGCAGCGCGAAGGTCGTGTGCACGGCGGCCCATGACAGCGCGATGGTGCTGATCGCGACGGTCAACTCGGCAGCGCCGCGCTGCGGCGTGCCGAGTTCCGAAACGATTGCGGCAATGCTGGCGAACGCGCCGATCGCCGTCACCAGCAGGATCACGAAGCGACCATCGTCCTGCATCGCGGCCGCGCGGCGGATGTGCTGGTGATCGTTGCAGAGCATCATCGCGTAAACCAGCACGAGATAGACCGCGATCAGCGCATCCCAGCCGAACAACAGCCGCGTCACCAGCCGGTGCGAGCCTGGTAATAGCAGGCAGACGAGAATCCCGACGCCAAGCGAGATGAAGGTCCGCGGCCGCGCATAGATCAGCCGCACCGGCCGCGACATCTTGCGGAAGCGAACGAGGACGGGATCTTCCTTGTCGGTGGCCATGATGGTGATGGCTCTCACACTGTTGCCGCTGCAGCGGTCTGCTCCCTCCCCCGCTTGCGGGGGAGGGGTGGGGAGAGGGTGTCTCCACAATTGAGAACCCCCAAGACGAGAGAGCCCTCACCCGCGCCTTCGGCGCGACCTCTCCCGCAAGCGGGAGAGGTGAAACGTCAGCTCTTCCGTTCCGCCACAAAGCGTGCGGCGGCCTGGAGCACGGCGGCGCGGTCGCCGAAGATCGACACCGCGCTGTCGGCCCGCGCGAGCAGGTCGCGCACGCGCTGCTTGGCGCCTTCAATGCCGAGCTGGGTGACGAAGGTGGTCTTGCCGAGCACGGCATCGGCGCCGGCCGGCTTGCCGAGCGCAGCCGCATCGCCTTCGACGTCGAGCAGATCATCGGCGATCTGGAAGGCTTCGCCGAGCGCGCGGCCGTAATCGTCGAGCGCCTGATATTCCTTTGGCGAGGCCTGGCCGAGGATCGCGCCGGCGATGCAGCCGTAGCGCAACAGCGCGCCGGTCTTCATCTGCTGAATGCGGGCGACATCGATCGGCTCGTTGCCGCCAAAGCGGCCTTCGCCGGCGAGATCGAGGATCTGGCCGCCGACCATGCCGCCGATGCCGGCGCAGCGCGCCAGTGCGCGCGTCAAGAGCAGGCGCACATTGGCGTCGCGATGGATCTCGTCGCGGGTGATGATGTCGAAGGCGAGCGTCAGGAGACCGTCACCGGCGAGGATCGCGGTCGCGTCATCGGTCTTCTTGTGCAGGGTGGGGCGGCCGCGGCGCAGGTCCGAATTGTCCATCGCCGGCAGGTCGTCATGGATCAGCGAATAGCAGTGGATGCATTCGAGCGCAGCGCCAGCGAGCAGCGCGGCCTCGCGTGGCACGCCGAACACCGCCGCGCTCTCGACCACCAGGAACGGCCGCAGACGCTTGCCGCCGTTCAGGCTCGAATAGCGCATTGCGTCCATCAGTCGCTTGGGCCGGGCGATCTCATCGTGCAGGATGTCGTCCGATAAGAGGCGCCCGAGCAGGGCCTCGGTATCATCAGCGGTCTTGTCCAGACGTTTGGCGAAATCGGACGGGGACGTGCCGGTCATCAAGAAGGGCTCCAGAACTAAAATTCGGCCGGACAATCCTTTATGCGCCCGCCCCAGTCAATCGTTTGGAAGGCGTAAAAAGTGCTGGAAAAGGCCCGAATTATCACAGACTTAATGCCAGCCTTGTGGCCGCGTTTCGTTTTCCGCCGGAAAGGTCGATTTGCGCATCGTTAAAATCCTGCTGGCGCTGCTCGCGATCGTGGTTCTCGCGCCCTATGTGATCGCGCCGTTCTACCGCGCCGGCCATCCGGTTTCGACGCTGATGGCCTGGCGCAGCTTGCGCGGCGCGCCGATGCAGCGGGAATGGATCGATCTGGCTAACATGTCGCCCTATCTGCCGCGCGTAGTGGTGGCGGCCGAGGATGCTCATTTCTGCAAGCATCACGGCATCGATTGGGGCGCGCTCCGCGAGGCGATCGACGACGCCAGAGAGGACGGCACCGCCTTCCGGGGCGCCTCCACCATCCCGCAGCAGGTGGCGAAGAACCTGTTCCTCTGGCAGGGCCGGGATTTCGTCCGCAAGGCGTTGGAATTCCCGCTGGCGCTGTGGATCGACTTGGTCCTGCCCAAGGCGCGGATCCTGGAGATTTACCTCAACATCGCCGAGCTCGGCCCCCAGAGCCAATTCGGGGTGGAGGCGGCCAGCGCCTATGCCTTCGGCAAATCGGCCGAGGACCTCTCGCCCCGGGAAGCGGCCCTGCTGGCCTCGATCCTGCCCAACCCGGTCAAACGCAGCGCCCGGACCCCCGGCCCGGGTGTCCGGCGGCTGGCGGCGACCTATATGGCGCGGGGGCAGGCGAGCTCGCTTGTGACCTGCTGGCGGGAAAATCGCTGATTTCGGGCCCATTTGGGGCATATTTTCCGGCCCAAGAGCCTAGCTTTACGGCCAGCCTTCCTCTATAAGCGCGGCCTTGATCGGCATTCAGCTCGCCTCGTATTGCGGGTGCTGAGCCGTCCCCTCGCGGACGATGCCCTGATGACACCAATCCCTAGAGGATATTGAAATGGCCGTTCCGAGAAGAAAAACCTCGCCGTCGCGCCGTGGCATGCGCCGCTCGGCAGACGCCATCAAGAAGCCGACCTATGTGGAAGACAAGGACTCCGGCGAGCTCCGTCGTCCGCACCATCTCGACCTCAAGACCGGCATGTACAAGGGCCGTCAGGTCCTGAAGAAGAAAGAGTCCTGAGTTTTCGGACTTTTCTCGGGGCAGGACGATTTGACCTGCCTGATTTCGGCCAACGCATGAGATATGACAGTGACGGCGGCGGAGCCAATGCTTCGCCGCCGCATTGTCCTGTCTGGATATCTTGATCGAGAAGGCATTTCGCCGATGGTCGGTTTCCCGCTGCTCCTGATTCCGTTCGCGGTCTACAACATCATCGCCTTCCTGATGCCCACCGTGTCGTTCACGGACGTGCTGTTCAAGGTGCCGATGATCACGGGCGAGACCTGGCCGGTCACGCTCGCCGATCTGCTGCTTGCGCTCGGCGTCGTGCTGCTGCTGCTCGAGGTGGTCAAAGGCGCGCGGCCCGGCTCCAAATTCCTGATGGATCATCTGCTGTCGCTGATCATCTTCGGCGCGGCCGCCGCCGAATTCGTGATGTGGCCCAAATTCGGCAACTCCACCTTTTTCCTGCTGGTGCTGCTCGCGATGGCCGATTTCCTCGGCGGCATCGCCCAGCGCACGCGTCGCCGCGTCGCCTATGTCGCCGAGACGGTGCCGGCGCCGCGCAGGGCCAAGCGCCAGGCCGAAGCGCCGGCAGATGAACCCCCATCCGAGCCCAGGTTCGAGCCGGCGCCCGCGCCGCAAGCCGCGCCTGTCGTGCCGCCCGCGCCCACGGCGCAGTCGGTCGCCGAATCCGTGCTGATGGATCATCCCGCGCCGAAGCCGGTGAACCCGTCCTCGCCGGAAATTCCCTCGCCACATCTGCAGCCGGGCAGCGGCACGCCGTCGTCTCCCGACGCGCCGCGCTGATCGAGCGCCGAGGCCACCGCCACGTCATGGCCGGGCTCGTCCCGGCCATCCACGTCTTAGCCACGTTGAAGGCAGATCGTGGATGCCCGGGACAAGCCCGGGCATGACGATCTCTCTATGCCGCGAGTGCGAGGCAACGAGCGTCTAGAAGATTCAATTAAGCTACCTGCCGCGTGCGCGCGGTGACGCTTGGAAGCGGGCGCTTGCTGCCATAGGCCATCCGCGCGTCTTCAGAGGAGCCGCGGCGCAGCCGTGTGGTCTGGGGCAGGTGCTCGGCATTGGCGATGAGCTGGGTGACGAAGCTTGGATCGGGGCGCGGCAGCGGCGCCTTGTGGACCCACGCAAGCGTGGGCACGACCGGCACCAGGGCCGTGCCCGTGCCGGCTTCCACCACGTCTGATCGATCAGTACCCAACATCGCAATCACCGTTGATCCGGCGAAGGTGTCGCGTTTCGGGACGCTGGCGCCGGGTGCGTGTCAGTACTCGCAAGGCCTATGCCGGACGGCCCGGTTTGGTTCCGCCGCACGCAGAAACGTGGTTTCCAAATTGTTTATCAACTTTGCCTAGGGTCGGGGGCGAATCTGGCTCTATCCTGTGCCGGCTCCGGACTCCCCTGCTGTCCCGAAACGAGGCGATTTTTGACCCCCGCATTGCCGCAAGCCTCCGACATCCTGGCCACGCTCGGCCAGGCCCTGTTCGCCTGGGACATCGCCAGCGATGTCATCGTCTGGGGGGAGCAGGTCAGCGCCGTCTTCCCCGATATCCCGGCCGAACGACTCGCGACCGGCGCCGAGTTCGCCAAGCTGATCGAGCCTTCGCAGTCGCTGCGGACCGCCGCGCTGGCGCAGACCTCCGCCGTGCACGGCGCCGACGGCACGCCCTACCGGGTCGAGTATGGCGTGCGCATGAGCGCCGCCGATCCCGTGGTCTGGATCGAGGAGACCGGCCGCTGGTTCGCCGGCCCCGATGGCCGCCCCACGCGCGCGATCGGCTCTGTCCGCATCAACAATGAGCGGCATGCTCGCGACGAGGAACTGACCAAGCTCGCCCGGCTCGATCCGCTGACCGGCGAGCTGAACCGCTCCCACCTGATCGCCGCGCTGGCCGAGGCGATCGAGGAGACGACCCGCTTCCGCTCGACCGCAGCCTTCATGCTGGTCGGCATCGACCATCTCGCCCGCGTCAACGACGCCTTCGGCTTCGACGTTGCGGATGCGGTGATCCTCGACGTCGCCAAGCGCATCCGTGCGCGGCTGCGCGGCGGTGACGTGCTCGGGCGCTTCTCCGGCAACAAGTTCGGCCTGATCCTGAAGAACTGCACCGTCGACGACATGAACGTCGCCGCCGAACGCTTCCTCGCCGGCATCCGCGACGAGGTGGTGCCGACCAAATCCGGGCCGGTCTCGGTCACGGCCTCGATCGGCGCGGTCAGCCTGCCGCGCTATGCCCGCAGCACCGACGAGGCGGTCAACCGCGCCCATGAGACGCTGGACGCGGCCAAGCGCCGCCGCGCCGGCTCGTTCGCGGCCTGGCGTCCGGACGCCGCGCGCGACGCGCAGCGTCGCGTCAACATCCGCGTCACGGACGAGATCGTCACCGCGCTGAACGAGCGCCGTATCAAGCTCGCCTACGAGCCGGTGGTCGCGGCCGCCTCGCGCGAGCGCGCGTTCCACGAATGTCTGGTGCGGATGGATCAGGGCGACGGCCAGGTGCTGCTCGCGCCTGACATCGTGCCGGTGGCGGAGCGGCTCGGCCTGATCCGCCTCGTCGATCACCGCGTGCTCGAGCTCGTGGTCGCCGAGCTCGCAGCCGCTCCCGGCATCTGCCTCAGCCTCAACATCTCGCCGGATACGACCATGGATCCGGACTGGTGGGCCGGAATCGAATCGCTGATGCAGGCCCATCCCGGCGTTGCCGAGCGGCTGATCGTCGAGATCACCGAGACGGTTGCGATCCAGGACATCGACGACGTCCGCGCCTTCGTCGGCCGGCTCAAGCATTTCGGCAGCCGCATCGCCATCGACGATTTCGGCGCCGGCTACACCTCGTTCCGAAACCTGCGCAAGCTCGGCGTCGACATCGTCAAGATCGACGGCGCCTTCGTGCAGAACATCACCCATTCTGCCGACGATCGCGCTTTCGTGCAGACCCTGATCGACCTCGCCCGCCGCCTCGACATCAAGACCGTGGCCGAATGGGTGCAGGACGAGGAAGCCGCCAACATGCTGCGCGACTGGGGCTGCGACTACATCCAGGGCCGCCTGATCGGGCTGGCATCGGCCGAGCGCCCGTGGGGTGCGCCGCCGGACAGCGCGCTGCCCGCGGCGAGTTGAGGTGCCGTAGTTGAAATGCCGTAGGGTGGGCAAAGCGAAGCGTGCCCACGACTTCAGTTGCATTCATGGAGAGATGGTGGGCACGGCGCAAGTGCGCCTTTGCCCACCCTACGATTGCGCCATTGGGGCCGGCTCTCGCCTCCGCCATCGCGAGCGTAGCGAAGCAATGATGATGCGTAGCTACGCCACGCAAATTCCTGCCACCGCCACCTTCTGAAACAGATGCGGGCTTGCCACGGCCGACGCCGGATAGTCCGCGATCTTGGCGCGGAATTCGGGGTGGGTGAACGCCGCGCGGAAATGCGCGTTGGATTCCCACACCGCGTAATTGAGATAGGTCGGATTGTCGCCGACGGCGCGGTGAAGCTGGGTCGAGATGAAACCCGGCTGCCGCTTCATGAAAGCGGCATCGTCTTGCCAGCTCGTCAGGAAGCTCTGTTCATCCGCGGCATCCAGCGTGAACAAATTGACCAGCACCACGGGGCCTGCATCGAGCGCGATCTGGCGGTCGATCGGGAAGGCGGGGTCGAGAGGGCGCATCTGGGGCATGGCACTACTCCATCCAGTTTGGTATCATCATGTCAATTCGACAATACACGACATAGATATTTGACATGATGATGTCAATACGGAATAATCGAGACAAATGAGCAAGACCAAGCGCACCCCGGCGGGCGATGCCCTGACCGGCCTCATCCTCGACCTGTTCCGGGCCAACGGCCTGCTTCTCACCGCAGGTGACCGGCTGGTCGCCTCGCTCGGCCTCACCAGCGCCCGCTGGCAGATCCTCGGGGCGATCGTCGATGCCGAGCGCCCCGAGCCGGTCGCCTGGCTGGCGCGCAATCTCGGCGCCAATCGCCAGAACGTGCAGCGGATCGTCAACGATCTGGAGCGGAATGGTCTCGTCGTGTTCGAGACCAACCCGCATCATCGCCGGGCGCAGCTCGTGGTGCTCACCGACAAGGGCAGGCAGGTCTACGACGCCGCCGGCCGCTTGCAGGTCCCGTGGGTCAACGGCCTGGCGGATGGCTTGTCGGTGAAGGAGATCGAGATCGCCCACCGCCTGATCGGCGCCCTGCGCGATCGGCTCGAGGATCCTCGCGAAGACTGATTGCTGCGGCTTACGCCACGCGCCGAACCGCGTTCAGCGTCTCGATGGTACGTCCGACCTCGGCCGCCGGGCACGGCTTGCCGAAATAATATCCCTGCACCGCGGTGCAGCCGCATTCGCGGACGAAGTCGAGCTGCTCGATGGTCTCCACGCCTTCCGCCGTGGTCTCGACGCCGAGCACGGAGCCGAGGCTGGCAATGGTGCGGACGATGGCGACGCTCTCGGGGCTTTCGCCGAGCGTGCCGACGAAGGAGCGGTCGATCTTGATGCGGTCGAACGGAAACTTGCGCAGGTAGCTCAGCGAGGAATAGCCGACGCCGAAATCGTCGAGGCTGACGCGGACGCCCAGCGCACGGAGCTGGTGCAAAATCTCGATCGTCGCCTCGCTGTCGTCGAGGAGGGCGGTCTCGGTGACCTCGAGCTCGAGACGCTGCGGCGGCAGGCCGGCTTCCGCCAGCGCGCTCGTGACCATCGCGACCAGCCCGCGCGAGCGGAACTGCACCGGCGACAGGTTCACCGCGACGGTGACATCAGGCCATGAGGCGGCCGTGGCGCAGGCCGTGCGCAGCACCCATTCGCCGATCGGCACGATCAGCCCATTCTCTTCCGCGATCGGAATGAACTCGGCCGGCGAGACGAAACCGCGCGAGGGATGTTTCCAGCGCAGCAGCGCTTCGAAACCGGTGAGCTCGGTGGTGTCGAGCCGCACCTGCGGCTGGAACACCAGATGGAATTGGCTGCCTTCCAGCGCGCCGCGCAGGTCGTGCTCCAGCGCGTGGCGGCTGCGCGCCTCTTCCTCCATCTCGGGCTCGAACAGCTGATAGGCGCCGCGGCCCTTGGCCTTGGCCTGGTACAGCGCGAGATCGGCGCATTTCATCAGCTCGTCGGCATCGAGGCCGTGATCGGGCGCGATCGCGATGCCGACGGAGACGCCGACATGGATCGACTGGCTTTCCAGCGCCGGCGGGTGACCGATGATCTCGACCAGGCGGCGAGCGAGCTTCTCGGCCGATTCCGGCTGCGGCCCGCGCTGAAGCACGGCGAATTCGTCGCCGCCGAGGCGCGCGACGGTGTCGTTCTCGCCGACATTCTCCTTTAGCCGCGCCGCGACCCAGCGCAGCAGCCGGTCGCCGGCAGCGTGGCCAAGGCGGTCGTTGACGGTCTTGAAATTGTCGAGGTCGAAGCAGAGCACCGCCATCGCGCCGCCGGCGATCGCCACCTGGTTCAGCCCCTCGCCCATCTTCTCGCGGAACAGCGTGCGGTTGGGCAGATCAGTCAGGGAATCGTGCCGCGCCATGTGCGCCACGCGCGCCTGCGCCTTGTGACGCTCCGTGACGTCCTCATAGGTGACGACCCAGCCGCCATGCTCCATCCGCTTGTGGTTGAGCTTGATGATGCGGCCGTCGCTCAAATGACGGTGCAGAGTGTGCTCGCCTTCCCGCAGCCGCTCGACATAGTCGGCATAGAGCTTGGCCGCGGTCGTGTTCGGATGGATGCCGAGATCGCAGCTGTGCTCCATGATCTCGCGCATCGAGACGCCGGGCTTCACCACGTCGGGGGAGAGGCCGTACATCTCGATGTAGCGGCGGTTGCACACGATGACGCGCAGGCTTGCATCGAGCATGCACAGGCCCTGGCTCATGTTGTTCAGCGCCGCGTCGAAGCGGCGGTATTGCTCGCTCAGCTCCTCGACCGCGCGCTCGCGCTCGGTGATGTCCTCGTAGGTGGCGACGAAGCCGCCCTCGGCCAGCGCGCAATAGCGCACCGAGATCACGGTGTCGTTCGACATGCTCCGGCGCATCGGCGAGGAGTCGCGATTGGCGATCCGGGCGCGGGCGGTTTCGAGGATCTGCTGCGGGCTGTATTCCGAGGAGAACGCGCCGTTCACCATCGATCGCTCGATCAGCTCGCCCAGATGCGTGCCGGGCCTGGTCTCCTCCGGCGACAGCCGGTAGATGGTGCGGTAGGTGGTGTTGCAGACGCGCAGGCGCATGTCGCTGTCGTAGAAGGCGAGCCCGTGCGCCATGTTCTCCAGCGCCGCATCGAGGATGAAGTTCTGCTGCCGCAGTGCCTCCTCGTATTGCAGCCGATCGGTGACGTCTTCGTGCACCGTCACCCAGCCGCCGTCGGGCAGGAAGCGCGAGACGGCCTGCACCATCCGCCCGTCATAGCGCTTCACCAGCAGGGTTTTCGCCTTCCTGCTGCGCACGTCCTCCAGCCGGGTGTCGTGGAATTCGTCGGCCGACATGCCCGGCAAATTGCCGCGCGACAACCAATGGTCGATGGCCGTGCTGTGCGTGATGCCCGGTTTCACGACTTCGGGGTCGAGATCGTAGAGGTTCAGGAAGCGTTCGTTGCAGACCACGACGCGGCTGTCGGCGTCGTACATGATGAGGCCGTGCGACATGTTGGCGAGCGCGTGCTGGCTGCGCTCCGTCTGCACGCGCAATTCCGCTTCGAGTCGGGCGAGGCGGCTGACGTCGTCGCAGATCGTCATCCAGCCGCCGCCGGGGAGCGGCTTGAGCTCTAGCGACATGACGAGGCCGGTCGCAAGCCGCTGCTCGGTCCGGAACGGCTTGCCCGCTGCGATCTGCGCGATCCGCGCCGAATACAGCGTGTCGAGCTCGTCCTCGGGAAAGTTGCCGCGCCTTGCGCTGTGCGCAAGCACCTCGCGGTAGCTCGTGCCGACCCGCACGATTTCGGCCGACATGTCGAACAGGCCGAGGTAGCGTTGATTGACCAGCACGATCCGGTTGTCGGCATCGTAGACGCAGACGCCCTGCTCCATGTGGTCGAGCGCAAGCTGGCTCAGCCCGACCAGGGCCTCCGGGCCCTGCTCGCGGCGTGCACCAAGCTCATTGTCGCGGGTCGACGTCATGGGGTCGGCGAGGTCTCGGCGGGCAATAGACTTAACGCAACGTAATTCGGGCGCCGAGGGTAGCGAAGAGGCGGGAAAATTCCCTTAAGCGCAGTAGTTTACGGAGGGTGACTGGGAATGAGGAAAGGCGTGTGTCGGCACGCGAATGCGGAAGTGCCTGCGAGCCAGAGTTAGCCGAGAGCGCGCAACAAATCCCATCGTCGTCTCTGCGTTCGCACGGACGACAGCGGATGTTTGGCTCGATTCCTACGGCCCGTACAGCACGAGCTCCGTATCCGTGAGGTCGCCGAGTTGCGGGCGATGCGGGCCCTTGAAATATTTGCGGCCGCGCCGCTCGGTATAAAGGCCGGCGAGGCCGGGAATCGGGCCGTTGGAATCGACCGCGACCGAGATCTTGCCGAGCCGCAGCAAGAGCCGGCCGATGCGGCCGGCGCAGGCGGCGTATTCGGCGGCGCTGCGGCAATAGATCAGCTTCATCGCGGGCGGCGCGATGAAGCCGCGGCGGATGCGCACCGGTTGCAGGATGAACGGGAACGTTCCCTTTGGTGTTCGGACGACCAGGCTGAGGCAATTGTAGCGCGCATGCCGCGTCAACAGCTCGGTCTCCTCGGCGGAAAGTCCCTCGATGGTCTTGGCGTGCTGCGGGATGACCTCGATCTTGCTCCAGCGCGGGGCGCGCGACAGCGCCGGCACGGAGAAGAAGATGCCGCGGCAATAGGCGCGAAAGCCCTGGGTCTCGATGATCGGCCAGGTCCACGGCGCCGGTGAGATGTTGAGATAGGTGACGTCCTTGTGCCGCTGCGCGATCTTGGTCAGCAGCGGCGCATAGTTGCGGTAGGCCGGATCGACATACCAGCTCGACAAATTGCACTGGATGGCGGTCTCCTCGCCGACCTTCCGCGCCGTGTAGATCAGCAGCAGCACGCCGACCGGCGTGCCGTCATTGTCGAGCATGTAGCCGAAGCGCGGATAGCCCTCCGGCACGGGCCGGAAGGCCTGACGGCGCAGGCCCTGGATCCAGTAATTGTACGAGCGGCCGACGAAGCCGCGCGTCAACAGGTCCGCGACCGCCTCGACGTCGGCTTCGGTGATCTCGCGGCATCGGACCTTGGTGTGGATCACGCTCGTCTTGCCCGTGGAAATGGGAGGCCTCGTGAGTTTAGTTAGCGCCAGCCTTCGCCATGGGCTTCAGTCGCGACGTGCGGCTGCATGCCCATGAGATCCCGCACCTTGGCGGGCCAGGCGGAAAGGTCGGTGCCGTGGGTGTGGAACATGGCGACGGCGAGGCGATCCATGCCGAAGGCGACGCAGCCGGTGTGCGCGGGCTCGCCATTGGCGTCCTGGATGCCCCAGGTCGTGCCGAAATGTTCGCGGTGATAGTTGAAGCTCATGCAGGCGGTCGGCTGCTCTTCCGAGCGCAGCGGGATCAAGAGCTCGAACTTGAGCTGCTGCTGCTTCTGGCTCACCGCCTTCATCTGGCCGACGCGGCCGAAGAACGGATCGCTGGCATAGTCGACGCGGAAGGTCAGGCCGAGGTCGGTCGCGATCTTCTGCGCGCGCACCATCCAGCGCTCGCGGAAATCGGCGACGTCATCGGGCGTGCCGATGCAGACATATTCGCGCATCCGGAACGATTGCAGCCGGTCGAGATGCTTTGACGGCTCGCGGCGGAAGCAGTCGGCGGCGACGTCGAAGCGCAGGCCGCCTTTAGGCAACTGGCCGCGGCTCGCCGCGATCGGATAGACCGGATAGCAGGCGGCGGGCGAGAGCACGAGGTCGGCGGGCGAGAGCGAGGTGGTCCAGTCGCCGCCGGCATCGAAGCGGCTCACCGCGGCATTGATCTCGCGTTCGGTGCCGTGCAGGCCGCAGACGCAGCCGAGCAGGTTCGGAAAGCTCTTGAGATAGCCTGATTTCTCCAGCTGGGCCCGGCTCATCACCGGCGGGAAGCGCAGCGCTTCGGTGCCGGCCTCGCGATGCCGGGTGATCAGCGCGGCGAGCTTCTCGACGACGCCCTCATAGAGCGCGGTGCGGGCATAGACGCCGTCCGAGCCCATACGGTGGAACAGCTTGTCGGCGAGATGATCGAGCGGATCGGCGATCTCGGGCGCGGTCTCGGGCGAGTTGGGGAGGACGGCAATGTTCATGGAATGGTGTCCTGCTATCAGAAAAATTGTTCTTGTTGTTTCAGTCGTGAAGGCTTGCCGGCACGCCGCTCATCAACGTCGAGGTCGCGGCGTTGGCCAGAATGCGGTCGTTGTTGATCATGATCGGCGACGACAGCACGTCGCGCAGGTGACGGCCCATGGTGAACTCGCCGTCGTTGCGGTAGCCGGAAAGGCCGGCGGTGCGCATCGCGTGCATCACGGTCTCGACCGCGAGCTCGGAGGCCTGCACCTTGAGCAGCGTGATCGAGGACTGGAAGTCGAGCGAGCCGAGCGCGCGCTCGTCGTGCTCGGCGCGGGCAAAGGCCTCGATATTTGCCGCGATCAGCGCGCGCAGTTTTGCGAGCGACATCTTTGCGGCGGTGAAATGGGCGGCGGCCGGCGGCATCTGACCGCCGGACGAGCGGGCCGCCTTGCGAATGAAGGCCTGCGCGCGCGTGACGGCGGCGGCGGCAATGCCGGCCCAGGCCGACGACCAGCACAGATGCGCGAACGGCGTCATGGTCTGGGCATGGATCTTGTCATAGGCCTCGGGGAAGACGCGGTCGGCGGGACAGTCGACCTTCAGCTCGAATCCGGTCGAGCAGGTGCCGCGCATGCCGAGCGTTTCCCAGCCCTGGGTCTGCTTCAGCGAATAGTCGTCCTTGGCGAGCGCCAGCAGCACCTGGTCGGAAGCGGCGGCATTGGTGGCGCGGCGGGCGATGGTGACGAGGCCGTCGGCCTCGGCGCCGTAGGAGATCACGGTGGCGTCGCGCACCAGCGAGATGGTGTCGCCGGCGTGATCGACCGCGGCCGCGCTGGCGCGGATGTTGCCGCCGTTCTGGCCTTCGGTGGTGGAGGAGGCGAGCAGCCACTGGTCGCGCGCGACCCGCCGCATCATGGTTTCCATCCAGGGAATACCGTGGCCATGCCTGGTCACGCAGGCGACCTTTGTCGTGTGCATCGCGTAGATCATCGCGGTCGAAGCGCAGGCGCGCCCGAGCGTGTAGCAGATGTCGGTGACGTCGTGGATCGAGGCACCGAAGCCGCCGAACTCGACCGGGATCATGACGCCGAGCAGTTTCTGCTCGCGCGCGACGTCGAAAGCCTTATGGGGAAAACGGGCGTCGCGGTCGACGCCGTCTGCGTCGGCGGCCGCCGCAGCGGCGGTCCGGGCGGCGCGCTCGATCAGGGAAGGACCCTGCTCGAGAAAACTCATTTGTGTTTCGTCGACAGTGAGGACCGCTTCACGCACGTTCATACTCGTCCGCCTCCGGTTTGTCGTTCAGGATCGCCGGCATCATTCGCGATGCCGCTTGGCGCGATCCTCCGATCATCTTTGCTTGTGGGAGAGGCTAGGGATTTAATTCAAATTCGTCGATGAAATAGAGGGTAAACGAAGCCCAATTCCGAATGGACAGTTAAAGTCGGGTTGTTTGCGTCGCCGGAAATTCGAAGGTCGCGTTAGGGTTCTGGAAGAAGGGCGAATTCCAGACAATCTGAGTCATCGTTTACTAAGAAACGCGAAGTAAGGGTGACGCCCATTGCGAGATCGGCTGGCCGTGCCCATCGTAGCCGGCGACCGGTCCGACCTTTGATGACAGATGGGAATTTACCGATGCAGGCCTTCGATACCGATTTGCGCAATCGCATCATCAAGCTGGTGAAGGGCATCCTCGAGCAGAATTCGCTGAGCGCTGATGTCACGCCACAGGCGAAGCTCGTCGACGTCGGCCTGACCTCGATGGACATGGTCAATCTGATGCTCGGCGTCGAAGCCGAGTTCGACTTCACCATTCCGCAAGCCGAGATCACGCCGGAGAATTTCCAGTCCGTCGATACGCTGGAGCGCATGGTTGCGACCCAGCTGAAGCTGGCGACCGCGGCTTAACTAGGCTGCAACCCCCCCCGGCGTCGTCCCTGCGAACGCAGGGACCCATAACCCCAGGGAGACGTTTGGCGAAGACTGGTCGTTCAGGACTGCGACCGACCACCTCGATAGATGCCGCAGTATGGGTCCCTGCGCCGTGCGCAATTGCGCACTAGGCAGGGACGACGCTGAGTGTGAGGCCGGCACCACCGCTTCTCACAGCGCCGCCATCCCCCGACTATCCCCGTTCCAAAACCGCCGCAAAACTGGCATAGCTTAACCATGTCGCACGTAGCGAACAGGGTGGAGCAGGCATGGCGCAAGCGGTATTGGGCATCATCGGCGGCTCCGGCATCTACGATCTGCCGGGCCTCGAAGGCGCACACGAAGAGGTGATCAAGAGCCCCTGGGGCGAGCCGTCGGCGCCGCTCCGGCGTGGCTCCATCGCCGGCCTGCCCATCGTGTTCCTGCCGCGGCACGATAAGGGCCACCGGCTGTCGCCCTCCGACATCAACTATCGCGCCAATATCGACGTGCTGAAGCGCGCCGGGGTCTCCGACCTGATCTCGCTCTCGGCCTGCGGCTCGTTCAAAGAGGAACTGCCGCCGGGCACGTTCGTTCTCGTCGATCAGTTCGTCGACCGCACCCACAAGCGCGAGAGCTCTTTCTTCGGCCGGGGCTGCGTCGCCCATGTGTCGATGGCGCATCCGGTCTCGCCGCGCTTGCGCATCCATCTTGCGGCGGCGGCCGAAGCCGAGGGCATCGCGATCGCGCGCGGCGGCACCTATGTCTGCATGGAGGGCCCGCAATTCTCCACCTATGCGGAGAGCATGACCTACAAGACGCTGGGCTATTCCGTGATCGGGATGACCAACATGCCCGAAGCAAAACTCGCCCGCGAGGCCGAGATCTGCTACGCCACCGTCGCGATGGTGACCGATTTCGACTGTTGGCATCCCGATCACGACGCCGTCACCGTGCAGGACATCATCCGCGTGCTGAGCTCGAACGCCGACAAGGCCAAGGCGCTGGTGGCGCGGCTGGCAAAGGATTTTCCGCGCGAGCACGAGCCGTGCCCGATCGGCTCGGACCGCGCGCTCGACACCGCGCTGATCACCGCGCCCGAGGCGCGCGATCCCGAGCTGCTGAAGAAGCTCGACGCTGTGGCCGGGCGCATCCTGCGCGGCTGAGACGCAAGAAGAACGAAAAGGCAGAACGCCATGAAGGTCGACGGCAAGCATTTCCGCAGCATCTGGCGCGAGCGCGACGGCTGGTCGGTCGGCGCGATCGACCAGCGCCGGCTGCCGCACGAGTTCGTCATTGCGAAGCTGACGTCGTGCGAGGACGCGGCCGTCGCCATCGGCGACATGCTGGTGCGCGGCGCGCCGCTGATCGGTGCCACCGCGGCCTATGGCATGGCGCTTGCGATGCGCGAGGACGCCTCCGATGCCGGCCTGAAGCGCGCCTACGACACACTCGTCGTGGCGCGGCCGACCGCGATCAATCTGAAATGGGCGCTCGACGAGATGCGCGCGACGCTCGAACCGATCGATCCGGTTGAGCGGGCGGAAGCCGCCTATGCGCGCGCCGACGAGATCGTCGAGCAGGATGTCGAGATCAACCGCGGCATCGCCGGCAACGGCCTGAAGCTGATCGAGGCGATCGCGGCGAAGAAGCCGGGCGAAACGGTCAACGTGCTCACTCATTGCAATGCCGGCTGGCTCGCGACCGTCGATTGGGGCACGGCGACGGCGCCGATCTATCTCGCGCATGAGCGTGGCATCAAGGTCCATGTCTGGGTCGACGAGACGCGCCCGCGTAATCAGGGCGCCTCGCTGACAGCGTGGGAGCTCGGCCATCACGGCGTGCCGCACACCGTGATCCCCGACAACACCGGCGGACATCTGATGCAGCACGGCATGGTCGATCTCGCCATCGTCGGCACCGACCGCGTCGCCGCCAATGGCGATGTCTGCAACAAGATCGGCACTTATCTGAAGGCGCTTGCCGCGCATGACAACGGCGTGCCGTTCTACGTCGCACTGCCGTCGCCAACCATCGATTTCGCCGTCGATGACGGCATCCGCGACATCCCGATCGAGCAGCGCAGCGGCACCGAGGTCACCGACATGACCGGCCGCACCGCGGATGGAAGACTGGAGACGGTCCGCATCGTGCCAGAGGGCTCACCGGTGGCGAACTATGCCTTCGACGTGACGCCCGCGCGGCTGGTGACGGGCCTGATCACCGAGCGCGGCGTGTTGAAGCCGGATCGAGCCGCGCTGGCAGCTGCGTTTCCGGAGCGGATCGCTGCTGCCGCGGAGTAGGTGCTGTAGGGTGGGCAAAGGCGCGAAGCGCCGTGCCCACCATCTGCTAGTGGTGGGCACGCTGCGCTTTGCCCACCCTACGGCATTTGTGAACTAGGCCAGCTTTAACCCTGTCGCCGCCTCGAGCTCCCGGATCGCCTGCGCGCCATTGGCGACCTTGATCGTGGTCATGCCCATCTCGCGCGCCGGTTTCAGATTGACGCCGAGGTCGTCGAGATAGACGCAGGTCTTCGGATCAACCTTCAGCGTCTCCACCATCAGCTGGTAGATGCGCGGGTCGGGCTTGCGCAGGCCGATCTTGGCGGATTCGATCACATGGTCGAACAGCACCATCACCTCGGCAATGTAGAGCGAGCGTCCGGTCATGCTGCCGATCGCGTTGGCCGGCAGATTGTTGGTGATGCAGCCGGTCTTGAATTGCGCCTTGATACGCTTGAGCGCCTCGACCATCTCGGGGCGCAGATCGCCCTGGAGCAGCGGCAGCACGTCGCGGCCGCGCACTTCCGCGCCGAGTGCGCGTGACTCCTCCGCGAACAAGGCATCGAAGGTGTCGATATCGACCTCGGCCCGCTCGAACCTGGCCCAGGCGTTTTCGAGGTGATTGGCAGCGTTGGTGCGGCGGATGATGTCGGCAGGCAATCCGCGCTCGGTCTCGAACCGCGTGAACGCCTCGAACGGCGAGCTGGTCAAAACGCCGCCAAAATCAAAGATCACTGCCTCGATCGCCACTGTCCTGCCCTCGTCAATTCCTTTCCAAGAGCGCTAGCATGCGCTATCGGCAAGGACCAGTCCGAAGCAATCCGCGCCGCATCGGCTCCGCTCCAATACGTGTTCCATGAAGAAGCTTGCAGCCCTCATCATTGCCGCTCTGCTCGCCACCCCCGCTCACGCCATCGTCGGCGGCGGCACGCCGCAGGCCGACGGCGTTGCGCGCGCGGTCATTACCATAGTGGGCTCGCGCGGCAATTTCTGCACCGGCAGCCTGATCGCGCCGAAAATCGTGCTGACGGTGGCGCACTGCGTGCAGCCGGGCGCGGACTACAAGATCGTTGATCGCGGCACCGACGGTGCACCGCAATTGCTGAACGTGCGCACCGTCGCGATCCATCCGAGCTTCAACATGCAGGCGATGCAGGCGCACCGCGCCACTGCCGACGTGGCGCTGTTGCAACTCGATATTCCACTCAAGGGAAAATCGACGGTCGTGGTCGGTGCGCCGAATATTCCAATCCAGGTCGGCGGCCGCTTCGTCATCGCCGGCATCGGTGTCACGGTGCGCGGTGACGGCAAGAGCGGCGGCACCACACGCGTTGCCGGTCTCGTCGCGACAGGTCAGCCCGGCACGCTTCAGATTCGCCTGGTCGATCCCGTAACCAACGGTGTTCGCGACGGAATCGGCGCCTGCACCGGCGATTCCGGCGGGCCCGTGTTCGAGGACAAGCCGAGCGGTCCCGTGCTTGTCGGTCTCATCAGCTGGTCCACAGGACCGAATGGCGCCGCCGGCTGCGGCGGCTTGACCGGCGTCACGCCGCTCACGCTCTATCGCGACTGGATCTTGCAGACCGCGCGGAGCTGGGGCGCGGCGTTGTAGTTTGATCGCGAATTGATCTATGTCATTTTAATGCGGAAGCGCGGTGGGCGACCATGCCCGTCGCGGAGGAAACGCGTCGTCCATCAAGGGCGGCCACAAAAACAAGCAAGGCATAGAAGCAACAATGAATGTCGCTGTTCGCAGTCACGCCACGGCCAAGCAGGCCTCTCAACATTTCGACGTGCTGATCGTCGGCGCCGGCATCTCCGGCATCGGCAGCGCTTACCATCTCACCAAGCAGCTTCCGGGCACGAGCTACGTCATCCTGGAAACGCAGGCGACGTTCGGCGGCACCTGGAGCACGCATCGCTATCCCGGCATTCGCTCCGACAGCGACCTCCACACCTTCGGCTACAGCTTCAAGCCTTGGGTCGGCCCGCCGATCGCGACCGCCGAAGAAATCCTCACCTACATGAAAGAGGTGATCGACGACAACGATATCGCCCGGCATATCCGCTACAAGCACAAGATCAACTCGGCGAGCTGGTCGAGCGAGCAGAATCTCTGGACCATCGAGGCGGTCACCACCGACACCGGGGAGTCAAAGACCTTCACCGCGAATTTCCTCTGGATGTGCCAGGGTTATTATCGCCATTCCGAAGGCTACACACCGGAATGGAAGGGCATGGATCGTTTCAAGGGCCGCATCGTCCATCCGCAGACCTGGCCTGACGATATCGATCTCGCGGGCAAGCGGGTGGTCGTGATCGGCTCGGGCGCGACCGCGGCGACGCTGGTGCCGAACATCGCCGACACATGCGCGCATGTCACCATGCTGCAGCGTTCGCCGACCTATTTCCGGCTCGGCCGCAACGCCATCGAGATCGCCGAGGAGCTGCGACGGCTTCAGGTCGACGCGGCCTGGATTCACGAGATCGTCCGCCGCAAGATATTGTTCGAGCAGGATGCGTTCACGAAGCTCTGCATCTCCAAGCCCGAGCAGGTGAAGAAGGAGCTGATCGGCCAGATCAGCGCGGTGCTCGGCGCGGACTACGACGTCGAGACGCATTTCACGCCGAACTATCGGCCATGGCGGCAGCGCATCGCCTTCGTGCCGGATGCCGACCTGTTCAAGGGCATCGCCAGCGGCAAGGCCTCCGTCGTCACCGACGAGATCGAGTGCTTCGTCGAGAACGGGATCCAGCTGAAATCGGGCAAGCTGCTGGAAGCGGACGTCATCGTTACTGCGACCGGCTTCAACCTTTCGGCGCTCGGCGACATCGCCTTCGAGATCGATGGCAAGCCGCTCGCCTTCGGCGACACCGTCACCTATCGCGGCATGATGTTCACGGGCGTGCCGAACATGGCCTGGGTGTTCGGCTATTTCCGCGCCAGCTGGACGCTGCGCGTCGACCTCGTCGCTGATTTCGTCTGCCGGCTGCTCGGCCACATGAAGGCGAAGGGTACGAAGAAGGTCGAGGTGAGCTTGCGCCCCGAGGACCACAACATGCCGATCCTGCCTTGGATCGATCCGGAAAACTTCAACCCCGGATACATCATGCGCAACATGAACCTGCTGCCGAAGCGCGGCGACAAGCCGGAATGGCAGCACAGCCAGGATTACTGGACCGAGAAGGACGAGATCCCGAAGACCGATCTGGACGACAAGGCGTTCGTGTATGGGTGAGGTGCGCTAGCGATCGCCTTGGACGATCGGGGTTCATGTGAACGGCGGTCAACACTGCGACAGGACTGCACACGCCGCACATGCGCGGATTGATCATTCTGCGCGGCAAAAGCGTGGCGCGGTTGCAACAAGGCGGTCGGATTCTGCCCCGGCTGTAGGGCAAACGGACGCATTTTGAGGCTGCCGTAGTGTTATGGAGCCTCGTCATGACCTAAGTTCCCGGCGGAATTGCTGCGAACGGGGGGTGTGGCGTGCAAGGCGAGGGGCTTTGGAGGCGGCAGAATCGACTGCGCCGATCCGTTGCTGCGTCGCTTTTCAGCGTATCGGCGGTCTTCGTCGGCCTCAGCCTTTGCACGACGCCGGCCAACGCGCTCTGCGCGCCTGATCCGGCCATCAGCGGCCAGACCGTTACATGTAGCGGCACGGACGCGGATGGCTTTCAGGCCGGGGTCGGGGTCGACAGCCTCAATGTCAACGTGCTCTCCGGCGCGACCGTGAACGACAACGGGACGGTCTCGATCGGCGTCAACAATACCAGCACGGTCGTCAACAACGGCATTCTCTCGGCTGGCTCGGGCCTGACCGGCATCGGCGCCGGATATTCGAACACGGTGACCAACAACGGCCGCATCACGGTGCTGGACAACGGCCTCGGCATCCAGGTGATCGACCACAACGTCGTCGCTAATGCCGGAACGATCACGACAGGTGACAACGGTGCCGCGATCTCGGTCGGCGACAGCAACACCGTCACCAACAGTGGAGCGCTGTCTGTCGGCGCGTCGGGGGCGGGCATCTTCTCGGGCCAGAACAACACGATCACCAACGCCGAGACGGGCACGATCACGGGCGGCGACAGTGCAAGGGGCATTTTTGCGTTTGGCGGCGGGACCATCACCAATGCCGGCACGATCACGGTCGGCTCATCCGCCGGATTCTCCGGCGGCATTCTGGCGATCAGCAACAACAATACGGTCGTCAACACCGCCACCGGCAAGATCACGGTCGGGCAGTTCGCCGCCGGCATCTTCCTGCAAGGCAACGTCCAGACCGTCAGCAACTTTGGCTCAATCACGGCCGGCAATGCCGGCGTTGGCATCGCCGCGCTCGGCGATGATGTCAAGGTGACCAACGGCGGTACGATCACGGCGGGGAATACCGCATCGGCCGGCATTTCCGTGGCGGGTGATCGGGCCATCATCAGCCAGAGCGGCACGATCACCGTCGGCGCCGGCGGCGTCGGCATCAGCGTGAACTCGTTCAGCCCGACCAGCCAGGTCGTCAATACCGGCACCATCACCGTCGGGACTGGCGGTGTCGGCATCAACCTGAGCGGCGGCGGAAGCGTGTTCAACTCGGGCACCATCAACGCCGCGACCGGTCTGGCGGCGATCGAGTTCTGCAGCTGCGGCCCGAGCGCGCTGACGCTCGGCCCGGGCAGCATCATCAAGGGCCAGGTGCTTGGCTCTGGCACCGGCGCCTTCCAGCTCGGCGGCACCGGCAAGGATACGTTCAATCTCAGCGACATCGGCACCGGTCTCCAGTACGCCGGCTTTGCGACCTTCAACAAGGTCGACAGCTCGACCTGGACCGTGACCGGCACCGGCAATCAGGACTGGAACGTGCTCGGCGGTACGCTTCTGCTCGTCGGCGCCATCAACGGCACCGTGACCGTCGCGAGCGGTGGTACCTTCGGCGGCGTCGGCGCGGTCGGCACGACCACCGTCAATGGCGGTACACTGGCGCCGGGCAATCCGACCGGCACGCTCACCGTGTCCGGCGACCTCACATTCACGTCGGCGTCGAGCTACCTGGTGCAGGTCTCGGGCGCCAGCAACGGCCTTGCGGCGGTGACGGGAATGGCGACGCTTGGCGGTGCAACGGTCGTGGTCGTCCCGACCGGCTCGATCGCGAAGCACTACAAGATCCTGACTGCGACGACGCTCCCCGATAAGTTCAATCCGGTCGTTGCCGGGCTCTCGCCGAACCTGAAGGCGGTGCTGAGCTATGATCCGCACGACGTCTTCCTCGATCTGTCGCTGAGCTACGGCTCCGGCCTCAATATCAACCAGCAGAACGTCGCCAACGCGCTGACGCGCTATTTCGATCGCACCGGCAGCCTCCCGGTCGCGCTTGCCAATCTCTCGCCGGCCGGTCTCACCCAGGCCTCCGGTGAATCGGGCACGGGATCGCAGCAGACCACCTTCAACGCGATGAACCAGTTCCTCGGACTGCTGACCGATGTGTTCGGCTCGGGGCGCAGCGGCACGCCCGGTGCGACGCCGCTGGCCGAGGAGACGAACGCGAGTGCCTACGCCGCGCGTGGCAGGGACGCGCGCGACGCCTTTGCCTCGATCTACCGCAAGGCGCCGGCTGCGAGCTTTGCGCAGCGCTGGGATGTGTGGGCGGCCGGCTACGGCGGCTCGCAGACCACCGACGGCCATGTGGCGCTGGGCTCGAACAACACCACCAGCAGCATCTATGGCACCGCGGTCGGTCTTGATTATCGCTTCTCGCCCGCGACCATCGCCGGCTTTGCGCTTGCCGGCGGTGGTACCGGATTCAGTGTCAACGGGCTCGGCTGGGGCCGCTCCGACCTGTTCCAGGCCGGCGCCTTCGTGCGTCACACCGCGGGACCGGCCTATGTCACGGCCGCGCTGGCCTATGGCTGGCAGGACGTCACCACCAACCGCATCGTCACCGCTGCCGGCGTCGACCAGCTGCGTGCGCAGTTCAATGCCAACGCCCTCTCGGGCCGCATCGAAGGCGGCTATCGCTATGCCATGCAGTGGGTCGGCCTCACGCCCTATGCGGCGCTGCAGGCCACCATGTTCAGCCTTCCGAACTATTCGGAGTTCGCGGTGGTCGGCAACAACACCTTCGCGCTCAACTATGCCGCCAAGGATGTGACCAGCACCCGCACTGAGCTTGGCCTGCGCGCGGATCAGTCGTTCGCCGCGGCCGGCGGGCTGATGACCCTGCGCGGCCGGCTCGCCTGGGCGCATGACTACAATCCGGATCGCACCGTCGGCGCGGTGTTCCAGACGCTGCCGGGCTCCGCCTTCGTCGTGAACGGCGCCGCGCAGGCGCGCGATTCCGCGCTGACCACGGCGGCGGTGCAGATGAACTGGATGAACGGCTGGTCCGCGTCGGCGACCTTCGAGGGCGAGTTCTCGAACGTCACCCGTTCCTACGCCGGCAAGGGCCTCGTGCGCTACGCGTGGTGAGGCGAGGTCGATCGGCAACGGCGGGATTGCCATCCTCCCCCGGACGGGGAGGATCGGTTCGCATGGAGCGAAGCGCAATGCGAACCGAGGTGGGGTGACAGTCTATCCCCCATTGCACTGCCCGAGTTGAGAGATCACCCCACCCCGCTCGCGCTGCGCGCGATCGACCCTCCCCCTCCAGGAGAGGGTAAGAGCGCATCACCGCTTTGGCTGCTCGGGCCTGCGCGGCGGCCGCGGTGCGACGGGGATGCCCGCCATCTTGTTGGCGGTCTCGCTGACGTCGAGCAGCGAGCGGCGGATGTCCTCGATGTAAACAGCCGATTTCTTTCTCATGGTGTCGGCGAGCTCACGCAGCCCCTGCACCTTCTCGAACAGTTCGTCGGCCTTGCCGTCGACGAAGCCGGGTACCACGCCCTCGATCTTGGTGACGGCCTTGTCGAATCCCGCAAAGGCGCTGTCGACCTTGGCCATCACGGAATCGATCTCACCGCCCTTGCTGCGGAGATCGGCGGTGTGGGTCTCGAATGTGCGCAGGCCCTCCTTGATCGCGGGGGCGTTGCTCACGATGGTGCGGTCGACGCTGTGCAGGGTCTCGACGATGGATTCGGCGTCGCTGAGATCGGCGGTCAGCACGGGGATGCCGTCCGTGTCCAGCGGCACCGGCGGCGCGGAGGGCGCGCCTCCGACCAGCGAGATCGCGGCAACGCCGGTGAGGCCTTGGAACTCGATGCCGGCGACGGTGTCCTTGCGGATCGGCGCGGTGTTGTCGAGCATCACCAGCGCCACGATCCTGCGCGGACTGTCCAGCTTGATCGAGAGGATCTGGCCCGCGGGCACGCCGTCGAAATTCACTGGGCCGCCGCGGCGCAGGCCGCTGGCGGAGCCGCCCTCGAACACCACGCGCAGCTGGCTGCGGCTCTGGATCGTGCGCCATTTCTGCACGCCGAGCAGCCCGCCGAATACCACGGCGATCACCGCCAACGTCGCGGTTCCGATGACGAGATTGCTCGCGCGTGCCATGCGGGAGATTTTACGGCCAAAACGAGGAGGTTGGAAGAAGGCCGCAATGATACGCGGGGCGGGTTAACGACTAATCCGCCCTATGGCATCAATGCCCCGCGGCGCGTTTTGCCGCGGCATTGTTCAGCACGATCAGGGCATCGACCGCCACACCCGTCTTGGCATTGATCAGGAACGGGTTGATGTCGATCGATGCGATCCGGTCGCCGGCATCTGCGATCAGATTGGACAGGCCGACCAGCGCCTTCACCGCGGAGACCTCGTGCAGGGCAGGCTTGCCGCGATAGCCGCGCATCTTGATGCCGGCCTTGGTGCGGCCGATCAGGAGTCGCGCCTCGGCCTCGTCCAGCGGCGCGCCGGCGAGTGCGACGTCCTTCATCAGCTCGATGTCGATGCCGCCGGTGCCGAACAGCACCACAGGCCCCATCTCGGCATCGAGCGAGGCGCCGACCACGAGCTCCAGGTCGGCCTTGACCTGCTGCGCGATCAAAATGCCATCGAGCTTCGGCTTGCCCTTCAGCTTCGCCACCCGCGCGGTAATGTCGGCGAACGCCTTCTTGACCTCCGCCGCGCTGTTGAGGTTCAGCACCACGCCGCCGATGTCGGATTTGTGTAGGATCTCGGCGCTGACGACCTTCGCCACGACCGGGAAGCCGATTTGCTTGGCGATCTTCGCGGCCTCCGCCGCGGTCTGCGCGATGGCCTCCCTGGAGATCGGAATGCCATAGGCCTTCAGCAGCTTTTTCGAGGCGACCTCGTCGAGCGCGGCACCGTTCGCCGCTTTCAGCGCCTTCTCCAGCACCGCGCGTGCGGCAGGGTTGGAGCTGGAGACGATGTCGGGCACTTCCTTCCGTAAGCTGGCATAGGCGAGCAGCGATTTGATCGCGGTCACCGCGCGGTCCATGCCCTGCATCACCGCGAGATGCGGCAGCGATTTGCGCAAGTTCTTGGTGAATTCGGTGAAGCCGATCGACATCGCGCTGATGTAGATCACAGGCTTTGAAGCCCGGCTCGCCATCTCGTTGACGATGCGCAAATTACGCTCGCGCTGCTCGTGTGGTGCCTTGGGCAGCTCGGCATCGATGATGACGATGTCGATATGGGGATCGTCGATCATCAGCTTGATCGACTTCATGTAGACGGAGGGATCGACCACCGCGGCAAAGCCGGCGTCGAGCGGGTTGCCGACGATCGAGCCCGGCCCGAGCATCCTTGCCAGTTCGGAACCGACGTGCGGGCTCAGCGGCGCAAAGTTCAGGCCCTCGGCATAGAAGGCATCAAGCAGCATGCCGCGCTTGCCGCCCGATAAGGTGACGGCGGCGAGCCGGTCGCCCTTGGGCACGACCGAGTGGACGAAGCATTCTGTGGTTTCGATCAGCTCGTCGAGCCCGCCGACCCGGATCACGCCCTCGCGCGTTGCGATGGCGTCGAAGGTCTCGATCGAGCCAGCGAGCGCGCCGGTATGCGCCATCGCTGCCGCGCGGCCGCCTTCGGAAGAGCCGAGCTTGAGCGCGATCACCGGCTTGCTGGCGGCACGCGCCGCCTTGCAGGCGTCGCGGAACGCCTTGGTGTTGCGCACGCCTTCGAGGTAGACGACGATCACGCGGATGCTCGGATCCTCGGCGAAATAGCGCATCAGGTCCGGCGTCTCGAGCCCGGTCTCGTTGCCGGTCGTCACCATGTAGCCGACCCCGACGCCGCGATCTTCCAGCGCCTGCCGGATCGCCATGACGATGGCGCCGGATTGGCCGGCAATCGCCACCGCGCCCTGTTCCATGGTGACGATGCGATCGTCGATATTGGTGAACAGCTTTTCGCCCGCGCTCAAATTGCCGAGGCAGTTCGGCCCGGTGACGGCAAGGCCAGTCTCGCGCACCGCCGCCTGCAATTCGGCGGCGAGCTTCTGACTCTCCGCATCCTGCAACTCGCTGAAGCCCGAGGTGACGATAGTGGCCGAACGCGCGCCGGCCGCCGCCGCGTCGCGGATCACTTGCACGGCAAAGCGCGCCGGCACCAGCACCAGCACGTGGTCGGGCTTTTCGGGAAGGCTCGCAAAGTCCTTGTAGCAGGGCACGCCCCAGATGGTCTCGCGCTTGGCGTTGACCGGGTAGAGCCCGCCCTCGTAGCCGTATTTGACAAGATTGTTCCAGATGCGCTCGGCGTAATTGCCGGGCTTGTCGGTGGCCCCCACCAGCACGATGTTGTGCGGATGCAGCATGGCGTGGATGCCCTTGGCGACATCGCTTGCATCGGGTGGCGGAGACCATGGGCGGGGAGACGTCGACGCAGCAGGCACCTGAGCTTCCATGCTCACCTCTTGTTCTTGTTGCGGCGCGTACTCGGGCGCCGAGGTCTGGCGGGACTCATCGTGACGGCTTCATCCCGCGTGGCGGAATGGCGAGACGTCACGTCAAGGCTAGCATCACCAGAGTTTTGGCGAAAGTGCGAACGGTCTTGCGACGTGCTGCGACGTCAGTAGCGCAGCAGGTTCAGCTTGTAGGCGTAGTGACGGGCCAATTGCTTGGCGAGATAGGGAGCGATGGCGCGCCGGATCTGCATCTGCGTCGGATCGAGGCCGACCCGAGCTGGTCGTCCATTATCGCTTGTCCTGAAATTGCAGCGTCAAAAAATCAATCGGTCATTCCTACAGGTCTCCCGCCGATGACACGAGCTCAGCGATTCCATGAGGTGCGATCAATCGCCGCCAGAGGCCCCGATTGCGAACCGCTATTATTCATCAGTTCCGATCAGGGTGGCGTGCAGAACGTAGCGTTCAGGACCAGACGAGACGGCGTCGAACGGCCAGCAGGTCGCGAGCACCAGCTCGAAATCCTGCGTCGCGGGATCGATGCCAGACTCATCGAAGCGAACCACGGCGAAGGAATCCGCGCGATAGCGGAAATGCTTGCCGTCCCTGCGTGTGACATCGATGACGTCTCCAATGGCAACATTCCGCAAGAAGCGGAAATGTGTGTCGCGATGGGCGGCATATACGGCAATACCGCGTTCGCCCGCATCAGCCGTTTGGCGGATGTGACCGGGTCCGAACGCGAGCGCCTGGCCGCTCACACCGTCCAGCACGACCGCGCTGGCGCCGATTCGTTTCACCTCGATCCGCGCGACCGGCCAGGTGTCGGCCCATGACCAAGGCTTGACCACCGCGCCGGTCGCAATGCTCCTGTCGAACGCGCGCTCCAGCAGCACCTGCGCGAGCCAGGCTTTGGCATGGATGTAGGCGCCGTCGCCGAACAGGAAGAGGCCGACCAACGCGAGAGCGAGAGGAGAGATGAGGCGGGGCATTGTTCCACCATCATCGTCATTGCGAGCGGAGCGAAGCAATCCAGACTGCCCCTGCGGAAAGACTCTGGATTGCTTCGCTCCGCTCGCAATGACAGCAAGAGAAAAAGGCGCGCGCGGCCGTTGATTACGGGACGGGCGACCGCGCGCGCTAACAGAGGAGTCGGGGGCTCCTCTCTCAAGCAGCGTCGGTGAGCAAGGGCCGACGCCGGTTGAACACGAACAGGATCAGGGCGAGCATGATCAGGATGATGCCTGCGATCATCTTCAGCTCGGCCGAAGTTGCAGTCTTGGGAAGACGGATCGCATCGGGCGCTGCGGGGGTCGGCCGCCTTGCCGAAGGCTGGTCGCGCGCATCTGCATGGCGCTCGCGCAGCTGCGTCGGCGTCAGATGCGGCCGCTCGCCAAAGACCTTCTCGAAATCCCACCCCGCAGGCAGGTTGATCGGCAACTCGCTGAGCTTGAGCGGCTCGCCTTCGGGACGGCTCGGCGTCTTGTCGACGGCGACGAGACTGGTCAGGCGCGTGACGATCTGGTGATCGAGCGCCAGCGCCAGGATCGCCTTGTCGGAATCTTCGGGCGTCATCTCGCGCAGGGTGCGCGCGACTTCGGCATCGCCGATCTTACGCTTCGCCCAGAGTTTCGACAGGCCCTTGCCTTCGGCGGCGTTCTGCAGCGGCAGCGTCACCGACCACGGCCGGTCGCCGACACGGCCCTTGATCTCGATCGAGCCTGCGAGCTTGTCGAGCCTTGCTGCCAGCACCAGCGGCTCGTCGCGATAGACGTCGGGAATGATCGCCGGCGTGACATCAGCCTTGGCTTGGGAGAATTTTGCGCTGAGACCGGTCACGGCCGGATTCTCCAGCTTGGCGAACAGGCCGCGCATCCGCTCCTCGACCTGCTCGACAGAGCCGATATGGGTGAAGGCGCCGCGGCCGACCTCGGCGGCGCGCGTCATCAGATAGGTGTTGGGCGCGGACCCGATGCCGACCATGAACACGCGCGAGCGGCCGCGCATCGCCGTGATGGTCTCGAACAATTGCTGCTCGTTGCCGATCGCGCCGTCGGTCAGGAACACGACCTGGCGAACCATGTTGGTGTCGCCGAGCTTGTCGGTCAGCGCGGCGCGCATCGCCGGCACCATCTCGGTGCCGCCGCGCGCCTGCAAGGCGCTGACGAACGCATTGGCCTCACTGAGATGGGCGGTGTCCGCCGGTACGGAGGCGGGAAACAGCACGTCCATGGTGTCGTCGAAACGGATGATGTTGAAGCGGTCGTTCGGCTGGAGGCGGCCGAGCGCGTAGAGCAGGCTCGCCTTGGCCTGGACGATGGAGGTGCCGCCCATCGAACCGGAATTGTCGATCACGAACACCACTTCGCGCGGCAGCGGTTTCTGCGTTGCCTGCTCGGCGCTGGGTGGGGTGACGAAGGCGAGCAGATAATCGGCATCGCCGACACGTTCGCGGAACAGGCCGACTGAGGGCGCCTTCTCCGCGGCCGGCTTCCAGGTCAGCTCGAAATCGCGGTCGGCGGGTACAGCGCCATCAGCGAGCGTGACGACACGCGTCGTGGTATCCGGGCTCTCAAGCTTGACGTTGTGGTGGTGACTCCTGACCTCGCCGAGCGCAAAGCCGGCCTTGAGGCGCACCGTGATGCTGGTCGGGTTGACCGGCGCGTTGTTCGCAGGATTCAGCACCGGCGGTGAAATCCGGTCGCGGTCCGGCACCGGGTCCGAACTGGTCGCGCCCCAGCCGGAGCCGTCCTGTCGGAAGTCGACGCTCTGCACGATCGGCGCCGGATTGTAACGCGGCGCGACCACCAGCGGCAGCCGTAGTGAATATTCGTTGCCGGATTGGTGTACCGGCTCCTGATATTCGATCTGCACCAGCACGGTTTCGCCGGGGCCGATATTGGCGACCGAGTTGGTGAAGATGTTCGGCCGCTCCTGCTCGGTGAGCGCGGCCTTCTGGCCGGCGCGGCGCGCCTGCTCGTAGATCACGCGCGCCTGCTGCCGCTCCTTGATGTCGCCGACGATGACGCGGTCGCCGACCACCATCTTCAGCGTATCGACGCCGCCGCCGGTCGCGAGCGGATAGACATAGGTCGCCTCGACCCAGTCCTTGGTCGGGTTGCGGAAGATCTGGGTGACGCGGGCGCGCAGCGTCGGACCTGACACCGTGATGTCGACATCGGTGCCGAGGCGGATCGCTTCGGTATAGGCGCCATCCTCCTTCAGCAGGAGCGTTCCGGATTTGGCATCGCCAGGCTGGAGCAGGCTCGCCTGCTCTGTCGTCGCCGACCATCCGGGCTCAAAACTCACCAGCAGGGCCACGAAGGCGACCAGCATCACCGCGATGCCCTGCACGAGGAGAAACAATCCGAGCTTGATCAGCCGGCCCAGCATGGGGTGCTCGTCGCTGTCGGCGGTGTCGTAGGTGTCCATTTGCCCTGCTCCCGAAGCATGTTCGCTGGCCCAAAGCATCTGCCGGGAGGGCCTGATGTCGCGAGCAGAATGATCGGCAATGTTCCGCCGCAGCCGGCCCGGCATGCCGCTGCCGGGACGGTCATGTGCGGTTTTGTGCTGGTTTGTCCGCCCTGCTAGAATGGCTGTCCTGGAGCAGGGCCACGATGCAGACGCAGGACAAACTCAACGACAGGCAGCTTTCGGACGAGCAGAGCCGCGAGATCGCAGAGACCATTCGCGAGGAGTTGGCGAGACGCCGGATCTCCCGGCAGGCGCTGGCCGAGCAGGCCAAGCTCAGCCTCTCGACGCTGGAAAAGGTGCTTGGCGGACGGCGGCCGTTCACGCTGGCGACGACCGTGCGGCTGGAGCAGGCGCTCGGTGTCTCCTTGCGCAAAAACGCCGTTGTGGTGACGCCCCCGGCCGCAAGCGACGTCGCGCCCGACAGCCTCGGCTCCTATGCGCATCGTGCCGTGACCTGGCTCGAGGACGTCTACATCACGCTGCGGCCGTCGTTCGGCGACAAGAACGCGATCTTCGCCTATCGCACCGAGATCGTCTGGGAGCCGAAGATCTCCTCGCTGGTCTTTCGCGAGGGCGAGCGGACCGATGCCGCCTATGAGCATACCGGCGAGGTCGCGGTGCCGCATCAGTCCGGCTTCATCTATCTCGTCATCATCAAGCACGGCCAGCATCGGGTGATCACGGTGTCGCGGCCGACGGTGAACGGCGAGATGTACGGCATCATCTCGACGCTCCGCGCCGGCCCCGGCTCGCAACTGACCCCGATCGCGGCGCCGATCGCTTACGTGCCGCTCCGGAATGTCCCGAACCCGTCTCTCGGCCGGGTCGGCCCTGACGACGGCAACCATGCACTGTACCGGAAACATCTGCGGCGCACGCTGGAAGAACCGTTTGCAGTGTTTCTGTCGGTATGATCCGCAAGAAATGGTCCGGCAATGATGCGGGGCTAAAGCGCGATGAGATTTGGATGAATCGTCATCGCGCTTTAGGTTGTTGTTTACGCAAGGTCTTTCCGGAAAACCGCTTCGCACTTTTCCGGATCATGCTCTAGCCGCCGGTTTCGGCGCTGATGATATCGCCAAAGAGCTCCCACTGGCCCTGCTTGAATCGCCACATCTTGAGCTGCTCGATCGGCGCGAAGTCGTTGGCCGACGTGTTGATCTTGATGCCGGGGATCAGTGTGTCGGGGACGAAGTCCTTCAGGCTGGCGGCCTGCTTCATCACGTTCTCGCGGGTCAGGTTGTCGCCCGACTGCTTCAGCACCTGCACCATGGTCTGGGCCGCCGCGTAGGCGTAAACCAGATTGGCGTCCGAGATGTTGGCGCCGGGCATGTACTTGTCGATGAAGGCCATGAACCTCTTCATGCCCTCGTCGTCCTTCCATTGCGGATCCGACGCATCCTTCAGATAGCCGGCCGACAGCACGCCTTCGGAGGCCTCCAGGCCGGCCGGCTTCATCACCGCACCGATCGACACCGAGACGTCGGTCATCAGGTGCATCGGCTTCCATTCCAGCTCCGCGATCTTCTTGATGGCTTGAGCTGCGAATTTCGGGGTGGCGATGTTGACGAAGACATCGGCGCCGGTGCCCTTGAGCTTGACGATATGGGCATCGATCGACGGCTCCGACGTCTCGTAGCTCTCTTCGGCCACGATCAGCTTCGATGCCTTGTCACCGAAAACGTCCTTGATGCCGGCGAGGTAGTCCTTGCCGAAATCGTCATTGGCATAGAAGATCGCAACCTTCGCGTCCGGCTTCTCCTTCAGAATGTACTTTGCGAAGATCTGGGCCTCGACCCGATAGCTGGGCTGGAAGCCCATGGTCCATGGAAAGTTCTTCGGATCGTTCCACTTGCTGGCGCCGGTGGCCAGGAACAGCTGCGGCACCTTCTTGGCGTTGTGATATTTCTGCACGGCGGTCTGCGTCGGCGTGCCCAGCGCGTTGAAGACGAGGAACACCTCGTCGCTCTCGATCAGCTTGCGGATCTGCTCCACCGTCTTCGGCGGCGAGTAGCCGTCGTCATAGGAGATCCAGTTGATCTTGCGGCCGTTGATGCCGCCCTGATCGTTGATCATCTTGAAATAGGCTTCCTCGGTCTTGCCGATGATGCCGTAGGCGGAGGCGGGACCGGAATAGGCCTCGACATTGCCGATCTTGATCTCGGTGTCGGTGACGCCGGTGTCGTATTTCTTCTGCGCGTAAGCGCCTTGAACTGAGAGCAATGTCAGGGCCGTTGCCGCGGCGAGCAGGGCGAGTTTCTTGTTCTTCATGGAAATTCCTTGGTTCTCTTGTGGGGTGGAGCAGGCACTTTCAAAACAAAAAAGCGCCCGCAAGGGGCGCTTCGATCAGGCGTTGGCGGCTTTCTTGTCGACTTCGGAGGCGACCGAGAATTCCTTGCGCAAGGTCGGTTTGTGGATCTTCCCCGTCGCATTGCGCGGCAGGGCATCGACGAAGCGAACCTGGCGCGGACATTTGAAGCGCGCGAGATTCGCCGCGCAATGCGCGAAGACCTCGGCTTCGCTCAGCCGCTGGCCCTGCTTGACCGCGACGATGGCGAGACCCACCTCACCCCATTGCGGATCGGGAATGCCGATTACGGCGCCTTCCGCGATCGCGGTGAGCTGGTGCAGGACGTTCTCGACCTCGGCCGGATAGACGTTCTCGCCGCCGGAGATGTACATGTCCTTCCAGCGGTCGACGATGTAGTAGAAGCCTTCCTCGTCGATGCGCGTCGCATCGCCGGTGTGCAGCCAGCCGTCGGTGAAGGACGTCTTGTTCGCCTCCGGCCTGTTCCAGTAGCCGGGCGTGATGTTCGGTCCCTTGACCCAGAGCTCGCCGAGCTCGCCGGTATCGGCATCGCTGCCGTCGGGGCGCACGATGCGCACCTCGGTGTGCAGCACCGGCTTGCCGGCGGAGCCCGCCTTACGCGCCGCATCCTCGCGGTCGAGCACCAGCACGGCCGGCGAGGTCTCGGTCATGCCATAGCCCTGCTGGAGCGCGACGCCGCGCGCCTCCCACACTTTCAAGAGCGGCACCGGCATCGGCGCGCCGCCGACACCGCAGACGATCAGCCGGTCAAGGTCGGTGGTTGCGAAGGCTGGGTGCTGCGCCATGAACTGGTAGATCGCGGGCACGCCGAAGAACACATTGATGCCCTGCGCGGGATCGTTGATCAGGCCGAGCGCGGTGCCGGGATCGAAGGCGCGCATGATCATCACGGTGCCGCCGGCATGCAGCACGGGATTGGTGTAGCAATTCAGTCCACCGGTGTGGAACAGCGGCAGCACGGTGAGCAGCACCGAGGCCGGCCCGATGCAGGCGGGGCCGCCGAGATTGACGCAATTCCAGAAGGTCATGCCATGAGTGATGGTCGCGCCCTTCGGATGGCCCGTGGTGCCCGATGTGTACATGATGGTCGAGATGTCATCGAGCGTGACCTCTTCAGCGCGGTCGAGCGGCTTTGCCGCGGCAATGCCGGCCTCGTAAGCGCCGCCGGGACCGAGCAGCAGGCTGGTCGCGACGTTGCAGAGCTTTGCGACGGCAAGCGCGGTCTCGGCCAGATCAGTGTCGTGGATCATCACCTTCGGCGCGCAGTCGGCGGTGATGAACTGGAGCTCGGGAACAGTGAGGCGGGTGTTCAGCGGCACGAAGATGGCGCCCAGCCGTCCGCAGGCGAACTGCACCTCCAGCGTGTCGGTCGTGTTCAGCGCCAGCACCGCGACGCGGTCGCCGCGCGAGACCTTCAACGTGTGGCGGAAGAACGAAGCGAGGCGTGAGACGCGGGCGTCGAGCTGCGCATAGGTGAAGTGGCGCTCGCTGGCGAGATCGATCACCGCAACCTTGTCAGGCATGCGGCGGCCATGGTGGGCGATCCAGTCGTAGTAACGAACGGCCAAAAATCCCTCCCTCGGCGGTCTTGTGCCGCCTCGCATCTCTGCTGCCGTGCACCATGCCCGGCGTGGCCCTGGGGCCAGCCGGAGTCTGTGCAGCAGTCTTTTTTGATCCGGAGTTGGCCTGCGAGGGGTGAAAATCGTCTTGCGTTGAGTTGCTAGGCCATAGGCTGCGGTAGAGCGGTTCCTCCGGTCAGCCACTCTGCGCAAGTGAACGGCAGATGTTCCGGCCATGGTGAATGAGACGAATCCGCCAACAGGGCGAGACTACAATGAAGAGCCCGTTCTATACCGCCGAGCATGACGCCTTCCGCGACGTCATGCGCCGCTTTGTCGACAAGGAGATCACCCCGTTCGCCCATGAATGGGACGAGGCCGGCGAATTCCCGCGCACGCTCTACCGCAAGGCGGCCGAGATCGGCCTCCTTGGGCTCGGTTTCCCCGAGGAATATGGCGGGATCGCCGCCGGCCAGTTCATGAAGATCGTCGCGAGCCAGGAGCTGGCGCGGGCCGGGGCCGGCGGTGTCAGCGCCAGCCTGATGAGCCACACCATCGGCTCGCCGCCGATCGCACGCGCCGCGCGTCCCGAGGTGAAGGCGCGCGTGCTGCCGCAGGTGCTGGCAGGCGAAAAAATCTCCGCGCTTGCGATCACCGAGCCCGGCGGTGGCTCCGACGTCGCGAACCTGCGCACCCGGGCCCGGCGCGACGGGGATCACTACGTCGTGAGCGGAGAGAAAACCTTCATCACCTCGGGCGTGCGCGCCGATTATCTGACTGTCGCCGTGCGTACGGGTGGCGAGGGCGCCGGCGGCGTCAGCCTGCTCCTGATCGAGGGCGACACGCCCGGCCTGTCCAGGACAAAACTGAAGAAGATGGGCTGGTGGGCCTCCGACACCGCGACCCTGCATTTCGACGAGTGCCGCGTGTCGGCCGAGAACCTGATCGGCGAGGAGGGCCAGGGCTTCAAGATCATCATGCAGAATTTCAACAGCGAGCGCATGGGCATGGCGGCGAGCTGCACCGCCTTCGCCCGCGTCTGCCTCGATGAGGCCGTCGCCTATGCCAAGGAGCGCAAGACTTTCGGCAAGCCGCTCGCCCAGCACCAGGTCATCCGGCACAAGATCGTGGACATGGCGCAGAAGGTCGCCGCAAGTCAGGCAATGCTGGAGATGCTGGCTTGGCGGCTCGAGCAGGGCGAGAGCCCGGTCGCGGAAATCTGCATGATGAAGAACCAGGCGACGCAGACCATGGCCTTCTGCGCCTCGGAAGCCGTGCAGATCTTTGGCGGTGCCGGCTTCATGCGCGGCATCAAGGCCGAGCGCATCTACCGCGAGGTCAAGGTCAACGCCATCGGCGGCGGCACCGAGGAGATCATGAAGGATCTGGCAAGCCGGCAGATGGGGTTGTGACTTTTTGTCATTCCGGGGCGCGCGTAGCGCGAGCCCGGAATCCATCAGGCCGCAGACTCCGTAGAGAAATGGATTCCGGGCTCATCGCTCCGCGATGCCCCGGAATGACAAGAGGACAAAATGCTATTCACCGCCGACCATGACGACATCCGCCGCTCCCTACAGAAATTCATCGCGAACGAGATCAATCCTCACATCGACGAGTGGGAGCAGGCCGACATCTTCCCGGCGCATGAGCTGTTCAAGAAGATGGGCAGCCTCGGCCTGAACAAGCCGGTCGAGTTCGGCGGATCGGGCCTCGACTATTCCTACGCGCTGATGATGGCGGAGGAGCTGGGCGCCATCACCTGCGGCGGCGTGCCGATGGCGATCGGCGTGCAGACTGACATGGCGACCCCGGCGCTGGCGCGGTTCGGCTCGGACGAGGTGCGGCGCGAATTCTTGGCACCCTCGATCTCAGGCGATTACGTCGCCTGCATTGGCGTCTCCGAGCCCGGCGCGGGCTCGGACGTTGCCTCGATCAAGACCAGCGCGCGCTCCGACGGCGACGATTACGTCATCAATGGTGGCAAGATGTGGATCACCAACGGCACCCAGGCCGACTGGATCTGCCTGCTCGCCAACACCGGCGATGGCCCCGTTCACCGCAACAAATCGCTGATCTGCGTCCCCATGAAGAGCAAGGGCGTCACCGTGGCGCGCAAGCTCGACAAGATGGGCATGCGCTCGTCGGATACCGCGCAGATCTTCTTCGACAATGTCCGCGTGCCCAAGCGCAACCGGATCGGCGAGGAGGGCAAGGGCTTTACTTACCAGATGATCCAGTTCCAGGAGGAGCGGCTCTGGGGTGCGGCGGCCTGCCTGAAGGCGCACGAATACATCATCGACCAGACCATCGAATACACGCGCAATCGCAAGGCTTTCGGGAAGTCGATCCTCGACAACCAGGTCGTGCACTTCAAGCTCGCGGAGATGCAGACCGAGGTCGAGCTGCTGCGCGCGCTGATCTATCGCGCCGCCGAGCAGCTGGTCGCCGGCGAGGACGTGACGCGGCTTGCGACCATGGCCAAGCTGAAAGCCGGTCGGCTCGGCCGCGAGCTCACCGACGCCTGCTTGCAATATTGGGGCGGAATGGGCTTTACCAACGAGACGCCGGTCAGCCGTGCCTATCGCGACAGCCGCCTGACCTCGATCGGCGGCGGCGCCGACGAGGTCATGCTGATGGTCCTGTGCAAGATGATGGGCACGCTGCCGGGGAGTCATAAAGTTTGAGCATGATCTTGTCGGAAAACCGCTTCACACTTTGCGCTAACGCGGCCCTTCGGATCCGGATCATGCTCTAGGGGGAACGCCTGATGATCACGCTCTATCACTGCGACGCCGCGCGCTCGTTCCGTCCGCTCTGGATGCTGGAGGAGATGGGGCTGCCATATGAATTGAAGATGCTGCCGTTCCCGCCGCGGGTGTTTGCCAAGGATTATCTCGGCATCAATCCGCTCGGCACCATCCCCTTCCTGATCGACGGCGAGACGCGGATGACTGAGTCCTCGGGCATCTGCCACTATCTCGGCATCAAATACGGCCCGACGCCGCTGATGGTCGGCTCCGAGGATCCCGCCTATGGCGCGTTCCTGAACTGGATGTATTTTTCCGACGCCACGTTAACCTTCCCGCAGACGCTGGTGCTCCGATACACCCAGCTCGAGCCGGAAGAGCGCCGCGTTCCGCAGGTCGCCACCGATTACGCCAAATGGTTTCTGGGGAGGCTGCGCGCCGTCGAGGCAGCGACGGCCAATGCCGAAACATTGTGCGCGGGCCGCTTCACCGCAGCTGACATTGTCATCGGTTATGCGCTCCGCCTTGCCGACAATATCGGCCTTGCCAAGGATTTCGGGCCAAATGTCGCAGCCTATTGGGCCCGCCTGCAGCAGCGCGACGGTTTCAAGCGCGCGGTTGCTGCGGAACAGAAGGCCGGCCTCGAGCAGAATGTTGCGCCGCGCGTGAGGGCGTAAGGAGGCCGTCATTCCGGGGCGCGCAATAGCGCGAACCCGGAATCTCGAAGTTGCAGCGCGAGGTTCCGGGTCCGCCCTTCGGTCGCCCCGGAACGACAATCTTTTGCGCGCCATGACAGCGCTATCCCGTCGTGACAGCGCCCAATTTTCCGCTAAGGTGACCTCCGTCCGCAGCGGCCAAAGAGCCGCGCGAGGAGGAGCCCCATGGATTATAACGGTCGCGAATCCGACCATCTGATGCTGATCACGCCGGAGCGGGTGTTCTATGCCGGCCTGCTCGGACGGCCCCGCAAGCGGACCCCGGGCTGCTGCCATGTCTATGTGGCCGTAAAGGGCAATCTTCACCTGACCATCGACGACGTTCTCGCCACCGGCGAGCTGTTCGTCACCCTGCCGAACCAGCGCCATTCCATCGCCAGCGACTACCGCACCGCAATTAGCGTCACGCTCGAGCCCGAGAGCATGCCGGATGGCGTGCTGGAAGATCTGGCGCAGAGGCTGATGGGGCCGGACCGGGCCCTCTATGCCCGCCAGATCCTGGCCGCCTACGCGCTGCTGCGCCAGCGCCGCTACGGCGACATCACCACCGCCGAATTCGACGAGATGTGCTTTGGCGAGGCCCTGCCGCGCCGCGTGCTCGACCCGCGCGTGATGCGCGCCGTCGCCCGCATCGAGCGTTTCTCCGGCGAGCCGGTGACAGCGGATACTTGCGCCGCGGAAGCGGGCCTCTCGGCCTCGCGCTTCCTGCATCTGTTCAAGGAAGAGACCGGGATCTCGTTCCGTTCCTTCCGTGCCTGGAAGCGCGCGCGGCACCTGCTGCACTTCGCTAACCAGGATCTCAACCTCGCCCATCTCGCGCAGGACATCGGTTATCCCGACAGCACCCATTTCAGCCATTCGATCCGCCGCTTCTACGGATTGAAGCCGCGCGCGATCTTCGTCGGCTCACGCGATCTTGCGATCTATCGCTGCAATGAGACGGTACGGATGGCGGAGGCGAGCTAGCACCGCTCTCGTAGGGTGGGCAAAGGCGCACTTGCGCCGTACCCACCATCTCGCGAGACTTATCCAGTTGGTGGGCACGCTACGCTTTGCCCACCCTACGATAGCTCGCCCGTAGCTAGCTTCTCCGCGCAAGAAGCCGCATGCCCCGCGTCACATGATCGCAAACGTTGAATTCTCAACGTGCGAGACATTTTTGGCATGAGCGACAAGGCCGTCATCACCTGCGCGCTGAACGGCGTGCTCACCGACCCGAAGCAGCACAACGTGCCCGTGACGCCCGAGCAGATGGCGCGCGAGGCCAAGGCTGCGTTCGATGCCGGTGCGTCCATCATGCACATCCATCTGCGCCAGCAGGCGCCGGACAAGGGACACCTTCCGTCCTGGGAGGTCAGCGTCAGCAAGGAGATCCAGCAGGCGATCCGCGAAGCCTGCCCCGGCGTCATCATCAACCACACTTCGGGCGTATCAGGGCCGAACTACGCTGGCGCGCTCGATTGCATCCGCCAGACCAAGCCCGAGATCGCCGCCTGCAACGCCGGCTCGCTGAATTATTTGAAGGTGAAGGCCGACAATACCTGGGCCTGGCCGCCGATGATGTTCGACAACGCGGTCGAGAAGGTGAAGGACTATCTCGACGTCATGAACGAAGTCGGCACCATCCCCGAATTCGAATGCTTCGACGTCGGCATCGTCCGCTGCGTCGGCATGTACAACCAGGTCGGCATGTACAAGGGCCCGCTCGAATACAATTTCGTCATGGGCGTCGCCTCCGGCATGCCTGCTGATCCTGAATTGCTGCCGATCCTGATCAAGCTGAAGCGGCCCGAAGCGCATTTTCAGGTCACGGCGATCGGCCGCGAGGAGATCTGGCCGCTGCATCAGCGCTGCGCCGAGCTCGGCGGTCACTTGCGCACCGGCCTCGAGGACGCCTTCTATCTCGCCGACGGCAAGAAGGTGACGTCGAACGGCCAGCTGATCGAGGCCATCGCCACCTGCGCCCGCCGCGCCGGCCGCGATATCGCCAGCCCCGCCGAGGCGCGGAAGATCTTTGGGACGAACAGGTAAGGTATCGCCTCAACCGTCATTGCGAGCGAAGCGAAGCAATCCAGAATTCTTCCGCAGAGACAGCCTGGATTGCTTCGTCGCAAGTGCTCCTCGCAATGACGAGTAGGATCAAGTCATGTCCATTCTCGAAAACACCATTTCCCGCGGCAGCGCCGCCTACCACGCCAATCGCGACGGTATGCTCGCGCTGATCGATCGCATGCGCGCGCTGGAAGAGCGCACGCGTGCCGCGTCCGCCGCGGCAAAGGACCGCTTCCACAAGCGTGGTCAGCTTCTGCCGCGTGAGCGCGTTGCACTTGTGCTCGATCCCGGTGCGCCCTTCATCGAGCTCTCGACGCTCGCCGGCTACATGTTCGACGTGCCGGATGCGGCCAAGAGCGTGCCGGGCGGCGGCGTGATCGCCGGCATCGGCTTCGTCTCCGGCATCCGCTGCATGGTCAGCGCCAGTGATTCCGGCATCGATGCCGGCGCGCTCCAGCCCTACGGCCTCGACAAGACGCTGCGGGTGCAGGAGCTCGCGCTGGAGAACAAGCTGCCTTATGTCCAGCTCGTCGAAAGTGCCGGCGCCAATCTGCTGCGCTACCGCGTCGAGGACTTTGTCCGCGGCGGCAACATCTTTCGCAATCTCGCGCGCCTCTCGGCGGCGGGGTTGCCTGTCGTCACCGTCACGCACGGCTCGTCCACCGCGGGTGGCGCCTATCAGACAGGGTTGTCCGATTACATCGTCATGGTCCGCGGCCGCACGCGGGCCTTCCTCGCGGGCCCACCGCTGCTGAAGGCTGCAACCGGCGAGATCGCCACGGAAGAGGAGCTCGGCGGTGCCGAGATGCACACGCAAATCTCCGGCCTTGGCGACTATCTCGCCGAGGATGATCGCGACGCGCTGCGCATCGCGCGCGAGATCATGGCGGCGCTGGAATGGGAGCGGCCGGCTCGCGCGTCGCCGGAATTCAAGCCGCCACGCTACGACCAGGACGAGCTCCTCGGCATCATGCCGATGGACCACAAGCGCCCGGTCGACATGAAGCAGGTGATCGCGCGCATCATCGACGATTCCGATTTCACCGAGATGGCGCCGAACTATGGCCCGGCCACCGTCTGCGGCCATGCCCGCATCGAGGGCCAGGCGATCGGCATCATCACCAATAACGGCCCGCTCGACCCCGCCGGCGCCAACAAGGCGACGCATTTCATCCAGGCCTGCTGCCAGACCCGCACGCCGATCCTCTATCTCAACAACACCACCGGCTACATGGTCGGCAAGGCCTACGAAGAAGCCGGCATGATCAAGCACGGCTCGAAGATGATCCAGGCGGTGACGTCGGCGACGGTGCCGCAGATCACCATCTATTGCGGCGCCTCGTTCGGCGCCGGCAATTACGGCATGTGCGGGCGCGGCTTCCATCCGCGCTTCTGCTTCTCCTGGCCCAACGCCAAGACCGCCGTGATGGGCGGCGAGCAGGCCGCCGAGACCATGGCGATCGTAACGGAAGCCGCCGCCGCGCGCCGCGGTAAGCCGATCGAGAAGGACAAGCTGGAGGCCATGAAGGCGCAGATCGTCGGCGTGTTCGACGGCCAGATGGACGTGTTCTCGACCAGTGCCCGCGTGCTCGACGATGGCGTGATCGATCCGCGCGATACCCGCGCGGTGCTGTCCGAGGTGCTCGCGATCTGCCGCGAGGGCGATGCACGCACGCCCCAGCGCATGCAATTCTCGGTGGCCCGCCCATGAGGAACGGATCAGTGCAGCACCGGCCGTTCTTCAAGGTTCTGGTCGCCAATCGCGGCGAGATCGCGCTGCGCGTCATACGCAGCGCGCGACAGCTCGGCCTTGGCGTCGTTGCGGTCTATTCGGATGCCGATCGCGATGCGCTTCATGTCAAGCAGGCCGATCAGGCTGTGCGGATCGGCGAAGCGCTGCCCGCGCAATCCTATCTCAACATCCCCGCGATCATCGCGGCCGCCAAGGCGAGCGGCGCGGATGCCGTTCACCCCGGCTATGGCTTCCTCGCCGAGAACGAGGACTTTGCGCAGGCCTGCAAAGATGCCGGCCTGGTCTTCATCGGTCCGTCGCCGCAGGCGATCGAGGCGATGGGTAACAAGGCCGGCGCCAAGGAGATCATGAAGAAGGCTGGCGTGCCCTGCGTTCCCGGCTATCAGGGCGCTGAGCAGGACGACGAGGTCATGCTCGCGGAAGCCGGGAAGATCGGCTTCCCCGTGATGATCAAGGCCGTCGCCGGTGGCGGTGGTCGCGGCATGCGGCTCGTCACCGACGCTGCCTGCTTTCCCGAGGCGCTCCGCAGTGCGCGGTCGGAAGCGAAGGCGGCGTTCGGCGATCCCACTGTTATCCTCGAACGCGCCATCCAGAATCCGCGCCACATCGAGATCCAGGTGTTCGGCGATAGCCACGGCAACGCCATCCACCTCGGCGAGCGCGACTGCTCGGTGCAGCGGCGCCACCAGAAGCTGATCGAGGAGGCGCCGTCGCCCGCGGTGACGCCGGAGCTGCGCGCGAAAATGGGCGAGGTCGCGGTCGCTGCCGTGAAGGCGCTGCGCTACGAGGGTGCCGGCACGCTGGAATTCCTGCTCGATGCGAGCGGCGAGTTCTACTTCATGGAGATGAATACCCGTCTCCAGGTCGAGCATCCCGTGACCGAGGCTATCACCGGGCTCGACCTCGTCGAGCTGCAGTTGCGCGTCGCGCGCGGCGAGGCGCTGCCGGTGAAGCAGCAGGACATCCGCTTCACAGGCCACGCCATCGAGGTGCGGCTGTGCTCGGAAGATGCCGCGCACGACTTCATGCCGCAGTCCGGCCGCATGGCGCGCTGGCAGGTGCCTGAGGGCATCCGGGTCGAGCACGCGCTGCAATCGGGCTCCGAGATTCCGCCGTTCTACGATTCCATGATCGCCAAGGTGATCAGTCACGGCGCGACCCGCGAGGAGGCGAGGGGGCGGCTCATCGTCGGGCTGGAGCAGCTCACCGCCTTTGGCGTGACCACCAATCAGCCATTCCTGATGTCGTGCCTGCGTCACCCCGGCTTTGCCAGGGGCGAGGCGACCACGGCGTTCATTGGCACGCACCGCGACGAGCTGCTGGCACCGCGCGCAAGCGCCGCATTCGATGCGGCGCTGGCGGGCCTGCTGCTCTACGTCACCAATCCGCGCGCGCCGTCATGGCAGGGCGGCCGAAGCCTCGCGGCAACATTCCCGCTGCCGGCAAAAATCGAGATCGCCGGCCAGACGCACGAGCTCGAAATCACCCGCGAGCGCGATGGCAGCTACATGGTCGTCACCGACAGCCGGAAGGATACGTTCGAGATCGACCAGGCCGATCCCGATGCCATCCGCTTCCGCCATGACGGCGTGATGGACAGCGCAAAGTTCCTGCGCGATGGCGATCGGCTGTACGTTCAGCACCGCGGCATTCCGCTGGCGGTGAATGATCTCACGCTCGCTGCGCCAAAGGCTGCCGCAAGCAACGGCGGCGACGGCAAGGTCCGCGCCGCCATGAACGGTCGCGTCGTCGCCGTGCTGGTCAAGCCGGGCGACCGCGTCATCGCCGGCCAGCCGGTGATGACGCTGGAAGCGATGAAGATGGAGCACGTCCACAAGGCCGGCATCGACGGCGTGGTCGCCGCGATCGACGTCGCCGAGGGCGAGCAGGTGACCACGGGCAGGATCGTGGTGGAGATCGGGGCGTAGTCGGCGCCGCGAGCACCGCGATCGTAGGGTGGGCAAAGGCGCAAAGCGCCGTGCCCACCAATAGCCGGTGATTTTGTGCGGGATCGTGGGCACGCTTCGCTTTGCCCACCCTACGGCACCTCCTCGGTCGTGAACCCCGAAAATCCAAATAATTTCAAAGGCATTCCAGCTCGCAAAGCTTACGCACAATCCCATTGAACGTTGTTCATTTTTACGCTATCAATAATGAACTTCGTTCAATTCGTCTGGAGCCACGCATGTTGCGCGCAAATGACCCCGTCCAAGCGATCGATGCGATATTCCCCTCAGTGCGCCCCCGTTTCGCAGTCGGCGCCCCGCACTTTCGCGAGAAATGCCTGCTCGCCGCGCTTTTCGTCCTGACCTTGGCGGCGCTCTTCGCGCCCGCGCTGCACGCCTCCGCCTGGCCAATCCCGCATTACGTCGACACCCGCTTCTGGCTGGGCGGGCCCAACGCAGGCGACGTGCTGAGCAATCTCACCTTCGTGGCGATGGGCGTCTGGGGCCTGATGCTGCTGCGCGCCCGCAATGATGCGCCCGTGGGGACAGGCTGCTTCTTCGTGGGTTTGATCCTCACCTGCATCGGGTCGAGCATCTATCATCTCGATCCCGACGCGCCGCAGCGGCTCGTGGCCGATCGTCTCGGCATGGCGGTGGCGTTCGCGGGCTTTCTCGGCATCGCGGCCAGCGAACGCGTCAGCAGGCGCGCCGGTCTGGCGATGGTGGTGCTGATGATGTTTGCGGGCCCGCTCGCGGCCTGGGTGGCACGCGAGAATCTCACGCCATGGGCGGTCGTGCAGTTCGGCGGCATGGCGCTCGCTGTCGGCCTCGCGTTGACGCGGCCCCGGCCCGGCGCATTCGGCGTGCCGCTCGGCGGCGTGATTGTCTTCTATGTGCTGGCCAAGCTTTTCGAGCTCGGCGACGCGACCATCTTCGAAGCGACAAGGCACCTTGTTTCGGGCCACACGCTCAAGCATCTCGCCGCCGCGCTGGCGGCTTGGCCGGTGATCCGGGCGATGCGGTCTACTGCCCCCGCCCTGTCCCGTCATTGAGCAGGCACGCCACCTGATGCCCGTCGCCCGCATCCACCAGCGCCGGCCGCTCCATCTTGCACTGCTCCATCGCAAACCGGCAGCGCGTGTGAAACGCGCAGCCGGAGGGCGGATTGACCGGGCTCGGCACATCGCCATCGACCAGCGGCGCCAGCTTCTTCGCGAGCGGGTTGGCGATCGGCACCGAGGCGAGCAGGGCCTGCGTGTAGGGATGCCTGGGATTGCGGAACAGCTCGTCCTTGCCGGCGATCTCGACGATGCGGCCAAGATACATCACAGCGACGCGGTGGCTGATATGGGCGACCACGGCGAGGTCGTGCGCGATGAAGAGATAGGAGAAGCCATGCTGGCGTTGCAGGTCGATCAGCAAATTGATCACCTGCGCCTGGATCGAGACGTCGAGCGCGGACACCGGCTCGTCGCAGACGATCAGGCGCGGCTCCAGCGCGAGGGCTCGGGCGATGCAGATGCGCTGGCGCTGGCCGCCGGAGAATTGATGCGGGAAGTTGCGCATCTGGTCCGCCCGCAGGCCCACCTGCTCGAACAGTTTTGCGACGCGCGCCTCCAACTCCTTGCCGGTGGCGAGCCCGTGCACGGCGAGCGGCTCGCCGACGATATCGCCCGCGGTCATGCGCGGATTGAGCGAGGCGAACGGGTCCTGAAACACGATCTGCATCGAGCGGCGATGCGGGCGCAGCGCGGTTTCGGACAGATGCGTGATGTCCTCGCCGTCGAGGCGGATCTGGCCCGAGGTCGGCTCGACCAGCCGCAGCACGCTGCGCGCCACCGTCGACTTGCCGCAACCGGATTCGCCGACGAGGCCGAGCGTCTCGCCGGCCCCAAGTGAGAACGAGACGCCGTCGACCGAGTGCACGGTGCCGACCTGTCGGCGCAGCACGCCGGCGCGCACCGGATAATATTTCTTGAGGTCGGTGACTTCGAGCAGAGCCCGGGTCATGCCACCTCCGCAACTTCAGCCGCGCGCCAGCACGCCGCGAGATGGCCGCCGCCCCAATCCGCCAGCGGCGGGTATTCTGCCTCGCAGCGCTTGATCGCGAGCTTGCAGCGCGGCGCGAAGGCGCAGCCTTTCGGCAGCCGCACCAGCGACGGCACGGTGCCGGGGATTTCATTGAGCCGCGCCTGCGCAGGCACGCCGGAGGCGGGCACAGCCGGGATCGAGGCCATCAGCCCGCGCGTGTAGGGATGCTTCGGCGCGGCGAACAGCGCCTCGACGCTGGCTTCCTCGACCTTCCGCCCCGCATACATCACGATGACGCGCTGCGCGGTCTGCGCGACCACGCCGAGGTCGTGCGTGATCAGCACGAGCCCGGTGCCGAGCTCCTTCTGGAGATCGAGGATCAGCGCCAAAATCTGTGCCTGGATGGTGACGTCGAGCGCAGTCGTCGGCTCGTCCGCGATCAGCAGTGCCGGCCGGCACGCCAGCGCCATAGCGATCATCGCGCGCTGGCGCATGCCGCCGGAGAGCTGGTGCGGATACTCCTTCGCACGTCGTGCCGGCTCGGGAATGCGCACCAGCCGCAGCATATCAACGGCGATGTTTTGCGCCTCCTTCGACGAGATGTTCCGGTGCAGCCGCACGGCCTCGACGATCTGGTCGCCGATCCGCATCACCGGGTTGAGCGAGGTCATCGGCTCCTGGAAGATCATGGAGATGCGATTTCCCCGGATCGCGCGCATTTGCGCCTCGTCCAGCGCCAGCAGATCGGTGCCTTCGAGCGTAACAGATCCGCCAACGATGCGTCCGGGCGGATCGGGCACCAGCCGCATCAGTGACAGCGCGGTGACGCTCTTGCCGCAACCGGATTCGCCGACGATCGCCAGCGTCTCGCCACGCTTCACGGTGAAGGAGACGTCGTCGACGGCCTTGAACAGGCCGGAGTTCGTGAAGAACACCGTCTTCAGGTTCTTCACATCGAGCACGAGGTCGGATTCTTGCGCCATCAGCCGCGCTGCCGGGGATCGAGGATGTCGCGCAGGGCGTCGCCGAACAAATTGGTGCCGAACACGGCGAGGCTGATCGCGATGCCGGGGAAGATCACCAGCCACGGCGCGGTGCGGACATATTCGGCGGCGGACTCGGAGAGCATGCGGCCCCAGGACGGATAAGGCTCGGGAATGCCGAGGCCAAGAAAGGAGAGTGAAGCCTCGGTGAGGATGGTCGAGCCGAGTTGTGCGGTGGCGAGCACGATCAGCGGCGCCAGCGTGTTCGGCAGCACGTGCCGCAGTGCGATGCGGACCTCGCTCATGCCGATCGACTTGGCGGCTTCGACGAAGGGCTGCTCGCGCAGCGCCAGCGTGTTGGCGCGGATGACGCGCGACACGGTCGGGATCAGCGGGATCGCGATGGCGATGATGACGTTCGGCAGGGACGGGCCGAGCGCCGCCGTCATGATCAAGGCGAGCACCAGCAGCGGCAGCGCCTGGAGGACGTCGGAGACGCGCTGGAACACGAGGTCGACCCAGCCGGAGAGATAGCCGGAGGTGAGGCCGACGATGACACCGATGGTGCCGCCGAGCGCGGTCGAGCCGATGCCGACCGCGAGCGAGATCCGCGCGCCGTGGATGATGCGGCTGAACACGTCGCGGCCGAACGAGTCCGTGCCCATCCAGTGCGCCCAGCTCGGGCGTGCCAGCGCGCGCGCGGCGTCGACCGTGAGGGGGTCGTAGCGCGCGATGAAATCGGCGAAGACGGCTGTCAGCACGAACACCGTCATGATGACGAGCCCGGCCGCGCCCAGCACGTGTCGCTGCGCCATGAACAACACGCGCCGCCAACCGCCGGTCGCATGCGCCCCGGCGCGTCTCAGTTCAACGTCAAAGTCGATCGCGGCCAAGCAGCTCTCCTAATCCGTGTACCTGATCCGCGGGTCGAACACCGCGTAGAGCATGTCGACGGTGAAATTCGCGAACACGACGACGACAGCGATGAACATCACGAGGTTCTGCACGATCGGATAATCGCGCCAGCGGATCGCCTCGACCAGGAAGCGTGCGACGCCGGGGATGTTGAACACGGTCTCGGTGACGATGAGGCCGCCGATCAGGAATGCCGCCTCGATGCCGATCACGGTGATGACGGGCAGGATCGCGTTCTTCAGCGCGTGGTGATAGTTCACAGCGGCATCGGATGCGCCCTTGGCGCGCGCGGTGCGGATGTAGTCCTGCCGCAGCACCTCCAGCATCGAGGACCGCGTGATGCGCATGGTCAGCGCCGCGCTGCGGAAGCCGACAGCGGCGGCCGGCACGGCGTAGGTCGCGAACGCCTCGAGCCAGGTCTGCGGATTCGGATTGAAGATCGGCATCTGGCCGAACATCGCCACCGACGCGGTGAGGATGAGCAGGCCGAGCCAGAACGAGGGCAGCGACAGGCCGCTGAGGCTGACGACGCGCAAGGCATAATCGAGCCGCGTGCCCTGCTTCACCGCGCTGATGACGCCGAGCGGGATGCCGATCGATGCCGAGAACAGCAGCGCAAGGCCCGCGAGCCGGGCGGTGATCGGAATCCGCGGCAAAATCTCCTGCAGCGCCGGCTTCTCCGAGACGTAGGAATAACCAAAGTCGCCGCGCAGGAAACCGCTGATCCAGTGCCAGTACTGCACGACCAGCGGCTGGTCGATGCCGAGCTCCTTCTCCAGATTGGCCTTGTCGGCGGGATCGACGTAGCCGGCGGCGGCGAACAGGATGTCGACGATGTTGCCGGGCACGATGCGCAGCAGGAAGAAGATGACGACCGAGATCCCGAACAGGGTCACGAGCATCAGGAACAGGCGCCGCACCAGATAGGCAAACATGCATCGCCTCCTGTCGAACCCGTCAGCCGCCCGCTGCTACTTGTTCATCCACACGTCCTCGTAGCGGTATCCATTATAGGAGCTGTTCGACATCACGGTCACGCCCTTGACATAGGGCTTCCAGCAGGTGCCGGTGCGCGCGTGGAAGATGATCGGGCGGGCGACGTCCTCCTGCAACTTCTTGTCGATCTCCCACACCAGCTTCTTGCGTTTGGCGATATCGGTCTCCTGCGACTGCACGTCGAACAGCTTCTCGATCTCTTTGTTGCAGTAGTTGGTGTAGTTGCGCTCCGAGCCGCAGGAATAGTTTTCATAGAAGGACTGGTCGGGATCGTCGACCGCATTGCCGGTAAGGTTCAGGCCGAGCATGTAGTCCTTGCGCGCGACTTTCGGGAACCAGTTCGCGGTTTCGACCACGTCGAGCTCGCCGTCGATATAGATGCTCTTGAGCTGGTCGATCAGGATCACCGCGGGATCGCGGTAGACCGGGATGTTGCGGGTCGAGATCTTCACCGCAAGATGCTTGTCCGGTCCGTAACCGGCCTTCTGCATCAGCTTCTTGGCCTGCTCGCGGTTGGCGTTCACGTCGGGGCCGTAGCCGGGAATGCTCTCCAGCATCTCCTTCGGCATCGCCCAGAGTCCGGCCGGCGCTGGTTCCATGGTGCCGCCGATGTCGCCCTGACCCTCGAACATGATGTTGATGAAGGCCTTGCGGTCGAGCGCCAGCGCCATCGCCTTGCGGATGTCGGCATTGTCAAACGGCGCCGCGGTCGAGTTGACGATGATGTTGGTGGCGACGTTGTTGGGCTCGACCACGCAGACTGCGCTCGGATCCTGCGATTTCACGTCCTTCAAGAGCGGAATGCTCACCTCGGTCGGGAAGGTCATGTCGAACTTGCCGGCGACGAAGGCAAGGATCGCGGTCGAGCGGTTCGGGATGATGGTGAACTCGATGCCGTCGAGATAGGGGCGGCCCTTGCGCCAATAGTCGGTGTTGCGCGTCAGCTTGATCGACTCGTTGGCCTTGAACTCGACGAACTTGAACGGGCCGGTTCCGATCGGATGCGTGCGCATGTCGCCGGGCGAGACGTGGCAGGGATAGACCGGCGTGTAGCCCGAAGCGAGCAGCGCCAGCAGCGAGGGCTGCGGCCGCTTCAGGTTGAAGGAGACTTCGAAATCGCCATTGGTCGAAACGTCATTGACCTGCTCGTACCAGGTCTTGCGTGGGTTCTGCCGGAATTTTTGCTGCGACTTGCCCATCAGCATCTCGAAGGTGCATTTGACGTCCGCAGAGGTGAACGGCTTGCCGTCGTGCCATTTCACGCCCTGGCGCAGCTTGAAGGTCAGGGTCTTGTTGTCGTTCACCCAGGCCCAGCTCTCGGCGAGCTCCGGGACGATGTTGTCCATCCTGTTCTGGGCTTCGTCCTGCTTGTAGATGACGAGGTTGTTGAAGACGGGCATGAAGGGAACATTGAGCGAATAGGTCGCGCCTTCATGGATCGAGGCATTGCCGGGGCTGTCGCGGTGATACATCCGCAGGATTCCGCCCTGCTTGGGCTCGCCGGCGAGCGTGGCGGTCGAGGCCGTCAGCACAGACAGCGCCGCCATTGCGGCGAGCGCCCACACGCTCCGCATTCTCATCCTCCCTGGACATCAGTTCTTTTGGGCCTTTGCGGCCTGTTTGTCAGACGATAGCGACGCGGGCAGGGGGAGGCAACCGGTAAGGCCGCATGCCGCCTCGACAATTCGGATGACGGAAGGCCGCAGGGTTTCACACATTCACATTGAGAGTGCAGGTGCGAAGAGGTGGTTCCTGTGTGGATTGTTCTGCGCAGGTGCATCGCCAACCTTCGCCGTCGTCCCGGACAAGCGCAGCGCAGCTCCGGGGCCCATAACCACAGGAAGCGGTTTGGCGAAGACTCGGAGTGACCTGCTCGCGCGGCAACCACTCCCTGTGGTTATGGGTCCCGGGTTCGCGACTTCGTCGCGCCCCAGGACGACAGTGGGCCTCACACGATCCGCGACGTCCTGTTGCCCCAGTACCGATCCCTTAGCAGCCGCTTGTACAGCTTGCCCGTCGGCAGCCGCGGCAGCTCCTTCTCGAAATCGACCGAGCGCGGCACCTTCTGGCGCGACAGCGACTGGCCGCAGAAGGCGATCAGCTCTTCGGCGAGCGCCTCGCCCGGCACCACGCCCGGCATCGGCTGCACCACCGCCTTCACCTCCTCGCCGAGATCGGGATTGGGCACGCCGAACACGGCGGCATCGGCGACCTTCGGATGGGTGATCAAGAGATTCTCGCATTCCTGCGGATAGATGTTCACCCCGCCCGAGATGATCATGAAGGTTGCGCGGTCGGTCAGATACAGGAAGCGGTCCTCGTCGACATAGCCGACGTCGCCGACCGTGCTCATGCTGCCGTCGGCCGAGCGCGCCTCCCTGGTCTTTTCAGGGTCGCTGAAATATTCGAACGGCGATCCCGTCTTGAACCAGACTTGGCCGGGCGTGCCGGTCGGGCACGGCTGCATGTTCTCATCGAGAATGTGGAGGTCGCCGAGCAGCACCTTGCCGACGGTGCCGCGATGCGCCAGCCATTCCTCGCTGTTGCAGGCGGTGAAGCCGAGACCTTCGGTCGCGCCGTAATATTCGTGGATGATCGGGCCCCACCATTTGATGATGTCGTCCTTGACCAGCGCCGGGCAGGGCGCGGCGGCGTGGATCGCGATCTCCAGCGAGGAGAGGTCGTAGCGCTTGCGCACCTCTTCCGGCAGCTTCAGCATCCGCGAAAACATCGTCGGCACCAGCTGGGTGTGGGTGATGCCCCATTGCTGCACCAGCTGGAGATAGCGCTCGGGATCGAACGTCTCCATGATGATCACGGTGCCGCCCATGCGGATCGTGAGGTTCACGGCAGCCTGCGGCGCGGAGTGATAGAGCGGGGCCGGCGACAGGTAGATCATGCCCTCGCGGTAGTGCCAAAGTTTCGTCAGGAAATCGAACAGCGGCAGATTGTGTTTTGGCGGCTCCTCCGGCAGTGGCCGCAAAATGCCCTTCGGCCGTCCCGTCGTGCCCGATGAATACAGCATCGCAGTGCCGAGCCATTCATCCGGGATCGGCGTCGCCGGCAGATCGGCGGTCACATCCGCCAGTCCAACGATACGGTCGCTCTCGCCGGGACCGTCGGCGACGATGCAGAGCTTGACATCAGGACACGCGTTGATCGCCTCGCGCGCGATGTCGAGCTTCGCACGCGACGTGATCAAAATTTTCGACTGGCTGTTGACGAGGAGATAAGCGAGCTCGCCCGGCGTCAAGAACGAGTTGATGCAGGTGTAGTAGAGACCGGAGCGCTCGCCCGCGCCGCAGGCTTCGAGATAGCGCGCATTGTTCTCCATGAAGATCGAATAGTGGTCGAGCCGCTTCAAGCCGTGCTTGCGGAACAGATGCGCCAGGCGATTGCTGCGCGCCTCCAGCTCGCGATAGGTGACGGCTTCGCCGGTCGCGGCCATGATGAAGGCGGGTTGCAGCGGGCGCAGGCGAGCGTGGTGACCTGTGTACATCTATCCTCCGACTTGGATCATGCGGCGAGAAGCAGGATTTCGCGGATATCGGCGGGGCCGTCGATCCTGCGCGGGTTGCGCGGGATCCAGTTGGTGCGCATCGCCTGCTCGGCGATCGCGCCAAAATGCTCCGGCGTGATCCGCATCTCGGCGAGGCTGCGCGGCATGCCGAGCGAACGGATGAAGGCATCTAACACGTCGGCGGCGTTGTGGCCGGGAAAGCCCATCGCGGCGGCGACGATCATCTGGCGCTCGGCATTGTCGCGTGCGTTCCAGCGCATCACCGCCGGCAGCATGATGCAGGAGGTGTAGCCGTGCGGCACGTCGAACGCCGCGCCCAGCACGTAGCCGATGCCGTGGCTCGCGCCCATCGGAACCCCGGCCGCCAGCGCGCCCATCGACAGCCAGGTGCCGATCTGCGCATCCATCCGCGCGTCGAGATCGGCAGGGTCGGCCTTTACCCGTGGCAGCGCGTCGGCGAGCATGGCAAGGCCCTTGACGGATTGCGCGTCGGCATAGGGATGCGTCTCGCGCGAGCAGATCGCCTCGACGCAATGATCGAGGGCGCGGATGCCGGTCGAGAGGAACAGCCATTCCGGCGTGTGCACGGTGATGGCGGGATCGAGGATGGTCGCGCGCGGCACGGTGAGCGGATGCCGCAGCATCTGCTTCACATGCGCGGCGCGGTCGGTCACGCCGGCGATGGAGCTGAACTCTCCGCCGGCGATTGTAGTCGGCACGCTGACCTGGCGCACGCTCGGCGCGGTCATCTCCGGCGCGACGCCCTTGTGCACGCGGATGCGCTCGATGCCCTCGATCGTGTCGATGCCGTTGGCAAGGCAGAGCTGAACCGCCTTGGCGCCGTCGGTGATCGAGCCGCCGCCCACGGTGACGATCAGATCGGCGTCCACCTCGCGCGCCGCGTTTGTGGCTGCGATGACGGCCTCGCGCGGCGTGTGCGCCGGCATGGCGTCGAACAGGCCGGCGCAGCGCGCGCCGAGCGCGTCCTTGATTTTGGTGATCTCGTCGGTCTGCCGGTTGAGCGTGCCTGAGACCATCAGGAAGGCACGGCGCGTTCCCAGCCGGTCCATCTGCGCGACGATGGCGCTCGCCGCCGGATGGCCGAACACGACTTCCTCGATCGCGCCGTAAACGACACGTCCCTGGTGCACGCCTGTCCTCCCCGGACAATTCGTCTTGTTTTTGTAGGAGGAGTCTAGCCGAGCGCCCGCCACCCGTCATGTGCGAAAACGCTGGCCGCTTCTTCTCCCTCTCCCCGCCTGCGGGGAGAGGGTTGGGGTGAGGGGGGCTCTCCGCGAGGGAGGTGAGAGCTCGGCTCGCGGAGATTCCCCCTCACCCGGATCGCATCTTGCGATGCGCTCCGGCCTCTCCCCGCACGCGGGGAGAGGCGAAGAAGGCGCCGCGTGCGCGGCCGACCCACTCCCTGTCAACCCGCCATCCGGTCAGGCCATGCGTTGCACCATTGCACGCGCATTGGTCTTGAAGTGTTCATCATTGCCGCCCATCTTGTGTCGCCCGCGAGCAGGCGCGTACCCTGCTTTTTCCGCGGCTTTTGATGCGAGGACCTGGGATGACTGGACCGGACGGAAGCGAGCAACTTGTCAAAAAGCACGATTTCGTTCAGATGCGGCATTACACAATCGCGGGCCTCCTCGCCGCTTCCTTCGCTCTCGCTGGTTGCGGGCAGCCGACTTCGCAGGCCGCCGCGCCGCCGCCCGCGCCGGTGACCGTGGCCCAACCGGTCAAGCGCACCGTCACCGATTGGGACGAGTTCACCGGCCGCTTCGAGGCGATCGAGGAGGTGCAGGTGCGCCCGCGCGTCGGCGGCTTCGTCAACTCGGTCGAATTCCAGGACGGCGCCATCGTGCACCAGGGCGATCTGCTCTACGTGATCGACCCGCGTCCGTTCGAGGCGGTGGCTGAGCAGGCTGACGGCCAGCTGTCCGATGCGCGCGCCAAGGTGGAGTTGGCCAAGCGCGAGCTCGACCGCGGTCTGAATCTGGTCCAGACCAGCGCGGTCTCCGAGCAGGTCGTCGACCAGCGCCGCCAAGCCCTGCAGGCCGCGCACGCGGCGGAGACGCAGGCGGCGGGCGCGCTGAAGGCCGCCCGGCTCAACATCGAGTTCACGCATGTGACCGCGCCACTCACCGGTCGCGTCAGCCGCCACCTCGTCAGCCCCGGCAATCTCGTGCAGGGAAGCGACACCGGCACCTCGACGCTGCTCACCTCGATCGTCGCGCTCGACCCGATCTACGTCTATTTCGACATGGATGAAGCGACCTTCATCAAATACAGCAAGCTGTGGTTCGAGGGTAAGCGCCCGAGCTCGCGCGAGACCGCGAACCCCGTGCAGGTGACGCTCGCCGGCGAGACCAAGCCGTCGCACGACGGTTCCATCAACTTCCTCGACAACCGCCTCGATGTCTCCACCGGCACGCTGCGCAGCCGCGCCGTGGTCAAGAACACCGATCTGTCGATCCTGCCCGGCCAGTTCGGTCGCGTTCGCCTGATCGGCAGCGCGCCCTATGAGGCGCTGCTGATTCCGGACGCTGCGGTCGCGACCGACCAGTCCCGCAAGATCGTGTTCGTGGTCAAGCCTGACGACACCGTCGAGGCGCGCGCTGTGGTGCTCGGTCCGCTCGACGAAGGCCTGCGCGTGATCCGAGAAGGGCTGAAGCCCGATGATCGCGTCATCGTCAACGGCATCCAGCGCGCCCGCGTCGGCGCCAAGGTCGCCCCGCAGACTGCTCAAGCGCCGGCCGGTGGCAAGTCATGAATCTTGGCCGTCTCTCCATCAACCAGCCCATCCTCGCGATGGTGCTGTCGATCGTGCTGCTGATCGTCGGCGCGATCGCCTACACCACGCTGCCGGTCTCCGAATATCCGCAAGTGGTGCCGCCGACCGTCGTCGTCACTACGCAATATCCCGGCGCCTCCGCGCAGACCGTGTCCGACACGGTCGCAGCTCCCATCGAGCAGGAGATCAACGGCGTCGAGGACATGCTGTATCTCTACAGCCAGGCGACCTCGAACGGCCAGCTCACCATCACCGTCACCTTCAAGCTCGGCACCGATCTCGACAAGGCCCAGGTGCTGGTACAGAACCGCGTCGCGATCGCGCAGCCGCGGCTGCCTGAAGAGGTCCAGCGCAACGGTGTCACCACGCGCAAGAACTCGCCCGACATCCTGATGGTCGTGTTCATGCTGTCGCCGGACGATACGTTCGACCAGCTCTACATCTCCAACTACGCGCTGCTCCAGGTCCGCGACCAGCTGCTGCGCCTCGACGGCGTCGGCGACATCCAGATTTTTGGCGCGCGCGACTACTCAATGAGGTTGTGGCTTGACCCCGACCGCATCGCCAATCTCGGCCTGACCTCGACCGAGGTGATCGCGGCGATCCGCGCGCAGAACATCCAGATCGCGGGCGGCCAGATCGCCGAGCCGCCGATCACCGACCGCGCTTTCCAGCCGAACCTCACCTTCACGGGACGCCTGAAGGACCCGAGGCAGTTCGAGGACATCCTGATCAAGGCCGGCTCGGATGGTCGCGTCGTGCGTCTGCGCGACGTCGCCCGCATCGAGCTGGGTGCGCTGGCCTACAGCACCAACAGCTTCCTCTTGCGGAAATCGGCGGTCGGCATGCTGGTGACCCAGCGGCCCGGATCGAATGCGCTTGCGACCGCCAAGGGCATCTCCGACACCATGACGAAGCTCAAGGAGAGCTTCCCCAGGGGTCTCGACTACAATATCGGCTACAACCCGACCGAGTTCATCGCGCAGTCCGTCCACGAGCTGATCAAGACCATCTACGAGGCCATGCTGCTCGTGGTCGTCGTCGTGCTGGTGTTTCTGCAGGGCTGGCGGCCTGCGATCATTCCGATCATCGCGATTCCCGTTTCGCTGGTCGGCACCTTCGCGGTGATGGCGGCGCTCGGCTTCTCCATCAACAACCTCACTTTGTTCGGCCTGGTGCTCGCGGTCGGCATCGTGGTTGACGACGCCATCGTGGTGGTCGAGAACGTCGAGCGGCATCTCGAGCACGGCTTGAGCCGGCGCGATGCCGCGCTGAAAACCATGGAGGAGGTCGGTGGCGCACTGGTCTCGATCGCATTGGTGCTCTGCGCGGTGTTCGTCCCGACCGCGTTCCTGGGCGGAATTTCCGGTCAATTCTTCCAGCAATTCGCCGTCACCATCGCGGTCGCGACCGCGATCTCCTGCTTCTGCTCGCTGACGCTGTCGCCGGCGCTTGCCTCGCTGATCCTCACTCCGCACGAGGAGAAGCGACCGCCTGCCGCCTGGAACGTCATCGCGCGCGGATGGAATGCCTTCACTGGCGTCTTCAATCGCCTGTTCGACCGGCTCTCGCACGGCTATGCCGGCCTCGCCAATTTCGTGATCCGGCACTCCGTGGTGATGCTGCTGATCTATGTCGTGCTGATCGGCAGCGCCGGCTGGCTGATCGGAACGACGCCGCAGGGCTTTATTCCCGCCCAGGACCGCGGTTACATCATCGTCTCCGTGCAGTTGCCGGGCGCGGCGTCGCTGGCGCGCACGACCGAGATCGTGCGCGAGATCGAGCGGATCGCGCTCGACACGCCGGGCATCATTCGCGTCGCCGCCTTCGCCGGCTTCTCGGGTGCAACGCGCACGCAGCAGGGCAACGCGGCCGCGCTGTTTCCGGTGTTTGACGAGCCCGAGGCGCGGCTGAAGAAGGGGCTGACGGCGAGCGCCATCACGGCCGAGCTGCGCAAGCGGCTCGCCGCGCTCCAGGGCGCGTTCATCATCGTCATTCCGCCGCCGGCCGTGCCCGGCATCGGCACCGGCGGCGGCTTCACCATCCGCATCCAGGACCGCCAGGGCCGCGGGCCGGAGCTGCTCGCCGCAGCCACTGACGAGCTTGTCGCCGCGGCGCGCAAATCGCCGTTGCTGCTCGGCCCCACGGTGTTCTCGCCGTTCACGGCGAATACGCCGCAGCTCTTCGTCGACATCGACCGCACCAAGGCGCAGAAGCTCGGCGTTCCCATCTCGAACATCAACGACACGATCCAGACCTATTTCGGATCGACCTATGTCAACGACTTCAACCTGTTCGGCCGCACCTATCACGTCACGGCGCAGGCGGACTTCCCGTTCCGGAAGGAAGCCAGCGATCTCGCGCGGCTGCGCACGCGCAACGCCTCCGGCGACATGGTGATGCTCGGCAGCGTGGTCGAGTTCAAGGACGTCTCGGGCCCTGACCGCGTCGCGCGCTACAATCTCTATGCGGCCTCCGAACTGCAGGGCGAGCCGGCGCCGGGCGTCAGCTCGACCACCGCGCTCAACACCATCAAGAAGCTCGCCGACGACACGCTGCCGAGCGGCTTCTCCTTCGAATGGACCGACCTGTCCTATCAGCAGATCACCGGCGGCAATGCCGGCCTCTACGTGTTCCCGATCTGCGTGCTGTTCGTCTATCTCGTGCTCGCCGCGCAATATGGCAGCTGGACGCTTCCATTCGCGGTGATCCTGATCGTGCCGATGTGCCTGCTAGCTGCCACCATCGGCGTGCGCATCATGGGACAGGACGTCAACATCCTCACCCAGATCGGCTTCGTGGTGCTGGTAGGCTTAGCTGCAAAGAACGCGATCCTGATCGTCGAGTTCGCGCGCGACATCGAGAACGAAGGCAAGCCGCGGCTGGAGGCGGTGATCGAGGCCTGCCGCCTGCGTTTGCGGCCGATCCTGATGACGTCCTTCGCCTTCATTCTCGGCGTCCTGCCGCTGGTGATCTCGTCCGGCTCCGGCTCGGAGATGCGACAGGCGGTCGGCGTCGCCGTGTTCTTCGGCATGATCGGCGTCACCCTGTTCGGGCTTCTGTTCACGCCGATCTTCTACGTGGTGGTGCGGAACCTGGCCGAAGGGCGGCGCGACAAGAAGCCGGAGGTGGCGGCTTCTTAAGTGCGAGTGGCGGCCACCGGCGTCCCCTCACCCTCGCTGTCGTCCTCGCGAAAGCGGGGACCCATACCCCCAGGGAGAAGTGGTGGCGCGAAGGGGGTAACCACGAGCCTTCGTCAAACCACGCCCTGTGGTTATGGGTCCCGGATCTTCGCTTCGCTCGTCCGGGACGACAGCGATTGTTTGGCGCACAGCTGCCCATACTAACGACCAACATGAAATGGATGGGCAGGGCCGGGGTTCTTCACTACTATCCGCGCGATTTCAAAACAGAACACTGCTGGGAGCTAACTCATGAAATCATCCCTTTTGGCCGCCGTCGCAATGTCGGCCCTGCTGCTGGCGGCGCCGGCCTCCGCGCAAGGCGTCAAGATCGGCATTCTCAACGATCAGTCCGGCGTCTATGCCGATTACGGCGGCAAATGGTCGGTCGAAGCCGCCAAGATGGCGATCGAGGATTTTGGCGGCGAGGTGCTGGGCCAGAAGATCGAGCTCGTCACCGCCGACCACCAGAACAAGCCTGACCTTGCGACCTCGATCGCGCGGCGCTGGTACGATGTCGAGAATGTCGACATGATCACGGAGCTGACGACCTCCTCGGTCGCGCTCGCGATCCACGAGCTTTCCAAGGAAAAGAAGAAGGTCGACATCGTCGTCGGCGCCGCGACCTCGCGCCTCACCGGCGATGCCTGCCAGCCCTACGGCTTCCACTGGGCCTATGACACCCGCGCGCTCGGCGTCGGCACCGGCGGTGCGCTGACCAAGGCCGGCGGCGACACCTGGTTCTTCCTCACTGCGGACTACGCCTTCGGCTATGCGCTGGAGAAGGACACCAGCGAGATCGTCACCGCCAATGGCGGCAAGGTGGTCGGCTCGGTGCGCGTGCCGCTCAACTCCTCAGACTTCTCGTCGTTCCTGCTGCAGGCGCAGAGCTCGAAGGCGAAGATCGTCGGCCTCGCCAATGCCGGCCTCGACACCACCAATTCGATCAAGCAGGCATCCGAGTTCGGCATCGTCTCGGGCGGCCAGAAGCTCGCCGGCCTGTTGATGACGCTCGCCGAGGTGAACGGCCTCGGCCTCCAGGCCGCGCAAGGCCTGGTGCTGACCGAGGGCTATTACTGGGATCTCAACGACAAGACCCGCAATCTCGGCGAACGCTTCCTCAAGCGCACCGGCCGAATGCCGAGCATGATCCACGCTGGTACCTATTCGGCGACGCTGAGCTATCTCAAGGCGGTCAAGGCCGCCGGCACCAAGGACCCGGAGGCCGTTTCCAAGAAGCTGAAGGAGCTGCCGGTCAACGACGATTTCGCGCAAGGCGGCAAGGTGCTCGAGAACGGTCGCATGGTCCACGACATGTATCTGTTCGAGGTCAAGAAGCCCTCGGAATCGAAGAAGCCTTGGGACTATTACAAGCTGCTCGCCACCGTCCCCGGCGACAAGGCGTTCTTCACCGCCAAGGACAGCGGCTGTCCGCTGACGAAGTGAGCCAACGCTCGCGCTACACCCTCGGTGTCGTCCCCGCCTAGTGCGCAATTGCGCACGGGAGCGGGGACCCATAACCCCAGGCAGAAGTGTGGCGCGAGATGCCCACTCCGAGTCTTCGCAAAACAACTCCCTGTGGGTATCGCGACGAGCGCAGCGCTCGCGCGGGGGTCCCGGATCGGCGCTCCGCTTCGCTGCGCTTGTCCGGGACGACGGCGGAATTTATGGCGCAGCCCGCTTCACACCATCCGCAACACCACCGCGCCCAGCGCGCCCGCCCACAGCGCGATCGCGGCCAGCGCCTGGATCGCGAAACCCGGGCCGCGTTTTGCGGCGGCCTGCGAATAGCCGATGAAATAGACGATACGGCCGATGATCCACACCGCACCGATTCCTGCCGCAATGGCATCGCCGATATAGATCGCGAACAGCCAGAGCGCCGGCAGGAAGACCGGCATCCATTCCAGCGTGTTCATCTGGATGCGGAAGGCGCGCTCGAAATCCGGATGGCCCGACATCGCCGGCACCTTGACGCCGGTTTTTGTGCGCGAGCGCGAGACGTTGATGCAGGTGAAGAGATAGAATGCGATCGCCAGCAGCGTGACGAGGGCGGTGAGATGATACATCGCGAATTTCCCCAGAGCGTTTTCCAGCGAAGTGGATACCGGTTCGCGTAAAGAAAACGCGTCAAATCTAGAGCATGATCCGGAAAAGTGTGCAGCGGTTTTCCGAAAGATCATGCTCGAACAACAACCTAAAGCGCGATGACGATTCGTCCCAATCTCATCACGCTTTAGAATCCAGGCAGATCGCGCTTCAATACCCGGTCAGCTCGAGATAGCCAACGCCGTCATGCGTGCCGGCAAAGCTGAGCGGTCCCTCCCAATAGGAGAAGCCGGTCCGCATCCATGCCCTGGGATTGAGCGGCTTGCAGAGGATCGAGAACGAGCGCGAGGGGATCGCGATCTGCCATTCCACCGGCAGCTTGCGGCCCGCGACTTCAGTGATTGCCTTCGGTGTCATCTGGATATCACCACCCGCAATCATCTGTGTGTCGCCGGCAGCATTGATCCAGTTGCCGAACGGATAATCCTTGCCGTCTTTCTGGCGCAGCCGGTACAGCATCAGCTTGTCGCCGGATGACAGATGCAGCGACAGCCAGTCCCACCCGGTCTGGTCAGCATCGAGCGGCTGGCTGCTCCATTCGCGGTCCATCCAGGCCTGGCCGGAGACGTCGACCGGCCTGTCGTCGATGGTGAGCGTGCCGCGCGCACGATAGAATGGCTGGCTGTAATAGTACGAGGCCTGTCCGCGCTCGGACTTGCGGCTGTAGCCGTGATCGCCCTGCAGCACCACCGGACGATCGGCCTCCAGCGTCAGCGCGTAGCTGAAGTCGGTGCCCGAGGCCTTCAGCGAGAGCGGCGCCAGGGTGCGATCGTCGGTCTTTTCAAGACCTTTCATCTCCCAGTCGTCGATCCAGGCTGCAAACGGTTTTGCATCGACACCGGCCTGCCCGATTCCGCCGCGCGAGAAGACCTCGCTGAAGCGGTGAGTGCCTGCGCGCGTCACCGCGGCATGCGCCATCCAGATCTGCTGATTGGCCCAGCCTTCGCCCGGCGGACCTGGCTGCGCCGCCTGGCGGAACAGCGTCCATTGCAACCCGCAGGCCGCGCCGCTGCTGTCGACGAGATTCGCGGTGAGATACCACCACTCGATACGAAACTCCGGATGCGGCCCGTGGTCGGCGGGGAAAGCAAAGGCCTTTCCCGGCGTCACCTTGGCATAACCATCGGCGGTCTCGCCGAGCCCGGCATAGCCTTGCGCGCTGGCGCGGCGTGCCAGAGCGAGCGCGGCGATGCCGCCGGCAAACGCGCGCCGCGAGATCCGATCAGCGCTCATTGGCAAACACCTTGACGAGGCTCGCCGGCTGCATCCGCGCCAGTCGCAGCATCGGCAGCAGCGCAGCAAGCAGTGAGGCCAGCAGCGCCACCGCGACCAGCTCGACCAGTTGCAGCGGAAACACATGGAACGGCAGCCGCCAGCCGAACGCCTTCACGTTGACGATCGCGATCAGGCACCACGCCACCAGCAGCCCGAGCGGTACGGCCAACAGCGAGGTGAACAGTGCGACCGACAGCGTCTTGGTCAATTCGATCGCGGCAAGGCGCGGCCGGGTGATGCCGATCGCCCACAGCGGCGCGAGCTGCGGTAGACGTGAATTCGCCAGCGTCAGCAGGCTGGTCAAGAGCGCAATGCCGGCCACGCCAAGCGTGAAAGCGTTCAGCGCCGACGTCACCGCAAAGGTGCGATTGAAGATGCGGATCGATTCCGCCTTCACCGTCGCCTGGTCGGCGACGCTGCGGTCGTCGAGCGCGAACTGCTTCTGCAAGGCCGCGATCAGGCCGGCGATATTGCCCTTCGCGACGATCAGGCCGATTCGGGTCTGCGGCGTCTGCGGAAAGTGTCGGATCAGCGCCGCGACATTCACAGCGAGCTGGCCCTTGGGATTACCGTAATCGGCATATATGCCGACGATGTCGAGCTCCCAGGTGCCGCCCGGCGCCGGCACCTCGATGACGTCGCCGACGCGGACGTTGAGGCGGCGGCTCAATTGCTCGCTGATGAAGGCGGCGTTGCCCGGCACGAGCTGGGTCCAGGCGCGCGGCGCGGTCTCCAGCAGCGGCCAGCGCTCGCGATAGAGCGCATGGTCGGGCAGGCCGAACAATTCAACCGGCTGGCCCTGCACCTGCGTCTCGGCGCGTCCGCCCGACAGGATCGCCTGCACATCGCTGCGCTCCCTCAGCCAGTTGCGGATCGCAACGCCTTGGGCGTTGTCGGCGGCGCTGATGTAGACGTCGGCGGCGAGCCGCCCGTTGAGCCAGCCGATGAAGGTGCGGCTGAAGGTTTCCACCATGGTGGACACGCCGACATTGACGGCGAGCGCGAGCAGCAACGCCATCAGCGCCAGCGACAGTCCCGAGAGTTGCTGCCGGCTATTGGCCCAGAACCACAGCGACAGCGGTCCGCGCGACCAGCGCTGGCCGATGAGCAGGATGATTTCGAGGAAGGCCGGCAGGATCAGTGCGGCGCCGAGCATCAGTGCTGCCAGCACGCCGAATCCCGCAATCAGCGACACGCCGTAATGGAGCAGCAGCAGCGCGACGGCGAACACGGCGCAGGCGGCAAGGCTCTGCAGCACCAGCCAGCGCCGCTGCCGTTGCTGCCAGGCGCGCGGCTGCGCCGTCGCCAGCACCGGCATCCTGATCGCCTTGATCAGGCTGGTCGCCGCCGCCACCAGCGCGCCCGCAATGCTGATGCCGATCCCGGCGAACCACCATTCGGGCCGCAATGCGAGTTGCCCCGGGATCTGCGCCCCATAGAGTCCGCGCAGCGATGCCGCCACATCCGGCAGCAGCGCCGCCGCGATGAAATAGCCGCAGACGAGCCCGATCAGTCCTGCGACCAGCGCGAGGGCCACCAGCTCGATCACCAGCACCGTGTTGACCAGCCGCGCCGAGGCGCCGCAGGCCCGCAACGTCCGCAGCATCGGCAGCCGCTGCTCGAAGGCAAGGCCGACGGCGGAGTTGACGATGAAGAGGCCGACGAAGAACGACAGCAGGCCGAAGGCGGTGAGGTTGAGGTGGAAACTGTCGGTGAGGCGCTCGAGCTCGGTCTCCGCATTCGGCTCGATGCGTTGCAGCTGATCGCCGACGACGTCTTGCAGCGGCGCCGGCTTGCCCTTCGGCTTGCCGATGAGGAGCCGCGAGACCTGGTCCGGCTTGTTGAGGAGTCGCTGCGCCACGCCGATGTCGACCACCAGCACGTCGGGCACGAGCTGCGGCAGCACGCGCAGCGGCGGCAGCTTTGCGCCGCTGCTGATCGGCGGCGCCGCGCCCTCCTGCTCCTGCAAATCGTTCAGCGTCTCCCGCGCCGCCAGCGTCTGGCCGGGCGGGGCAACGAAGCTGCTCAAATCCGAGGCACCAAGGCGCGGCGCATTGCCGACATCGGTCGGCATCGTCACCGGCTCGATGCCGAGCAGCCGCACCGAGCGTCCGTTGACCTGCACGTGTCCTTCCAGCACCGGCGAGACCGGCCAGCCGGCGCGGCGGAGCTTGACGAACAGGTCTTGCGAAAATGTCGCCGCATTCGGCGCCACCAGCATGGCGGTGCGCACGCCGCCGAACGTCGCTGCGGCGCGGTCGTAGGCGTTGCGGGCCTGCTGGTTGATCGCCTGCACGCCGCTCCACAACGCCGTCGCCGCGATCAGCCCGATCAGGAGCGTTGCGAACTGCATCTTGTGACGCCGCCAATGGCTCAGCAGCACGGCGAGGATCCACAGCGCGCGCTTCATGCGATCCGCCCCGCATGCAAGGTGACGTGGCGATCGAGCGTGCCGGCCAGATGCAGGCTGTGTGTCACCATCAGGAAGCCGCAGCCGGTGCGCGCGACGAGGTCGCGCGTCAGCGCCAGCACGTCGTCGGCGGTGTCTTCGTCCAAATTGCCGGTCGGCTCGTCCGCGAGCAGCAGCGAGGGCTTTGTCGCGAGCGCCCGGCCGATCGCGACCCGCTGCTGCTGGCCGCCTGATAATTGCTCTGGATAACGCCTGAGGAGATTGCCGAGCCCGAGCCGCTCGACCAGCTCTTTGGTCCAGGCCGCATCATGCCGCCCGGCAATCCGCGCCTGGAAGGCGAGATTGTCCGCAACCGAGAGAGACGGGATCAGGTTGAACTGCTGGAACACGAGGCCAATGCGGTCGCGCCGCAGCTCTGCGCGCCCGGCGTCGGAGAGCTTGGTGACTTCGGTATCCTGTAGCCGGATCGAGCCGCTGTCGGCGGCATCGAGGCCGGCGATCAGGTGCAGCAGCGTGCTCTTGCCGCTGCCGGATTCGCCGGTGAGCGCCACGCGCTCGCCGGCCTTAAGGTCGAGATCGACGCCGCGCAGCACGTGAACCGGCTCGCCGGCCGAGGCGAAGGTCTTGGAGAGATTTCGGATCGTCAGCACGATGAATGGCGCCGGGCGGAATTAACGGAAATGTTGCGTAGCACACTTGGTGGGGAAATGCCGGGGTTGCGTTGCTCCCGAAGCCGTTGTTAGCTTCATGAAGGCCAAATCAAAAAAGTGCCAAAACACAGACGGGGAGAATCATGAGCGCTCAGGGAATGCCGTCCGCGGCGGGTACGACGGCAGGGACGTCCAAAGAAACGCCGAAGGGCGCCTGGACCGTCACGTTTCTGCTCTTTCTCTTCATGCTGGTAAACTTCGCCGACAAGATCGTCGTCGGCCTCGCCGGCGTGCCGATCATGACCGACATGAAGCTCAGCGCCGAGCAATTCGGCCTGCTCGGCTCCTCGTTCTTCTTCCTGTTCTCGATCTCGGCGATCGTGGTCGGCTTCATCGTCAACAAGGTGCCGACGCGCTGGGTGCTGCTGACGCTGGCGGTGATCTGGGCGCTGGCGCAGTTTCCGATGGTCGGCACCGTCTCCTTCACCACGCTCTTGATCTGCCGCATCGTGCTCGGCGCGGGCGAAGGACCGGCGTTCTCGGTCGCGGCGCACGCGATCTACAAATGGTTCCCCGACGAGAAGCGCACGCTGCCGACCGCGATCCTGTCGCAAGGCTCGGCCTTCGGCGTCATCCTCGCGGTGCCGGCGCTGAACTGGGTCATCGTCAATCACTCCTGGCACTATGCCTTCGGCGCCCTTGGCGTCGTCGGCTTGATCTGGGTTGCGGCCTGGCTCGCGCTCGGCAAGGAGGGCCCGCTCGAGAGCACGCAGGTCGCGGCCGCGACCGAGCCGGCGATCCCCTATTTGCAGCTTCTCACCTCGCGCACCTTCATCGGCTGCGTCGCGGCGACCTTCGGCGCTTACTGGGCGCTGTCGCTCGGCCTCACCTGGTTCACACCCTTCATCGTCAAGGGGCTCGGCTTCTCGCAAAGCCAGGCCGGCTTCATCTCGATCCTGCCCTGGGTGTTCGGTGCCACCATCGTGATCCTGACCGGGTGGATCTCGCAGGTGATGATGGCGCGCGGCTACAACACCCGCGTCGCCCGCGGCGTGCTCGGCTCGGTGCCGCTGGTGATCGGCGGGCTGATCCTGGCGATGATGCCGCATGTTCAGGGCGCGGGCCTCCAGATCACCGCGCTCGTGGTCGGCACCGGCCTCTGCGGCGCGATCTATGTCGTCTGCCCGCCCATGCTCGGCGAGTTCACGCCGGTGTCGCAGCGCGGCGCCATCCTCGCGATCTACGGCGCGCTCTACACACTCTCGGGCATCATCGCGCCGAACGTGATGGGCACCGTGATCCAGCGCGCCGGCAGCATGCTCGACGGCTACATGACCGGCTTCAGCATCAACGCCGCCGTCATGGTCGGCTCCGGCCTGCTCGGCCTGTTGTTGCTCTGGCCGAACACGGAGCGCGCGAGGTTGACGGGTGGTGCAGCGGCGCAGCCCGCCCCGCTGAAGGGCGCGGTCTCGCCGACGTAAGGGGGACGCTGCCAACCCCAAACACAACAGTCGTCCCGGGGCGCGCCAACGGGTCCGCGCGAAGCGCGGCCCGATGACAGGCTCCGCGCGAGCCCGGGACCTCCGCGCGAGCGCTTGCGCTCGTCGCGATAACCACAGGGAGTTGTTTGGCGGAAGGCCGTAACTCCGCTCGTCGCAAACTATTGCTGCGGCGTATGGGTCCCCCGCCTTCGCGGGGACGACACCGAGAGTGAGGCGCGGCTTTCGCGCCTCAGCCACCGCCGTCGCTTAATTCATCCTCTGCGCGCCCCGAATCAGCTTGCCCGGCCTCTGCCCCGTGGCCTCGCCGTGCCGCCGCGTCACCACGCCCGACACGATCGTCGCCTCATAGCCGTCGACATCCTGCAACAGCCGCCGCCCGCCGACCGGCAGGTCGTAATGCACCTTCGGCGGATGCAGGTGCAGGCGGTCGTAGTCGATCACGTTGACGTCGGCCTTGTAGCCGGGCGCAATCAGCCCGCGGTCGGTGAGGCCGACCGAGAGCGCGGTCTTGCGCGACTGCGCGGCGACCACGAACGGGATCGTCAGCTTCTCGCCGCGTTTGCGGTCGCGCGTCCAGTGCGTCAGCAGATAGGTCGGGAAGCTGGCATCGCAGATGATGCCGCAATGCGCGCCGCCATCGGACAGGCCCGGCACCGATTGTGGGTCGATCAGCATCTCGCGCGTCGCATCGAGATTGCCGTCGGAATAATTGAGGAACGGCACGTAGAGCATGCCGCGGCCCTCGTCCGACAACATCGCATCATAGGCGAGCTCCTCCGGCTGGCGGCCCTGCCTGCGCGCCTGCGGCCCCAGCGCGTTCTCCGGCGGCTGCTCGTAATCGGGGGGGTCGCCGAGCAGGAACATCTTGTCGTAGTTCGGACGGAAGAATAGCGGATCGTCGGTCGACGTCGCCGTCTCGCTCAGGATCGCCTTGCGCACCTCGCTCTGACGCAGCAGCGCCAGCCGCTCCTGCGGCGGCAGATGCGCGATCGCCTTGTAGCTCGGATGGGTCTGGAACGGGTTTCGCGACAGCTCGAGCCCGAGCAGCAGGCCGACTGGGCGCGCAGCGATCTGCGCGGTGATGGAGAGGCCGCGTTTCGCCGCCGCATTGATCTCATCCAGCGTCTGGCGCCAGCGATTGGGCGATTTGTCGTTCTGCGTGATCGAGAACGAGATCGGGCACTTTGTGCTGTCCGCCACCCGCAGCATCATCGGCAAATCTTCGTGGATGGTGGAGAGATCCAGTACGAATTGCAGCACGCTGCGCCCCTGCCGGTGCATCGCGTCGGCGATTGCGGTCAGCTCGTCCTCGCCGGCCTTCAAGGTCGGCGTGAAATCGCCGGTCGAGGTGCGGTGGTTGAGCGTGCGCGAGGTCGAGAAGCCGAGCGCGCCGGAGCGCACCGCCTCGCCCGCGAGCTTTGCCATCGCCGCGTTGTCTTCCGCGGTCGAGGGATCGCGGCGGGCGCCGCGCTCGCCCATGACATAGACCCGCAGCGCGGCATGCGGCAGCTGCGCGCCGACGTCGATGTCGAAATCGCGCTTGCTGAGCCAGTCCATGTAATCCGGAAAGCTCTCCCAGGCCCACGGAATGCCGGCGCTCAAGACCGGCTCCGGAATGTCCTCGACGCCTTCCATCAGCTGGATCAGCCGGGTGTGATCGGCGGGCTTGCACGGCGCGAAGCCGACGCCGCAATTGCCCATGATCGCGGTGGTGACGCCGTTCTGCGAGGACGGCGTGATGTCCTGGCTCCAGGTGACCTGGCCATCATAATGGGTGTGGACGTCGACGAAGCCCGGCGTCACCAGCTTGCCGCGCGCGTCGATCTCTTCGCGACCCTTGGCAGAGATTTTCCCGACCTCGCTGATCCTGCCACTGGTGATGGCGACGTCAGCCTCGAACAGCTCGCCGCCGTTTCCATCCGCGACAGTGCCGCCGCGGATCACGAGATCAGGGGTGCTCATGGTGTTTCTTCCCGTTTTGTTTTGTTGTGTTTTGCTTTATCGGCTCGTCGTCCCGGACAGGCACAGCGAAGCGGAGCGCCGATCCGGGACCCCCGCGCGAGCGCTGCGCTCGTCGCGATAACCACAGGGAGATGTTTTGCGACGACTCGGAGTGACCAGCTTCGCGCTTCAACCGCTCCTTGTGGTTATGGGTCCCTGCGTTCGCAGGGACGACAGCTGAATTCTTCTACGCCCTCGCCGGCTTCCGTTCCGTGAACGGCGACAGCACCACCGTCGCCAGCATGAAGATCACGGAGGCGCCGAACACCCAGTGTGGTTCGCTCTGGTCCATGATCCAGCCGAACAGCAGCGGTGAGACGATGCCGCCGAGATTGAAGCCGGTGGAGACGATGCCGAAGGCGCGCCCGGCGGCGCCGGGCGGCGCGGCGTTGCGCACCAGCATGTCGCGCGACGGCGCGATCACGCCGGAGAGGAAGCCCGCGGTCGCCATCGTCGCGGTCAAGGCCCAGCCGGGCAGCGTGACCAGCGCGATCAGCAGCACGATCGCTGCATTCGCGGCAAAGCAGGCGGCGGCGACATAGCCGTGATGCTCGGTGTAATCGGCGAGGAAGCCGCCCGCGAGCACGCCGGCGGCGCTGGCGCCGAGGAACGCGGTGAGCGCGACATTGGCGATCGAATAGGACGCGCCATAGCCGCTCATCAGCGCCACCACGCCGAAATTGTTGATGCCGGCGACCGACAGGCTGAGTAGCGTGAACAGCGCCGTGAGCATGATCAGCGCCGGCGTGATCACGGCTTGCTTCGGCGCGGCCGCGTTACCCGGCTTCTTCTTGTGCGCGCCGGCTTCGGGGATGCCCATGGTCACCAGCAGCAGCGCCACCAGGATGGCGATCGCGCCCGAGGCGATCAGCGCGCCGGTACCACCGGACACCATGACCAGTGCAGCAACGATCGCGGGCGCCACCGCGCCGCCGAGATAGCCGGCAAAGGTGTGGACCGAGAAGGCGCGGCCCATCCGCGCTTCGTCCATGTGCTCGGCCAGGATGGCGTAGTCGGCGGGGTGATAGACGCTGTTGGCGAGCCCGAGCAGCACGGCGCAGGCGATCAGCGAGGCATAGCTGAGATGCAGGCCGAGCAGGATCAGCGCGAGGCCACCGAGCGTAAGGCCGCCCAGCAGGAGCTTCCGCGCGCCAAAATGATCGACGAGATAGCCGGTCGGCGCCTGCGTCAGGCCGGACACGACCGCGAACACCGTCAGCGCAAAGCCGAGCTCGATATAGCCGACCCCGAGTTTCTCCTTCAGGAACGGAAACAGCATCGGCAGGACCAGCATATGGAAATGGCTGACCCAATGCGCGATCGAGATTCCCGTCAGCGTGCGCAGCGCGCTGTCCGCCTTGCCTTGCTGCGGTGCGGCGAGAACATCGGCCATTGCAGTTCCGTTTCACATCCTGGAGGGGATGGGCAAACTATCGGGGAGAGCGGTTATTTGTCCATGAACGCAGGCGCATGGCAGGTAGTGCGGGTGGGGGCTGCAATCGCGATGATTGCCCGGCGGTGCAGTGGGGCACACTGCGCTCCCTCCCCCTTGCGGGGAGGGCCGGGGAGAGGGGTGGCCCAGCAAAAGGTCTATCGGTCGTCGCTGCAAAGAGTCTGTTGCGCTCTCGACAAAGTGTGCCGTGTGGCACCCCTCTCCCTAACCTCCCCCGCAAGGGGGGAACGTACCGTTCGTGCGGCAAGCTTCACGCCCTCACAACGGCTCGTCGTCATTGCCGTAACGATCCCGTTTCGGCGTGGCGATGTCGCCGTCTTCGTAATCGTCGTCGAAGTCGCGCGGAGGCGGGGGTGTCTTTGTCTTGTCGTCAGCCGTCTTCGTCTTCGGCGGCGCGCTTGGCTTGGCGGTTTTGGCCATGGCTGGTCCCGGATGGTGATGCTTCACCCGATTCTATCCGGAAAATATGTGGGGTTCCCTGATCTGTCGCAAGGCTGCGTAGCGGCGTCAGGCGTGCACCACCGGCCCGCCCGCCTTCTTCCAGGCATCGATGCCGCCGGCGATGTGCGCGGTGTTCGACAATCCCGCGTCCTTCGCGGCGGCCACCGCCATCGCCGAGCGCTCGCCGAAGGCGCAGAAGAACACGACGCGGCGGCCGGTCGCGGCCGCGACCTCGCGCAGCATGCCGCCGGGCTTCAGGCTCTCCTCGACCGACGGATAGGGCGTGTGCAGCGCGCCTTCGAGCATGCCGTGCTTCATCCGTTCATTGGTCTCGCGCAGATCGACAAGCAGGATGTCGGGCCGGTGGAGCGAACGGATCGCCTCCGCAGCGCTGAGCGCGCGGCCTTCCTTCGCCAGCTCCTCCTGATGCAGGCCGACGCGCATGTTGGCGGGCACCGCGACGTCCATCATCTTCGGATTGGGCAGCTTCAGGTTCGCCATCAGCTCGATATATTCGTCGACCGAGCGCACCTGGAGCCGTGGATTGTAGCGCTTCTCCTCGCCGATGGTGGAGACGGTGTCGCCCTTGTAGTCGTGCGCCGGGAACACCATGGTCTCGTCCGGCAGCTTCAGCAGCCGGTTGAAGATCGACTCGTATTGTGCGCGCGACGAACCGTTCTGGAAATCAGTGCGGCCGGTGCCGCGGATCAGCAGCGTATCGCCGGTGAAGACGCGGTCGCCCATCAGATAGGAGTAGGAATCGTCGGTGTGGCCGGGCGTGTACATCACGTCGAGCGACAGGCCCTCGATCGTGACCTTGTCGCCGTCGGCAACCCGCATCGCCACCACGTCGGCCTTGGTCTGGTCGCCCATCACGGTCATGCAATGGGTGCGGTCGCGCAGCTCGCCGAGGCCGGTGACATGGTCGGCATGCAGATGGGTGTCGACCGCCTTGACCAGCTTGAGGTCGAGCTCGCGCAGCAGCTGGCAATAGCGATCGACCTTCTCCAGCACGGGATCGAGGATCAGCGCCTCGCCGCCGGGCCGGCTCGCGAGCAGATAGCTGTAAGTGCCCGAAACGCTGTCGAAGAGCTGGCGGAAGATCATGGCAGGCCCCGGCGTGGAACTGGTTTCGAGGATTCTACTACGGGACGGGGCAGAAAGAGAAGCAATTCACTGTGTAGATGGTAATATTTGGAAGATTTTTCTTGCAGGGGGATGGGAGGGGTGGCTTAGCGCGGTCTGCCCCCCACCACTGCTGTCATCGGCCGTGAAGCGATCCGGTATTCCAGAGACAGTGAGGGGGTACGGAGAAGCTGCGGCCTACTGGATTCCCCGCTTTCGCGGGGAATGACAGCGGTGAGTAGCGTGGGACTGCCCTGACGCCCCCTACGGCCTCACCACCGTATACCCGTTCTCCGCCAGGAACAGGATCTGCCCGACCCCGACCTGCACCGGCGTCCCCGCTGGAATGAACTCCGGCCGCTTCCCCGTCTCCCGCTCGATCGTATCCACGGTGTTGAGGCAAATGTCGAAGCGCACGCCCTGCGCGATCAGGCTCTCGACCTGCGTGCGGCGCTCGCTGCCAACAAGCAGCAGATCGATGCCGGGACCGAACGCGACGACCTCGATCGCGACCTTGTCGGGGTCGTAGGCCTTCAAGAGATTGTTGGCGATGCTCAGGACCAGCGCCTGCTTCTTCACATCGCCGTCGGAGAGCTGGAGCACGATCTTGTGCTCGGCGAACGGCTTGTCCTGGAGCGGCACCTGCTGGGCAAAAGCCTGCGGCATCGTCATCCAGGCGAGCAGCATCAGCACGCGAAGAATTTGCGACCGCATCATCCCTATCCCGCAATGCCCGGATTGCCCTCGACGCCCTTCAGCGTGACGCCGCTGCCGAGCCGTTCCTGAAGCATCCGGCCCGAGCGCAGATATTTGGCGACGACGTCCCACACCGGCGCGCCCTGCTGGCCGTTGACCGAGGCCCAGCCCGCGACCTTGTAGCGGTGGCTGGCGCTCAACGCCTTGCCGCCATTGAGCTTTAGCTCCGAGATGCGGCTGCCGATCGCGTTGGTCGGGCTGCAGGTGTAGCTGAGCCCGCCGGCGCGCACCATGTCGCCGCCCTGCTGGTAATAGGGATCGGCGTTGAAGAGGTTGTCGCAGATGTCTTCCAGCACGTCCTTGATCTCTGCGCCGGTCATCTCCTGCACATAGGTCTCGGGGTAGCTGATCGCGGTCTCCGCAAGCACATCCTCCATGGTCAGCGCCTGGCCCGACAGCGCGGTGACGCCCCAGCGGAAGCCCGGCGACAGCGCGATCTCGGCGTCGAGCTCGGTGCGCAGCGCGGTGCAGATCAGCTCGTCCATGGGCCCGGCGAAATTGTCACGGCGATAGAGCAGGCGGTCCGGGGTGGCGATCTTCTCCGCCCAGTCGGTCACATGCGGCGCGCGCAGTCGGCCGATCAATTCGGCCATGGCCGGATCGGGCTTGAGCAGCTCGGAATAGACCGGCAGCAGATGATATCTGACGTCGCCGACCTTGCCCTTCTCGAGCACGAGGTCGAGTACGCCCAGAAACTTCCCGTTGGAGCCGGCATTGGTGACGAGCGTGGTGCCGCCGGCATTCATCACGGCAATCGGCTGCGGCACGGCATCATGGGTATGCCCGCCGAGGATGACGTCGATGCCGGTGACGCGGCTTGCGAGCTTGAGATCGACGTCCATGCCGTTGTGCGAGAGCAGGATGACCGCATCGACCTTGTCGGTGCTGCGCAGGCCGTCGACGTGCTTCTGCAGCTCTTCCTCACGGATGCCGAAGGTCCAGTCGGGCGTGAACCGTTTGGGATGCGCGATCGGCACATAGGGAAACGCCTGGCCGATGATCGCGACGCGATGGCTGCCGAGTTCCTTGATCACCGAGGGCTTGAACACGCGCCCGCTGGCCTTGTCGAAGGCGAGCGCGTCGTTGAACGCGGCTTCCTCGGTGAGAAAAACGTTCTGCGCCAGAAACTCGCCTTTGAAGCGCTCGAGATTGTCGCGCAGCACCTGCTCGCCATAGGTGAATTCCCAATGCCCGGTCATCGCCTCGATGCCGAGCAGATTGGCGATCTCGACCATGTCGCGGCCCTGCATGGTGTTGGCAAGGCCGGTGCCCTGCCAGAGATCGCCGCCGTCGACGAGCACAGATCGCTTCTCACCGGCCTCGCCGCGCAAACGGTCGATCAGCGTCTTCAGATGGGCAAAGCCGCCGAGCTTGCCAAAGCGGCCCGCGGACTTCTCGAACTCGAAGCAGGTGAAGGCGTAGGCATCGGCGCTGTCGGACCGGATGCCGAACCGCTCCAGGAAAGCGCGGCCGACCAGATGCGGCGGCCGCCCCGCCATCTCGCCGATGCCGATATTGACGCTGGGCTCGCGGAAATAGACCGGATTGAGCTGCGCATGCGTGTCGGTGGTGTGCAGGATCCGCGCATTGCCGAACCGTTCGAGGTCGTAAATGCTTGCGGTCTCGGCGCCGCGCGCGAGCCGGGGCAGGCTGAGCGAGGTTGCGACAGCGGCTGTACTCTTCAGGAAATCACGGCGGCGGATGGCCATCCCAGATTCTCCGCGCCTATGCTCGGCTACGACAGTTCAACGCGCTCAAGTCTAAAGCATGATCCGGAAAAGTGCGCAGCGGTTTTCCGAAAAGATCATGCTCAAACAAAGAGCTAAAGCGCGATGGCGATCCTAATCCTAATCGCATCGCGCTTTAGCGGATTTCCATGGCCTTCCAGGCTTCTTTTTCGGACGCCGCCTGGACAATCGACGCCTTCGCCAGCGCCTCGGCTTCCTTGGAAGCGGCAACCGCGCGGTCGAAATCGGCGCCATCGGCCGCCTTCTTGGCGGCGGCGAGCGTCGATACGGTCACGGTCCACTGGTTGCGCATGCCGGCTGCCTCCTTGGAGGCGGCCTCGGCGGCGGCATAGGCCGCCTTGTAGTCCGCCTCATTGGCCGCGCGCGCGGATGGCGCGAGGCTTACGGCGAGCAGCATGGCCAAGGCAAGTGACAGCTTCATGGCCGCGCTCATGGTCGTGCCCCTGGGCCTGAAATCGGCAGGCCGTTGGCGACGTAGGACAGGAAATACTCGACGTCGCGATATTCATCTGCCTGCGGCTCGAGCGGAACCGCGCGGGTCTGGCTGTTGCAGGTGACGAAGCGGCGGCTGGTCGTGCCCATGCCGCTCCATTCAGACCGGTAGATCGGCATTGCGTTCAAAATGCCGAGCGCGGGGGCCAGGATCTCGGCGCGGATGCGCTCGCCCGGGCTCTGCACATGGCAGCTCGCGCAGGAGAAATTCAGCTGGCCGCGGCGGGTGTAGAAATAACGCTTGCCGTTCTCGAAGGCTTCGAGTGCGCGGGGATCATCGGGAATCTTGATGTCCATCGGCTTGCCGCGCGACGTGTAGGCCATGTAGGCGGTCAGCGAAGCCATCTCGTCCTTGACGTAGGAATAGGGCGCTTCGCCATTGGCCTCGCGGCAGCGGTTGAGCGCGAGCTCCAGCGTGACGACCTTGCCCTCTTTCGTGTCGAAGTAAGGATAGTTCTGGCGAATGCCGATGCCGCCGTTCGGGAAGCAGTCGGCATAGGTCTTGCCGTTCTTGAACGGCGTCGCGAACATCTCCTTGCCGGCATCGAGCGCGAACTCGTAAGGCGGAAATTCCTCCTTCTCCTGCCACTGCCGCTTCATGTCGGCGTTCATGGAATAGGGACCGTTGACGAAGTCCTCGTGCTTCACATCCGGAAACTTCTGGAAGAAGAAGTTCTGGAACGCCTTCGCGTCGGCGACGGGATCGACCTTGTCGGCCGCGACCACGCGCGGGGAGGTCAGCGCGAACGCGACCAGCGCGGCGCTGAGCGAGCCAAGCAGGAGCGAGGTGCGGGCCTTCATCACGAAATCTTCGCGGTGGTCGTATCCGACGCACCCTTGTTGTCGGTCCAGGAGATCTTGAGCTCGTCGCCCTTCTTGGCGCCCTTGAAGCTGAACTTGACGTAGGGGTCCTTGGAGACCGCGGTGCCCCAATCGGCGACGAAGACGTCCTTGCCGTTGCATTCGAACTTCAGCTGCTGGATGAAGTGCGCGGGGATCAGCTCGCCCTTGGAGTCCTTGACGAGACCGGTGTCCATGGGGTGCTGGATCAGTGTCTGCACCTCGGTGATGTCGCCGTTGGTGGTGGCGCGGACGCGAATGCTGGATGCCATGTCGATCTCCCTCAGAGCATGATCCGGAAAAGTGTGCAGCGGTTTCCCGACCAGATCATGCCCAAAAATAAAAGGTAAAGCGCGATAATCGCGCTTTACCCGCCGCAGCCGCCGACGGTGACCTTGACCTCTTTGGTCGCGCTGTAGAGCTTGCCGTCGGCTTCGACGATCGCGGTCACGTTGGTGGTCTTGGCCATTTTCAGGCGATTGGCGACGCCCGGCAGCGTGCCGTCGGGAATCCTGTAGGAAGCCGCGAGCGGGTTCGGGTTCTCGGCCACGAAGAACGAGATCGAGGTCACCTTGTCGAGCGTCGTCGACACCGAGATCGGCACCACGCCGCCATTCTCGGCGATCTCCGGCGCATCGAGCTTGATCTTGTCGGAGGGCTCGGCGGTCTTGCCGTAGAGGGCCTTGATCGCGTCGGCTTCGTTCTTCAGCTTGAACGCCTCTTCCGGATATCTGTCGTTCGCCGCCGCGAGCGCCGACGTAGCGCCGAACGGCAGATTGCCAAGGCCGAGCAGCGCGACGCCGGCTGCGCCCTGAAGGATCAGGCGCCGCGTCGGAAGAGGGCCGGTGGTGGTGGTCATCTCAAATCTCCTGGGATGCCTGAAGTCACAGGGTCTGCAGGAAATCAACGATCGCGCTGATCTCCTGCTCGGTCAAAATCCGGTTCCGGCCGAACGGCGGCATCATGGTCTGCGGGTTGCGCTTGGTCTCGTCGAAGATGATCGCGACCAGCTCGTTGCGATCAGGGTATTTTGATTTGATGTCCTTCAGCTCCGGACCGATCGTTCCCGGCAGGTCGCCGCCCTTGATCACGTGGCAGGTCAGGCAGTTGCCCTTGCCGCGGTCGAAGGCGAGCTTCTGGCCCTCGGCGACAGCGGATTGCGCCCGCGCAGGGCTTGCGGCAAGGCCGGCGGCGAGTGCCAGCAGGAGGTAAAGGACGGGCGTCCGGGGAAGGGCGGTCAAGGCGTCATTCCGAGGCGTTATGTCGATGATCTCGTTCGCGGAAATATAGCGTTCCAAAGCACAAAGGGCATCGCCTGACAATCAAGACTATGCACGCGGCAAAATGGAGTTAATATCTTCCGCATTGCAACTAAAGAGATTATTTGTTCGGCGGATTCGGACCCAAGAGTTTCGGACCCAAGAGTTTCGGACCCAAGGGTAAGGTCAACGGACGTGGGTCGGCTGTTTTCAGGGCGTTTGGGCGCTCGTTCTGTTTTTTATCTCGTTCTCGTTTTTCAAGGGGACCTCAATTGGCTGAATATGTCGTCGAATTTGGCAGGGACGGCGGACGGGTCGAACCGGACGGGCGGCTCGATGCGCCGGCATTTCATCGCAATCACGAGCCGCTCTGGGCGGCGCTGGAGAAGCACGTCGCTGGGCTGACCGGCAACGTGGTCGAGGTCGGCAGTGGAACCGGCCAGCACGTGGTCCATTTCGCCCGCCACACGCCGGGCCTCGTGTGGTGGCCGAGCGATCTCAACCAGCGGCATCTGAAGAGCATCGAGGCCTGGCGCGTCCATTCGGGCCTGCAAAACATCCGCTCGCCCCTGCGGATCGATCTCACCGATCCCGACTGGTGTCCGGAGATGCGAAGCGGGCAGGCGCCGACCAGCCTTGCCGCATTGTTCTGCGCCAACGTCATCCACATCGCGCCATGGAGCGTGGCCGAGGGCCTATTCGCCGGCGCCGGCCGCTACTTGCGCGCCGACGGCAAGCTGTTCCTCTACGGTCCCTTCAAGCGCGACGGCAAGCACACTGCGCTCAGCAATGCCGTGTTCGACACCTCCTTGCGTGAAGGCAATCCCGAATGGGGCGTGCGCGATGTCGGCGATGTCGAGAAGCTGGCAACGGCGGCAGACCTGCGCTTGGTCGACACCATCGAGATGCCCGCGAATAATCTGACTCTGGTGTTTTCGCGGAGTTGAGCGCGACGAGATCCGGGCTGTCGCCGCGACGGCGGTGCGCTCCCTCCCCCGCGAGGGGGAGGGAATGAGGGAGCAGTGCCCGCCTCACGTTACGCTCCGATCAAAGCTTCGACGGGACGGCGCTAGCCCTCCCCATCCCGCCAGCCGATCTTCTCCTTCAAGAACCGGAAGCCGATCACCTCGAAGCCGGCGCGCTCCTTGTTGTCCTTGCCATAGCCGTGGCCGCCGGCGGCCGGTTCGTAGAACCAGGCTTCATAGCCCATCGCTTGCAGCTTCGCCGCCATCTTGCGCGCGTGGCCGGGATGGACGCGGTCGTCGCGCCGCGTGGTGGCGATCAGGATCGGCGGATAGGACTGGCCGGCTTTCACGTTGTGATAGGCGGAGTAGGTCTTCAGCCATTCCCACTCCTCCGCCTTGTCGGGGTCGCCATATTCCGCGATCCAGCTCGCGCCCGCGAGCAGCTTTGTGTAACGGCGCATGTCGATCAGCGGGATGGTGCAGAACAGTGCGCCGAACCGCTCGGGATAGCGCACCAGCATGTTGGTGATGAGGATGCCGCCGTTCGATCCGCCCTGCGCGGCGATGCGCTTTGCGCTCGTTACGCCGCGGCGGACGAGATCGGCGGCGACGGCTGCGAAATCGTCATGCGACAGCTTCTTGCCGGCGAGCCGGCCGGCATCGTGCCAGCGCGTGCCGAACTCGCCGCCGCCGCGTAAGTTCGCCTGCACCGTCGTGCCGCCGCGCTCCAGCCACAGCTTGCCGAGCGAGGCGTTGTAGTACGGCTTCACGGAATGTCCGAAGCCGCCATAGGCGCTCATGTAAACCGGCGCATCGCCGGTGTCGGTCGCGGGACCCGTCTGCACATAGGGAATGCGCTCGCCGTCGACCGAGATCGCCTCGTGCTGCGTCACCACGAGGCCGTCGGCGGTGAATGTCTTCGGCGCCTGCTTCAGCACCATCGGGCTTTCGACGCCGCGTTCGAGCAGCAGCAGCGACGGCGGCGTCAGCGGATCCTGCACATTGGCGAGCAAATCGCCATTGCTCTCGCTGGGATAACGGTCGAGCGGCCAGACGTCGACGACCCCGATCTGCGGCAGGCCGGGGAGCGTCTTTCGGCTCCAGCCGGTGGCGGACGGCGTGCAGATTTCGAAGCGCGGCTGGAGCTCGTCGAGGATCGACAGCACCAGCTTGCCCGCGGCCCAGAACAGGCCCTGCAGCGCTCGCCGCGGCGCCGGCTCGAACAGCACGGCAAAATCGCGGCTGCCGGCGAGGAAGGCCGAGAGCGAGATGCCGAGCACGGTGTCGGTGGCATAGCTGCGGCCTTCGACGGACCAGTCCTTGCGCAGCTTGATCGCGAACCAGTCGCCATGCGCCTGCATCCAGATGCCGGTCGGCAGATCGAGCTTCGTCGTGGTGCCGGCCGCATCGCGCAGCCAGATTGCGTGATTGAAGAAGTCGATCTGGTCGACGATCCAGACCCGCGGTGCAGGTCCGGTGTCGTCGCTCATGCCGTAGATCATCATGTGATCGGCAGTGGTCTCGATGATCACCTGCGCCTGCTCGACCGCCTGTCCGCGCCGCCACAGCCGGACTGTCCGCGCATAGCCGGAGCTCGTCGCCATGCCCTCGCCATGCGCGCTCGACAGCAGAAGCGTGTCGGCATCGAGCCAGTCGACGCCGCCCTTTGCTTCCGGCAGCGCAAAGCCGTCCGTGACAAAGCTCTTCGTGGCGAGGTCGAACTCGCGCAAGGTGACGGCGTCGCTGCCGCCGCGCGACAGGCTCAGGATCGCCCGCGAGCTGCCGGGCATCGTGGCCATCTGGCTCAGCAGCCAGTCCTCGCCTTCGTCCGCTGCGAGCTTGTCGACGTCGAGAAGCGTCTCCCACGCGGGACTCGCTTTGCGAAACTCCGCCAGCGTGGTCCGCCGCCACAGGCCGCGCGGGTTGGTGGCGTCCTTCCAGAGATTGTGCAGATCGCTGCCGCGCCGGCTGACATAGGGGATGTTGTCGGGACGATCATAGATCGCGGCGAGGATGTCGCGGTCGCGCTCGAAGGCCGCGCCGCCGAAGGCAGCGAGCGTCAGCTGATTCTGCCGCTCGACGAAATCAAGCGGCTGCTTGCCTTCGATCTCCTCCAGCCAGAGCCAGGGATCGTCATCGGGTGCGCTGAGCGTGGGCCTGTCGTCGGCGGACATGAACGAAACTCCGAAAAATCGCGGCGGATAGGATTTGATCGAGCGCAAGCCGTCAAGGGCGTGCTCCGGTATCATCCGCCTGATTGCGTCAGAGGCATGGCCCGCGCCCGTTTGCGCCGGTTGCCCGCCCTCCCGTGCCCCTCCATAGTGCCGGGAATCAACGCGCTCCTCGAGAGCCCCTTGGGGCGGAAATGCCGATGCTAGACGTGACTTCAGCCAACGAGATCGCCGACGATTCGCGCGTGCGTGCCAATGTGGTGCGCCTTGCGGCCGCGCAGGCGCTGACCGGCGCCAACTCGGCGGTGATCTTCGCCACCGGTGCGATCGTCGGCGCCACGCTCGCGCCCGACATGTCGTTCGCGACCGTGCCGATCTCGATGTATGTGGTGGGCCTCGCCGCCGGCACGCTGCCGACCGGCGCGATCTCGCGCCGCTTCGGCCGCCGCGCCGCCTTCGTGGTCGGCACCGGCCTTGGCGCGCTGACGGGCCTGCTCGGCTGCTTCGCCATCCTGCACGGCTCGTTCGCGCTGTTTTGCCTCGCGACCTTCCTCGGCGGCCTCTATGGCGCGGTGGCGCAATCCTATCGCTTCGCCGCCGCCGACGGCGCCAGCGTCGCTTATCGGCCCAAGGCCGTGTCGTGGGTGATGGCAGGCGGCGTGTTCGCCGGCGTGCTCGGTCCGCAGCTCGTGCAATGGACCATGGACGTGTGGTCGCCTTATCTGTTCGCCTTCAGCTTCCTGGTGCAGGCCGCCGTGGCGCTGGTCGCGATGGGCATCGTCGCCGGCGTCGATATGCCCAAGCCCGCGCCGGCCGATCTGCACGGCGGCCGGCCGCTGCTCACGATCGTCAGTCAGCCGCGCTTCATCGCCGCCGCGCTGTGCGGCGTCATCTCCTATCCCGTGATGAATCTGGTGATGACCTCGGCGCCGCTCGCCATGAAGATGTGTGGCCTCAGCGTGTCCGATTCCAATTTCGGCATTCAATGGCACATCGTCGCCATGTACGGCCCGAGCTTCTTCACCGGCGCGCTGATCGCGCGCTTCGGCGCGCCCGTGATCGTCGCTGTTGGCCTGCTGCTGGAAGCGGGCGCCGCCGGCGTCGGCCTCTCCGGCCTCACCGCGATGCACTTCTGGGCCACCTTGATCGTGCTCGGCGTGGGCTGGAATTTCTCCTTCATCGGCGCCTCCGCGCTGGTGCTGGAGACGCATCGCCCGCAGGAGCGCAACAAGGTGCAGGCCTTCAACGACTTCCTGGTGTTCGGCATGATGGCGATCGGCTCGTTCTCCTCGGGCCAGCTGCTGGCCAATTTCGGCTGGTCCGCGGTGAACATGGTGGTGTTCCCGCCGGTGGTGCTGGGCCTTGCCGTGCTCTCGCTGGTCTCCTGGGCACGCCGCCGCAAGGCGCGGCTGGAGGCGGCCATGGGCGAGTTCCCCGACGCGGTGTGATGCGCAACAAGTTGGCAGGAGGCTGTCAGCAACGTTGATAGTTCGATCCCGGTCGAAGTGATTTTCTAGAGCAGGTTACTAGATGTCGTCATGGCCGGGCTTGTCCCGGCCATCCACGTCTTAGGACGCTGAAGAAAGAACGTGGATGCCCGGGCATAGGCGAGCGGAAGCGACGCCGTCCTTCAGACGGCTATGCCCGGGCATGACGGAGTAAGTGGCGATGCTCGATAATCTTCATCATCCACCCATCGGCGAATCCTCCCTCCGCTACGAAGGCTGGCGCATCGTCGCCGTCTGCTTCCTGCTCGCGACCTTCGGCTGGGGGCTCGGCTTCTACGGCCAGAGCGTCTATGTCGCCGAGCTCCAGCGCGCGCGGGGCTGGCCGGCCTCGCTGATCTCGTCCGGCACCACGTTCTTCTATCTGTTCGGCGCGCTGCTGGTCGTCTTCGTCGGCGAGGCCGTTCGAAAATATGGCCCGCGCATCTGCCTCATCGCCGGCACGCTGGCGATGGCGGCAGCTAGCGTCGCGATCGGCGCGGTGCGCGAGCCCTGGCAGCTTTATCTCGCCGACGCCGTGCTCGCCTTCGGCTGGGCCGGCACGAGTCTCGCCATGATCACCAACACGATCAGTCTCTGGTTCGACCAGAAGCGCGGCATGGCGATCAGCCTCGCGCTCAACGGCGCGAGCTTCGGCGGCATCGTCGGCGTGCCGCTGCTGGTGACGCTGATCGGCCATATCGGCTTTGCCAGCGCGATGTGCGCCGCCGCCGGCGCCATGCTGGTCCTGCTCGTGCCGGTGATCCTGCTCGTTGTCGGCCGTCCGCCCGATCTTCACGGCTGGCAGGCGACAGCGAAAGCGAAGCCGCAATCGTCGACAGAGATCCGCGCCTGGGCGCTGCGCGACCTCGGTTTCCTCACGGTGACCATTGCGTTCGCGCTGGTGCTGTTCGCGCAGGTCGGCTTCATCGTCCACCTGATCTCGTTCCTCGACCCCGTGATCGGCCGTGAGCGCGCCGCGGTTGCCGTCGCGGTGCTCACCGCGATGGCGGTGGTCGGCCGCGTGCTGTTCTCACTGGTGATCGACCGCCTCAACCAGCGGCTGGCGTCCGCGCTCTCCTTCCTGAGCCAGGCTGCAGCACTTCTCGTCGTCATCAATCTGCACAACGACTACGTGCTGATCGCGGCCTGCGCGGTGTTCGGCTTCTCGGTCGGCAACCTCATCACGCTGCCGTCGCTGATCGTGCAGCAGGAGTTCGACCCCGCCTCGTTCGGCGTGCTGATCAGCCTCAACACCGCGATCAACCAGGTGACCTATGCCTTCGGCCCCGGAATCGTCGGGGCCTTGCGCGATTGGTCCGGCAGCTATTCCCTGCCGTTCTATCTCTGCATCGCGCTCGAGGTGGCGGCGGCCGCGTTGATCATGGTGCGGCGCAAGCGAAAAGCGAAGCTCTTGTAGGGTGGGCAAAGGCGCACAGCGCCGTGCCCACCACCTGTATCTATATCGCGAGATTGGTGGGCACGCTTCGCTTTGCCCACCCTACGAGATCGTGCCCCTACAAGATCACGCTTCGCGTTGCCTCAAGAGGTCCTCCACATCCAGCCGCTTGGTAAACATCGCGAGCTTCCCATCCGGCCCGAACGGCCATTGCTCGCTGGGCTTGTCCCAATACAGCTCCACGCCATTCTGGTCCGGGTCGCGCAAATACAGCGCCTCGCTGACGCCGTGGTCGCTGGCGCCGTCCAGCGCGATGCCGGCCGAGAGCACCCGGTGCAGCGCATCCGCCAGCGCCGGGCGGGTCGGATAGAGGATCGCGGTGTGAAACAATCCGGTCGTGCCCGGCGGCGGCGGCGAGCCGCCCTTGCTCTCCCAGGTGTTGAGCCCGATGTGGTGATGATAGCCGCCCGCCGAGATGAACGCCGCGCCGGAGCCCATGCGCTGCATCAGCTCGAAGCCGAGCACGCCGCAATAGAAGCCGAGCGCGCGCTCGAGATCGGCGACCTTGAGGTGGACGTGGCCGATCCGGGTGCCGGCGGCGACGGCGGATGTTTGCGACATGTGGCTGCTCCGTTTCTGAACTCCACATAGGCCCGGCTTCGGGACGGCGCTACCAGCGCATCCTGAAACCCATCGTTTCCGGATGCGAAACTATGAGAGCTCCGGCACCTCGCCGTCGGGCAGCTCGAACTCGAACGTGTTCAGCGTCATCGACACCATGGTGTAATAGCCGCACAGCCCGATCACCTCGACCACGCCGCGCTCGCTGAGCAGCTTCACCGCCTCATCATAGAGGCCCTTCTCGACGCCGTGACCCTCATGCAGCGACTTCGCGAGGTCGTAGATCATCTTAGCCTTGGGATCGTCGAACTCGGGCGTGCGGCGGTCGCGGATCGCGTCGATGATCTCTAGGTCCATGCCGCCCGCAAGCGCGAGGCGCTTATGCGCATACCATTCGTAATGCGCGGTCCAGTGCCGTGCCGTCACCAGGATGGCGATCTCCGAGAGTTTTGCCGGAAAGATCGTATCGAAGCGCAGCACTTCGCCGAGCCGCGTCGCATGGCGCGCCATCTCCGGGCTGTTGAGCCAGGCCATCATCGGCGCCGGCGGCTTGCCGCGCTTGCCGGCAATCGACTCGTCATAGGTCTGCCGCTGGCTCTCGTTCATTTCGCCAGGCGAAAGAAGCTTCAGGCGCATTCTCGTTTCCTCTTTGTTTTCAAGCACCGTCGTGGCCGCGACTATAGCGGAATGCGGCTGCGGAAGTGGTTGAATTCCACGGTGCGATGGCCCAGAGTCGCCGCCAACAAGTCGATTTTGATTGATGGAAACGACCATGAGCGACACTGAAAACGCCGATCTCGAAAAATTCCGCAACGAGACGCGCGCCTGGCTGGAAGCCAATTGCCCGCCGGAGATGCGCAAGCCCGTGACGTCGGACACCGATGTGTTTTGGGGCGGCCGCAACGCAAAGTTCTCGTCCGAACCGCAGCGCATCTGGTTCGAGCGCATGCGCGACAAGGGTTGGACCGTGCCGGATTGGCCGAAGCAGTATGGCGGCGGTGGCCTCAGCGCCGCCGAGCACAAGGTGCTGCGCGCCGAGATGGCCAAGATGGGCGCGCGCCCGCCGCTGTCGAGCTTCGGCATCTGGATGCTCGGACCCGCTCTGCTGAAATACGGCAATGACGCGCAGAAGCAGGAGCATCTGCCAAAAATCGCGGCGGGCGAGATCCGCTGGTGCCAGGGCTATTCCGAGCCCAACGCCGGCTCCGATCTCGCCTCGCTCCAGACCCGCGCTGAGAGCGACGGCGACGATTTCGTCATCACGGGCTCGAAGATCTGGACGTCCTACGCCAATTACGCCGACTGGATCTTCTGCCTCGTCCGCACCGATCCCGCGGCCAAGAAGCACGACGGCATCAGCTTCATCCTGTTCGACATGACCTCGAAGGGCGTGACGACCAAGCCGATCCTCTTGATCTCCGGCTATTCGCCGTTCTGCGAAACCTTCTTCGACGGCGTCCGCGTGCCGAAGTCGCATGTGGTCGGCACCGTCAACCGCGGCTGGGACGTCGCAAAATATCTGCTGCAGCACGAGCGCGCGATGATCTCCGGCATGGGCGAGCGCGGCGTCGGCCGTCCGCTCGGCCAGATCGCAGCCGACTCGGTCGGCTCCGACGCGCAAGGCAAGCTCGACGATGCGATGCTGCGCGGGCAGATCGCAACGTTCGACGTGGATGAAGCCGCGCTTGCGGCTTGCGCGGAGCGCGCGGTCGATCTCGCCAAGGCCGGGCAGGCGCATCCAGCGTTCTCCTCCGCGATGAAATATTACGGCACCGAGCTCAACAAGCGCCGCTACGAGATCCTGATGTCGGCCGGCGGCGTCGATGCGCTGGAATGGGAGAGCGAGCGCTCCAAGCAAGGCGCCCGCCCGCGCGCCTGGCTGCGCACCAAGGCGAATTCGATCGAGGGCGGCACGTCCGAGGTCATGCTCGGCATCGTCGCCAAGCGTATCCTGGATTTGCCGGGGGCGTGAGCACGCTCTCACCACCCGTCATTCCGGGGCGCGCGCAGCGCGAGCCCGGAATCCATACTCCCGATCGTGGTTATGGATTCCGGGCCTGGCCCTTCGGGCCATCCCGGAATGACGACGACAGATAGATTTCGAATCGGAAGCAAGCACATGGCCCTCGTCCTCACCGAAGAACAATCCATGCTCCGCGACTCCGCGCGCGGGCTGATCAGCGACAAGGCGCCGGTGTCGCACCTGCGATCTTTGCGCGACTCCAAGGATCCCACCGGCTTCGCCAAGGAGCTGTGGCACTCCTTTGCCGAGATGGGCTTTGCCGGCCTCTTGGTGCCGGAAGAGTTCGGCGGCTCTGGCCTCGGCGTCATGGAGGCCGGAATCGTCATGGAGGAGATCGGCCGCACCTTGATGCCGTCGCCGTTCCTCGCCACCAGCGTGGTCGCGACCTCAGCGCTGAACCGCGGCGGCAATGCCGCGCAGAAGTCGGACTATTTGCCGAAGATCGCGAACGGCTCGCTGCTCGCGACACTCGCGATCGACGAGGGCGCCAAGCACCGCCCGCTCCAGACCAACCTACAGGCCGTGCGCGCTGGCAACGGTTTCAAGCTTTCCGGCGCCAAGGCGCTGGTGGTTGACGGCCACGTCGCTGATCTCCTGATCGTCGCCGCGCGCACCGCCGGCTCGGCCGGCGATCGGGAAGGCCTGACGCTGTTCCTGGTCAACCCCAAGGCCAAGGGCATCTCGATCGAGCGCACCATCATGGTCGACGCCCACAACGCGGCGCGGATCGAGTTCGCCAATATCGAGGTGAACGCCGACAGCGTGCTCGGCGAGGTCGATCAGGGCGCTGGCCTGCTCGACGGCGTGCTCGATATCGGCCGCGGCGCGGTCGCCGCCGAAATGGTGGGCTTGAGCGACGAAGTGTTTGGCCGCACCGTCGAGTACCTCAAGAACCGAAAGCAGTTCGGCAAGCTGATCGGCGAATTCCAGGCGCTGCAGCACCGCGCCGCCGAGCTCTATGTCGACATCGAGATCACCCGCGCCGCCACGATGAAGGCACTGCAGGCGCTGGATGCCGACGTTACCAAGGCTGCATCAGCCGTCGCCGTCGCCAAGGCGCGCGCCGGCACCACCGCCACCCGCGCGGTGCAGGAGGGCGTGCAGATGCACGGCGGCATGGGCATGACCGACCAGTTCGACATCGGCTTCTTCATGAAGCGCGCACGGGTGTGCGAAGAATTGTTCGGCGACGCCAACTACCACACCGAGCAGCTGGCCCGGGTGCGGGGGTATTGATTTTGTAGCCCGGATGGAGCGCAGCGAAATCCGGGTTCTATTCCCGCGGTGAGACAGCTCCCGGATTGCGCTGCGCTCCATCCGGGCTACGGACTGAGGCGCTGCCATCGCGCCGCACACGCACTGTCGTCGCCCGGCTTGACCGGGCGACCCAGTACGCCGCGGCCTCTCCGTCTACGATTGACGTCTCTGGAATACTGGATCGCCCGCTTGCGCGGGCGATGACAGTTGAGATTGTGGATGGCGCTCGCCCCAAACTCGTCATGGCCGGGCTTGTCCCGGCCATCCACGTTCTTGCGGTGCTCTGAAAACGTGGATGCCCGGGACAAGCCCGGGCATGACGATGGATAGTGGCTGACGGTGGTCAGACCGTCCTACCGCATCGGCGGCGCGTACTGCACGCCACCCGCGTTCCACAGCTGGTTCATGCCGCGCGGGATCTTCAGCTTCGACTTCTCGCCGATGTTGCGCTCGTACATCTCGCCGTAATTGCCGACGTTGCGGATGATGCGGACCACCCAGTCCTTAGTGAGGCCGAGCTGCTCGCCGTAATTGCCCTCGGTGCCGACGAGGCGCATTACCTCGGGTTTCTTCGACTTCAGCGCCTCGTCGATGTTCTCGGAGGACACGCCGAGCTCCTCGGCGTTGATCATGGCGTAGAGCGTCCACTTCACGATCATCATCCAGTCGTCGTCGCGCTGGCGCACGACGGGGGCGAGCGGCTCCTTGGAGATCATGTCCGGCAGGATCATGTGGTCGCCGGGCTTCGACAGGTTCAGCCGGAGCGCATAGAGCTGGGAGACGTCGGCCGAGAGCGTGTCGCACTTGCCGGTGTCGTAGGCCTTCACCACGTCGTCGAGCTTGTCGAACTTCACCTCTTCATACTTCATGTTGTTGGCACGGAAGTAATCGGAGACGTTGAGCGCGGTGGTGGTGCCGGCCTGCACGCAGACCTTGCTGCCGGTCAGGTCCAGCGCGGTCTCCTTGTTGCGCGAGCGCGGCAGCATGAAGCCTGCGCCGTCGTAATAGGCGACCGCGGGGAAATAGAGGTCGTAGTCGAGCTCGCGCGCCATGCTCCAGGTCGAGTTGCGCGAGAGGATGTCCACCTTCCGGCTCTGCAATTCCTTGAAGCGCTCGCTGGCGTCGAGCGGCACGAACTTGGCCTTGCTCGGGTCGTTGAAGATCGCGGCAGCGACGGCGCGGCAGAAATCGACGTCGAAGCCGGTCCAGTTGCCCTTGTCGTCGGGGATCGAGAAGCCCGGCAGGCCCTTGTTGACGCCGCACAGCACCTCGCCGCGGCGCACAGTGCGCTTCAGGGTGCGGGTGTCGTAGAATTCATAGATGATGGCCAGAACGGCGACCAGCACGGCGACCGCGAGCCCGATCAGCAGGCCGCCTCGAAATGTGCGCATGATGTCTCTCTCTCGAAATAATCGGGAAAAGGAGGTTTGGGGAGGGGGCAGAGCATGATCCGCAGGATCATGCTCGAACCATAACCCTTAGAGCTCGGGCTTCTGCCGGATGACGACCTTGGTGCCGACAGGCACGCGCTCGTAGAGATCGGCGACGTCGTTGTTGACGAGACGGAAGCAGCCCGACGACACCTTGGTGCCGATCGTGTCGGGGCGGTTGGTGCCGTGGATGCGGTAGACGGTGGTGCCGAGATACATCGCGCGGGCCCCTAACGGATTGCCGGGGCCACCGGCCATGAAGCGCGGCAGATAGGGCTGGCGCTGGATCATCTCCGGGGGTGGCGTCCAGTCCGGCCATTCCTTCTTGTTGGTGATGGTCACCAGCCCTTGCCACTGGAAACCATCGCGGCCGACGCCGATGCCGTAGCGGATCGCGCGCCCGCCCGGCTGCACCAGGTAAAGGTGACGCTCGGCGGTCGAGACGATGATCGTGCCCGGCGCTTCGGTGGTGCGGAAATAGACCACCTGCTTCTGCCATTCCGGATCGAGCTGGTAGCTCTCATCGGCGATCAGGCCCGGCTCGTCGCCGCGGTCCGGCTGCTGGGCGAAGGCCTGCGGCGCGGACAGGATCAGTCCCATCGCAGCCAAGAACATCCCGGTCAGGCGACGAAAATCGGTCATGTGAAGCTCTCCCCGCTGCCACAGCGCAAATCGTTCGAATACATCAAATCTCAGGGGCATGTTCATGGCAAGTTGATGGCGCGCGGCTGGTATGTCACGAGAATACCTATGGTTTTTTGACGGGCCGCGGGCAATGCCACAAACAGGGGATGGCGCGAAAAGCAGTATCAGCGACACCCTCGTCGGGCAGGCGGCCGAAATTAGGGGGCGTCATGCCCGGGCTTGTCCCGGGCATCCACGTTCTTCGTACTGCGCATTAAGGCGTGGATGGCCGGGACAAGCCCGGCCATGACGATGTGGAGACCGCGACGCTTCGATCGCCAGCGGGATATTAAATCTTACTACTCTCCGCCGCGATCCCGAGCCGCCGCACGATCTCGGCCCCGACCGCGCGGGCCTCGAGCCGCGAGCCGATGCGGGGGCTGCGAAACCGTCGTCCCGAGCGCAACCGGATCGTGACGATGCAGTGCTCGTCCTCGGACCGGCCGCGGCGGTCGACGCTGATCGTCTTCACGTCGCACCCCTCGATATGGTCCACGCGTGGCGTGCCGTCGCCCCATAAGCGTTCGACGCGGATATCGCTCTCGCGGATGATCCAGAACGCGCCGGTCACGAGATTGGCGTAGCGGTGCACGGCGAACGCCGCGAGCGCGCCGAGCGGCAGCAGCAGGATATCGACGTGGCTGGGCGGCCATCCGCGCCAGAGCTTGTAGGCGTAGGGCACGGCGGACAGTGCGACCGCGATCAGCGCAACGATCCTGATGTCCCGCACGGAAAACGCCTCGAGCGGCTCGCCGAGATGCATCTCGGGATTGCTGGCATCGAGCGGATTGCGAGGTGCCTCGACATTGGGGACGTCGAACTGCGTGGCGATCCGCGTCACGGTGTCGTGCACATGCGTGACGTCGGAGATCGGCGGGGAGGTCAGGCGCTCGCCCGAAGCGAGCGTGAAGACGAGCTGAAAGCGGGCCTTCACCCGCTTGCTGCCGGGAACTTGCAGTCCGCTGATGTTGTCCTTGCCGACAACCCGCGTCTGGAGCTTTCCGAACGGACGCTGCTTTCCGATCAAGATCTCGTTCGGGGTGATGATCCACACCACCGCCGGCGCCATCATGATGCCGACGACGAACCCTGTTCCCACGAGCAGCGCGACCACCGAGATGATCACCTCCAGCACGTCGTGCGTGAACAGGCCCGGCGTGAAGCACAGCGCGACGGCGGCGGCAGAGCCGGCCATGACCAGCCGCTGCGCGATCGAGGAGCCTTCACGAAGGCGGATGTCGGTGCTGGTGGTCGCGTCGGCCATTGCGGGCGGCTGATTCCGTCGCCCGCGAAACTCCACGGACGGGTCCGTGGAGTCAAGCCGCAACCGAAAGCCGCTGATGCGGCATCAGCTGTTGGCGTTCAGCAGCCGGGCGACGGTGCGGTCGATCTGGTCGTAGGCGCCTTCGCCCTCGTGCTGGAACACGATCTTGCCGCTCTGGTCGATGATGTACTGCGCCGGCCAATACTGGTTGCGATAGGCGTTCCAGGTCTTGGAGTCATTGTCCTGCGCCACCGGATAGGTGATGCCGTGGCGCTTCAGCGCGGCCTGGACGTTGGAGGCGGAGCGCTCGAACGGGAATTCCGGCGTGTGCACGCCGACCACGACGAGGCCCTTGTCCTTGTATTTGGCATAGAGATCGGTGACGTGCGGCAGCGTGTTGACGCAGTTGACGCAGCCATAGGTCCAGAAGTCGACCAGCACGACCTTGCCGCGCAGGTCGGCGATGCCAAGCGGTTTCGAGTTGAACCAGGTGTTGATCCCGGTGAAGTCGGGTGCGGCCTGTTGGCTCGTGGCCGCGACCTGGATCGGCGCTGCCGCTGCGGTGCCGACAGGCGTCGCGCGCGCGGCGTCGTCGCAGATGCCGGGGATGACGGCGCCGGTCACGGCCATGCCGATCAGGGCGGCGGAAACGGCGAGCAGCTTGACAGTCATGGACGTGTTCTCCGTTGGGATGCGAGGGATCACAGGCCGATCTGGCCGGTGGGATAGAAGCCGGTGAGCCACGCCACGATCAGCGTGTCGTATTGGAAGTAGGCGGCGAGGGCGAAAGCGATCACGACGATGCCAAAACCCTGCTGCAGCCGCGGCGAGATCCGCGCCAGGCTGCGCACCCGCGTGGTCGCGGCCTGTCCGCCATAGGCGATCGCCAGCATCGGGATCGCAGCGCCGATGGCGTAGGCGACCAGCAGCGTGCCGGCCCAGGCCAGGTTCTTCGAAGTCGCGACCAGCGTCAGGATCGAACCGAGCACGGGCCCTGCGCAGGGCGTCCAGACCAGGCCCAGCGTGGTGCCGAGCACGAGCCCGCCGATCGCACCCTCGCGCTGCACGCCGCTCGCAGCGCCAAGGTCGAGCCAGCCATTGAGCCGGATCGACAGCCATTCGAACGGCGCCGGCCACAGCATCAGCAGGCCGAACCCGAGCAGCAGAATCGCGGCAGCCTCGCGCAGCACGTTCGGATCGAAATCGAATGCCCGCGTGAGCGCGCCGAGCAGCAGCGCGACGGCGGAGAACGAGACGACGAAGCCGAGCGCGATCATCGCTGGCCGCAGATGCCCCGCGCGCCCGATCGAGGCGCCGAGCAGGATCGGCAGCATCGGCAAGGTGCACGGCGCGGCGATGGTGAGGATGCCGGCGAGAACAGCGAAGAGAAGTTCGAGCATGGAGCCCTCGTGATGGAGGTCACGAGGGCAGTTCGGAGTGGGTGAGGCGGTCGTTACGCGGTGTCACACGTTCGTGACGCAGTAGCTCCCTCGCGGGGGAAGCAACAGGTGCGGACCACGGTGACGCCGCGCTCCCTCCCCCCTTGCGGGGGAGGGCGGGGGAGAGGGGTGGCCCAAGAAATGGTCTATCCGCCTGCGATCGTGCGGCGCGCACCAATCGTTGGAGTCCCCGTGCGGCACCCCTCTCCCTGCCCCTCCCCCGCAAGGGGGGAGGGAATGAGAGAGCGGGGCCCGCCTCACTTCGCCACCCCCAAACACAAAACGACCCGGACGGGGGCATCGTCCGGGTCGCTGGAGGTCCTTGGGAGGTTTAACGAAACCGTATGTGAGCTTTATAGGAGGGAAGTTTTTCCGCCTGATGTTGTGCTTCGTTTCAATTGTTTCGTCGGCGGTAACACTTCCGTGTCCGGGGACAGGGCCTGAGTTGTGGTCCTATCCCGTTGAAATCCTTGATTTTACGCGGCGAAACGGTCGACGCCGGCGCCCTTAAGCAAATCGGCCAGCTGCTTGCGGGCGTAGAACATGCGGGTCTTCACCGTGCTCTGGGGGATGCCGATGATCTGACCGACCTCCTCCACCGACTTCTCGTGGTAGTAGACGAGGTTGATGATCTCGCGATGCGCGGGCGACAGCTTTGCGACGCAGGCGCGCAGGATGGCGCTGGTGTCGCTGCGGTCGAGCGAGGTCTCCGGGGTGTCGGTGTCGTCAGGGATCTGGCGCACATCCTCCTGGTCGATGTCCTCGAAACGGCGCTGGCGCATCGCGGTCAGCGCCTTGAAACGGGCGATCGAGAGCAGCCAGGTCGAGACCTGCGAGCGGCCCTGGAATTGCCCGGCGGTCCGCCACACGTCCAAGAACACCTGGCTGACGAGGTCTTCCGCCGTGGTGGCATCGCGCACGATGCGCAGGATGAAGCGATAGACCCGCACATTGTGTCGGCAATAAAGGATGTGCATGGACGTCCGGTTGCCGTCGGCAATGCTCTCCAGAAGCATGTCGTCCGAGGTCGCTTGAGCGGCAATGATGCTCTGGCTGGCCTGGGCGTTGATGGCGATGACGTTCGGCATTGACTTAGCTCCCCGGTGCGCCGCAACCGAGCGGCGTTTCCTTGGACCAAAGTGTTAATCAGCCAACGTTTCGGGACGTCTGCACGAAAAGCGGAAAATGGTTTCGTGCGCCGCCAAATTGTTTCGTCGAAAAGGGCGCGACGAAACATTCGAGACAAAAAATCGTGGAATTTCAATGTACGGAAAATACGGGGCGGGCGATTTGGCGGGGCAGGAACGAATTTCGGGCTCTTGCGTTCGCTCGCGCGGCACCCATCAGCGTCGTCCCGGGGCGCGAAGCGAGCCCGGGGACCCATAACCACAGGGAGGAGTTTGGCGAAGACTCGGAGTTTCGAGCTCGGCGTCATAACCACGGCCTGTGGTTATGGATCCCGGATCAGCGCTCCGCTGCGCTACGCTTGTCCAGGATGACAGCGGAGTGTGGGCCCCCTTACGCCTTCTCGCCCGCGGGCGAGAACAGATAGCCGCCGCCGCGGATGGTGCGGATCACGGCGGGCTTGGTCGGGTCGGGCTCGATCTTGCGGCGGATGCGCATGATGCGGAGGTCAACGGCGCGATCGAAGGCTTCGGCGTCGCGCGCATTGGCAAGCTCCAGCAGACGCTCGCGCGACAGCACGCGCTTCGGATTGGCCGCGAACACCTTGAGCAGTCCGAATTCGGACGCGGTCAGCGGATGCTCGTTGCCCTCGTCGTCGCGCAAGGCCTGCGCCTCGAGATCGAGCCATTTGGTGCCGAAGCGCACCAGCTGGTCCTTGTCGGATTTCGCCGCCGCCGTCTCCGCTGCTGCCGCCTTCACTGGCGTGCTCCGCCGCAGCACCGAGCGGATGCGCGCCATCAGCTCGCGCAGCTCGCAGGGCTTTGCGACGTAATCGTCGGCGCCGAGCTCGAGGCCGACGACGCGGTCGATCGGGCTCGCGGTTGCGGTGAGCATGATGACGGGCACGTTGATGCGGCTCTTGAGATCGCGGATGATCGAGAGGCCGTCTTCCTCGGGCATGTTGAGGTCGAGCACGACGAGATCGGGCATGCTGCCCTGGATCGCGGCGCGGAGCGACTTGCCGCCGTCGCACAGCGTCACGGTGAAGCCGTGCATCTTGAGGTAATCGCCGACCATCTCCCGGGCCGGGGCCTCGTCGTCGACGATCATGATGTGCTGGCTTTGTGTCATGTCACTTCAGAATCCAGGATCTTGGATCTCGGTACTCAAATCACGGCATCTCGGTCGCGGGCAGGGTGATGGTGAAGGTCGAGCCCTTGCCGGGGCCCTCGCTCTCGGCCGTCACCTCGCCGCCATGCATGTCGATAATACGCTTGACGATGGAAAGCCCAAGCCCCGTCGAGCTCTCACCCGCGGTCGGCTTGGCGGACAGCCGCTGGAACCGGCCGAACAGGCGGCCGAGATCTTCCGGCGACAGGCCCGCGCCTTCGTCGCTGACCCGGATGATGGTGTCGCTGCCCTCATGGGTAACGGTGACGCCGATCTTGCCGCCGATCGGCGAGTACTTGATCGCGTTGCTGATGAGGTTGTCGATCGCTTCGCGGATGCGGTCGGTGTCGCACATGGTGACGATGTTGGGCGGCGCGGTCACGCTGATCGCCTGCTGCTTGTTGACCGCAAGCGGCTGGTTGGCGTCGGCGACCTCTTTCACCAGCGCCGCGACGTCCACCGGCTCGCGGCGGATGGTGATGTCGAAGGCATCGGCCATCGCGTCCGAGATCAGATGGTCGACCATCGTGGTCAGGCGCTTGGTGGCGTCGCGGATGTGATCGACCTGGGCGACCACGCCGCCTTCCGATGCGCCGGTCGAGATCAGCTCCTTCAGCATCTCGGTGCGGCCGAGGATGACGCCGAGCGGGTTCTTCAGATCATGCGCGACGGTGCCCAGAATCTCGTTCTTGAAGCCGTTGGCGCGCTGCAGCCGCAGCCATTGCGCCGAGAGGCGGCGGTTGGCCTGCATCAGCGCGCGGGTGCGCTGGGCGACGCGGTCCTCCAGCTGCGTGTTGGCGTCCTGGAGCTGCTGGTAGAGGATCACGTTGTCGAATGCGATCGAGAGCCGGCTGGAGAAGATCTCGACCAGCGAGCGGTCGGTCTCGGACAATTCGCGCTCGGCCTGGAGCAGCACCACCACCTCGCGGCCGGAGCCGGTGCGCAAATAGATCACGCTGCGGTGGTCGGCGAACTCGTTCTTGCGGCGCTGGAACGCGGCTTCCACCAGCTCGCGCAAATCAGGGTCGAGCGCCCGCGATGAGGTCGTGCCGATGAAACGGCTGTAGCAGCCGCTCCCCGCAAGCACCGAGAGCTCCGGGTCGACGCCGCCATTGTCGCGCAGGACCAGTATACCGGCGCAGTCGACATTGAGCAGCGAGGCGAGCTGGGTCAGCACGCCCTCGGCGAGCCGCTGCATCGACTTGAAGTCGTACAGCGTCGAGGCCGCGTCGATGATGATCTCGAGCCCGCGCCGCGTCTGCACCATGCGCTCGAGCTGCTGGTAGGAGCGCAGCGCCGCGGTCAGCGAGGTGAACAGCTTGTCGGCGGTGAGCTCGGTCTTGGCCTTGTAGTCGTTGATGTCGTACTGCACGATCACGCGCCGCTCCGGCGCCTGGCCGGGCTGGCCGGTGCGCAGGATGATGCGCACGGTCTCGTTCTTGAGCTCGTTGCGGATGAACTCGACCAGCTCGAGGCCGGCGACGTCGGTCTCCATGATGACGTCGAGCAGCACCGCGGCGATGTCGCCGTGCTCGGCCATCAGCTTGCGGCCTTCGGCCGCGGAATGCGCCGAGAGGATCTCCAGGCTCTGGCCGTTGAGGCTGTAATCGGACAGCGCGAAGCGGGTGCCGTCGTGCACGGCCGGATCGTCGTCGATGACGGCGATCTTCCATTTTCGTGCGTTCTGGTCCTCCGGCGCGGTACCGGTGTCGTCGATCAGGTGGAGGACATCGTCCTGTTCGGCCATTGAGAAGTCCCGTCAGTCTCTGTGCTTTGCGTGCCGCCCTTGGCGATCCGCGGCATGATAATCCGAAAAGTAGTACCTTGTCCCAGCTTGGATTCCAGCATCATGCGTCCGCCGAGCTGCTGGGTCACCAGGTTATAGACGATATGAAGGCCGAGTCCCGTGCCACCTTCATTGCGCCGGGTGGTAAAGAATGGGTCAAAGGCCTGGCGTTGCACATCGGGGGTCATGCCGGCCCCGTCATCGGTGAAGATGATCTCGATGTCGTCGGTCCCGCGTGGCCGGGCCGAGATCGTGATGGTGCCGGCGCGCCCGTCGGCGAAGGCATGATTGGCGGCGTTGAGGAAGAGATTGGTCAGGATCTGGCCGTAGGAGCCGGGATAGCCGTCGAGCAGCAGCCCCTCGGGCACGTCGACCTGGAGCGTGATCGGCGAGCGCTTCAGCACGGGCCTGAGGCTTGCGATGATCTGGTCGGTTGCTTCGCTGAGTGAGAACTGCCGCCGCTCGGCATGGGAGCGGTCGACCGCAACCTGCTTGAACGACTGGATCAGTTCGCCGGCGCGGGTGAGGTTGGCGACCAGCTGCTGCGAGGCATCGCGCGAGGACTGCACGAACTCGTCGAGCTGCGAGCGGCGCAGGCCGCCCTCGCCCTTGAGCTGGGCCTCGAAGATCTCGCTGCGCCGGGCAAAGCTCGAGGCGACCGTCAGGCTGATGCCGATGGGGTTGTTGACCTCGTGCGCGACGCCGGCGACGAGGCCGCCGAGCGCGGCGAGCCGCTCCGCGTCGATCAGATTCTGCTGCGCGGCGTTGAGCTCGAGCAGCGCGCTCTCGGCTTTCTCCTTGGAGGCACGCAGCTCGTCCTCGGTCTGGCGCTTGGCGATCGCGTTCTCGCGGAATACCTCCACCGCGCGCGCCATGGCGCCGACCTCGTCGCGTGCCTTGGTGCCCTGCACCTCGCGGTCGAGGTCGCCGAGCGTGATGGCGCGCATCGCCGCCATGATCTGCTGCAGCGGCAGGCGGATCGACAGCGCGATCAAAACGCCTGCGGTGAGGATGATACCGAGGAAGATGACCGCGATCGAGAGCACGCGGCGGGAAATATCGGCGAGCGTGCGGTCGAACGTCTCCTGCGCCTTCTGCTCGCGCTGGCGCATCTTGGTCGAGAGATCGTCGATGGCGCCGATCGCCTCGGCCTGGCTGGCATCGATGGTGTTGCGGAGCAGCTCGGTACGGCTCGCGAGCTGCTCGGACAGCTTTGCAAAGCCCTCGCGCAGCGCCATGGTGCGGGTCGCGAGCTTTTCCAGCGCCATCTTCTGCAGGTCGTTGTCGGCGAGATCGAGCATGACCGGAATGGTCTTCTCGATCGTCTCGGTGTTGCGGCGCGCGTCGTCGGCGGCGCCCGACGACTGCGACAGATAGTAGGAATTGGCCGCGACCAGCATCGCCGTGAAGGCCTCGCGGGACTTGCCGAGCGAGGGCCAGATCAACGCGTCGCGGTGGCCGGTGGCGCCTTCGATGATGGAATAGAGGCCGGCCATGTCCTTGGCCGGGACCTGCACCTGCTCCTCATAGGTTTTGGCGATGGTGGCCTGCACGCTGCGCAGCTCGCCGAAGCCGTTGAGGAAGCGGTCGGTGGTGCGCTCGAGCTCCTCGACCGAGCCCGACAGCATCGGGTCCTTGGCGGCGCGGTTGGTCAGCGTGCCCAGCACGGCCTCACGCAGCAGCAGGATCTCGGCGAACAGGTCCGGGCTCGGCTGGTTGATGTAGCGGTGGATCAGGTTCTGGAGCCGCCCGGTCTCGCTCTCGAGCAGCGCCAGGATGCGGTCGGATTCGCGCACCTGGCGGACGTCGCCCCAGGCCGAGCCCAGCACCTGCGTGCCATTCCAGATCAGCCCGACCAGCACCACCACCACCGCGGAGTTCAGGGCCGCGATCGACAGGATGCGCCAGCGGATCGGCACCGCCCGGAGCAGGCCGACGAGACGCGCGCGCAGCCGCCCGATCGGGCCGGGCGCCCGGTCTGGATGATCGCTGTGTCCAAGCGCAGCCAACGCGGCTCACTCCACCTTGCGAATGCGTTCGATCAGCGCGGCCGCAGCGGGATCGCGCGCGGCCTTGGCGTACACCGCCGCCATCGCGTCCTCGAACGGCTTGTGGTCGATGTCCTTGACGACGGTGATGCCGGCGGCTTCCGCCTTGCGCTGCGACTGGTCCTCGAGGTCGCGCCACTTCTCGCGCATGAAACGGCTGGAGCGAAGCGCCGCCTCGCGGAAGATCTTCTGATCGTCCACCGAGAGGCTCCGCCAGGCCTTGAGCGAGATCACCAGCACCTCCGGGCTCATCGTGTGCTCGGTCAGCGTGTAATGGCCCGCATATTTGTAATGGTCCGTCGTCACGAAGGATGGCCAGTTGTTCTCTGCGCCGTCGATCAGATGGGTCGCAAGCCCGGTGAGCACCTGTCCGTAGGGAAGCTCGACCGGCACGGCGCCGAGCGAGCGGATCATCTCGCTCATCAACTCCGATTGCTGCACCCGGATCCGCAGGCCTTTGAGATCCGCAATGCTCTTCACCGGACGGACGCCGTTGTAGATCGACCGCGCCCCCGAATCGTAGAAAGCGAGCCCGACGAAGCCGTAGGGCTCGAAGCTGCCGAGGATCTCGTCGCCGATCGGCCCGTCCAGCACCTTCTGCATGTGCTCGATGGACCGGAACAGGAACGGCATGGCGAGCACGTTCATGGCCGGAACGAAATTGCCGATCAGGGCTACATTGGTCCGGTTGAGGTCGATCGCGCCGGCCCGCGTTTGCTCAATGGTCTCCTTTTCCTCTCCGAGCTGGCGAGAGTGGAATACCTTGATCTCGTGCCGGCCGCCGGTCCGTTCGCTGATTTGGGCGCCCATGTAGCGCAGCGCCTGGACGGTCGGATAGTCCTCGGTCTGGGTGTCGGCGGCGCGGAATTCGCGCGCCGCGGCGCCCGTCGCACAGATGGCGAGCAGAAGCGCAACGACGATCACCCCGGTCCGCGAGAGTTCGGCACGGTCTAGCACTGGCACACTCAACCCCTCAGAGATGGAGTCTATGGCGGGAGCAGAAGGTTCAATGCAATCTAGCAGATGGTTAAGGGAAGGCCATACCGGCGGAACCCGTCGCGCGATTGTGCGGCGCGGCCGGAGCGCATTCCCGGTTGAAACCGCCAATGCCGGGCCTTAAGCAAAGGCTGCCGCTTCGGTCGTGCGGGCACGGGAAGAGCCATGGTGACTTCAGCATTGCGCCTTTTGCAGGTCGTGGTCGCCGCTGCGGCCCTCACATTCACGTCACAGGCGCAAGCGGCAACCGACATCGCTTGGTGGCACGCGATGTCGGGCGAGCTCGGCAAGCAGCTCGAAAAGCTCGCCGCCGACTTCAACGCCTCGCAGTCGGACTACCGCATCGTCCCGACCTACAAGGGCAACTACACCGAGACGGTGACGGCGGCGATCTTCGCCTTCCGCTCGCGCAGCCAGCCCGCGATCGTCCAGGTCAACGAGGTCGCCACCGCGACCATGACCGCGGCCAAGGGCGCGATCTATCCGGTGTTCAGCCTGATGCGGGACCAGGGCGAGCCGTTCTCGCTGAACGATTACCTGCCCGCGGTCTCCGGCTATTACACCGACGCGAGCGGCAACCTGCTGTCCTTCCCGTTCAATTCCTCGACGCCGATCCTCTACTACAACAAGACCATGTTCCGCGACGCCGGCCTCGATCCGGAGGCGCCGCCAAGAACCTGGCCCGAGCTCGGCGCCGCCGCAAAGCGCCTGCGCGAGCGCGGCGCGGTGTGTGGTTTCACCACGTCCTGGCCGTCCTGGATCCATGTCGAGAATCTTTCCGCGTTCCACAATCTGCCGCTGGCGACCCGCACCAACGGCTTTGCCGGCCTCGATGCGGCGCTCACCATCAACAATCCCGTTCTCGTCAAGCACGTCGCCCAGCTCGCCGAATGGCAGCAGACCAGGGCGTTCGACTATAGCGGCCGCGGGCAGGCGGCCGAGCCGCGCTTCCAGAAGGGCGAGTGCGGCATCTTCATCGGCTCCTCGGCGACGCGCGCCGACATCAAGGCGAATTCGAAATTCGAGATCGGCTACGGCCTGATGCCGTACTGGCCCGACGTGAAGGACGCGCCGCAGAACTCGATTATCGGTGGCGCCACGCTGTGGGTGCTGCGCGATCGGCCGCGCGACGAATACAAGGGCGTGGCGCGGTTCTTCGCCTATCTGTCGCAGCCCGGCGTGCAGGCCGCCTGGCACCAGAACACCGGCTATTTGCCGATCACCCGCGCCGCCTACGAGCTGACGCGCGCGCAAGGCTTTTACGAGCGTAATCCGGGCTCGGCGATCTCGTTCGAGGAGATCACGCTGCATCCGCCGACGGAAAACTCGAAGGGCGTCAGGCTCGGCTCCTTCGTGCTGATCCGCGGCGCGATCGAGGACGAGCTGGAGCAGGCCTTCGCCGGCCAGAAGAGTGCGCAGTCGGCGCTCGATTCCGCGGTCGAGCGCGGCAACAAGCTGTTGCGCCAGTTCGAGCGCGCCAGCCCCGAGCGCTGAAGCGGGCGGACTGTCCGTGGTTCACCTCTCCCCGACCGGGAGAGGTCGGATTGCGCTCGGCGATGCGAAGCATCGTCCAGTGCAATCCGGGTGAGGGGCCGCGGCGCCCAGTGAGACCAAATCCCCTCACCCGGATCGCATCTCCGATGCGCTCCGACCTCTCCCTATGGGAGAGGTGAACCTGGTCCTGGGTGCGCATCGCTTCAACCAAAACTCAGAATCCGCTCGGACATCACGCAACCCGGAAGTGTGTGCGACCTCACACGCAACGGCTCCGCCGCCTGCGATAATCTCGCATGCGTGACGCCAGGCTGGCGTCAGTGCATGCCGCTCGCCGGCAGGAATGATCTCGAGATTGTTTCATCCATCCATATTCGGAAAGTGCAATGGAGATCCCTCAATGCCCTGCACATGTTGCATCATCCCGAACGACGTTCTGACCAAGCTCTCCCAGGACAAGAAGCTGTCCGCCCCGCTGCGCAAGCAGCTGGTCGACACGGTCCAGATCAGCCATGAACTGCGCGAATTGCGCAACCAGGCCGCCAGATTGACCAGCGTTGCGACGGCGCGTTCCGCCGGCCTCGTGACGCTGGCTACCACGCCGGCCGTCACAGTCTACGACTGCAAGCACACCCAGACGCTGCCGGGCACGCCCGTGCCGAGGCCGAAGACGTCCTCGGACGGGTCGGTCAAGCGCACCGTCAACCAGACCTCCAAGGTCGCGAAATTCTACCAGCAGGTCTTCAACCGCAACTCGATCGACGATCACGGCATGACCATGATGTCGTCGGTCCATTTCGGCGAGAAGTACAACAACGCGATGTGGAACGGCTCGCAGATGGTCTATGGCGACGGCGACGGCAGCCTCTTCGTCGACTTCACCAGGGGCAACGACGTCATCGGCCATGAGCTCACCCATGGCGTGACCCAGCACAGTCTCCAGCTTGCCTATAGCGACGATGCCGGCGGCCTCAACGAGAGCATCTCCGACTGCTTCGGCTCGATGTTCCGGCAGTGGGAGGCCAAGCAGGACGTCAAGAAGGCCGACTGGCTGATCGGCAAGGACATCATGGGGCCGGCCGCCAAGAAGAGGGGGTTCACCTGCCTGCGCGACATGGCCAATCCTGCCGCCAAGCACTGCCTCGCGCCGCAACCGACCAAATATTCGCAAATCACGCCGGGCATGGATCCGCATTATTCCAGCGGCCCGCCGAACCTCGCCTTCTGCACGGCCTGCACGACGCTCGGCGGAAACAGTTGGGCCAGGATCGGGCAGGTGTGGTACCTTGCGCTGACCGGCTTCGGGCCGGCGCCGCACATGACGATGAAGGCGTTTGCGGCGCGGACCCGGCAGGGTGCCCAGACGTTGTATCCCGGCGATGCCGCGGTCTTCGCCGCCGTCGATGCGGGATGGAAGAAGGTCGGGCTGTAGACCGGTTGCAGCGCTACGAAAGGAAGGAAGCGTGGATCGCTTGAAGATCGAGCGCGTCGGAGGGTTCGCCGGATTCGGCGGCCCTCACCTCAAGAGTCGTGGTGAAGTCACCTTGTCGGATCTGTCGCCCGCCGACCAGCAGACGATGGAGCAGCTGTTTGCCGATCCCGGCAAGATCCCTGCGGCGCATCCGGGTCAGGCCGACGCGTTCACTTACAAGATCACGCGCGGTGCCAGGACAATCGAGGTCCCCGAGCACGCGGTCCCGGCCACCGTCAGGAACAGCGTCAAGGATGTCCTGGAATAAGACCAGATCGGCGCTGTGATGGAGCAGACGTTGTCGCCGGATTCGGCCGGGGCCTGGGGCGCCGCCGCTTCGACCGACCTTCATGCCTACCGCGCCTTGCGCGCCGACAGCTCGCGCTGGCTGCCGGTCGCGCGCGACATCGCGCGCAGCCATGGTCTCGATGTCGGCGCGCCGCATGTGTTTGCAACCGGCACCAATCTCGTGGTCGGGCTCGGTGATCGCCTGATCCTGAAGATCTTCCCGCCGCTGCTCCGCGCGCAATTCGTCTCCGAGCGCGGCTCGCTGACGCAGCTCAGGGGGCATCTGGATCTGCCGATACCCGAGATCGTCGCCGAAGGACAGCGTGACGGCTGGCCCTATCTCGTCATCACGCGCCTTGCCGGCACGCTCGGCTCGGAGGTGTGGCCGCAACTGCCGGAAGACCAGAAGGAGCGTGTGCTGCGCCAGATCGGCGAGACCATCGCCGCCGTGCAGCGCGCGCCGCTCGGTCCTCTCGCGAACGTCGAGCCGCGCTGGGACGCATTCATGCGCGCCCAGATGCAGGGTTGCCGCGCGCGGCACGAGCGTCTCGGCCTTGCGCCGAAATTCCTCGCAGGTCTCGACGATCTCCTCCGCGACGCCGCCGAGCTGATTCCGATGGATGCCCCACCGGTGATCCTGATCGGCGAATACATTCCGGAAAATTTCCTGCTCGCCTGCAATGACGGCAGCTGGTCGCTTGCCGGCCTGTTCGACTTCGGCGACGTGCTTGCCGGATGGCGCGACTACGATCTGCTCGGCCCCAGCGCCTTCATGGCGGCGGGCCGGCCGGGCAGGGTGCGCAGCCTGCTCGAAGGCTTCGGCTATGCCAAGCCGGACCACGCGCTGAAGCGCAGGCTGATGGCCTTGATGCTGCTGCACCGTGCCAGCGACCTCAACAGCCACATCTGCATCGAGGGCTGGCAGGACAAGGCGAACGATCTGGTCGAATTGCAGGATTTGATCTGGGCGGAGTGATGACTCCAGTCGTCCAGTCGTCATTGCGAGCGCAGCGAAGCAATCCAGAATCTTTCCACCGAGACAGTCTGGATTGCTTCGCTGCGCTCGCAATGACGAGGTTGAGGCACAAGTTTTGATTCTTTCGGGGCCCCATCCTGCAAATGAGGATGATGTCTTGCGAGAAATGGTGACAAAACGGGCTATCGATCACTTCCGCCTATTTTGTAGTCAAAATCAGATCTTTGTATGCAAAGATTGGGTCTGCTCAGAAAGCGCCCGGCGGCCAAATTGGGTCAATCCCATTATAGATCAATGATTTAAGTGGCGTGTAAGCTTCCGTTAAGCCTTGGCACGAACCTTGCGAATCCAGTTCCAACCAAAAACCTTTGAGTTGGAGCATCCCAATGAAGCGCCGCGATTTCCTCAAATCCGTGTCCGGATTGGCCGCTGGCGCGGCGCTTCCGGCCATGCCGCAGGTGATCTCCACCGCCTACGCCGATGCGCGCTCGGAGACGCTGCTGATCGTCTCGGAAGGCGGCCCCAACAATCTCGACATCCACGGCGTCGGCACCAACGTGCCCGGCTATGAGGTGTCGTGGAATTGCTACGACCGCCTGATCAGCCACGAGATGAAGAGCGGTCCCGGCGGCGTGCCCTATTACGACCGCGACAAGTTCAAGGGCGAGCTCGCCGAGGAGTTCAAGATCGACGACATGTCGGTCACCTTCAAGCTGCGCAAGAACGCCAAATTCCACGACGGTACGCCCGTCACCGCCAAGGACGTGAAGTGGTCGCTCGACCGCGCCGTCAGCGTCGGTGGCTTCCCGACCTTCCAGATGAGTGCGGGCTCGCTGACCAAGCCGGAGCAGTTCGTCGTGATCGACGACTACACCGTGCGCGTCGACTTCCTGAAGAAGGACAAGCTGACGATCCCCGATCTCGCCGTAATCGTGCCCTGCATCGTCAATTCGGAGCTGGTGAAGAAGAACGCCAGCGAGAAGGATCCCTGGGGCCTCGAGTTCACGAAACAGCAGACCGCGGGCTCCGGCGCCTACAAGGTGACGAAGTGGACCGCCGGCACCGAAGTCATCATGGAGCGCAACGAGGATTGGGTCGGCGGTCCGCTGCCGAAGATCAAGCGCGTGATCTGGCGCATGGTGCCGCAGGCCGGCAACCGCCGCGCGCTGCTGGAGCGCGGCGATGCCGACATCTCCTATGAGCTGCCGTTCAAGGATTTCCAGGAGATGAAGGCGAACGGCAAGCTCAACGTGGTGTCGCTGCCGTTCTCCAACGGCATCCAGTATATCGGCATGAACGTGACCAAGCCGCCGTTCGACAATCCCAAGGTGCGGCAGGCCGTCGCCTATGCGCTGCCGTACCAGAAGATCATGGACGCGGTGCTGTTCGGCCTCGGCAATCCCATGTTCGGCGCGCCCAAGGACAAGCCGACGGAAGTCGCCTGGCCGCAGCCGCACAAATACAACACCGACATGGAGAAGGCGAAGGCGCTGCTGGCGGAAGCCGGCTACGCCAACGGCTTCGAGACCACGATCTCCTTCGACCTCAACTTCGCTGGCGTCAACGAGCCGCTTTGCGTGCTGGTGCAGGAGAGCCTCGCGCAGATCGGCATCAAGGCCACCATCAACAAGGTGCCTGGCGCCAACTGGCGCACCGAGCTCAACAAGAAGGAGATGCCGCTCTTCACCAACGTGTTCTCGGGCTGGCTCGATTACCCCGAGTACTTCTTCTACTGGTGCTATCACGGCAACAATTCCGTCTTCAACACCATGAGCTACAAGTCGGCGGAGATGGACAAGCTGATCGACGGCGCGCGCACGGCCGCCGCCACCGGCGACACCGCGACCTACGATGCCGACGTGAAGGGTTTCGTCGATCTCGCCTACACCGACATCCCGCGCATCCCGCTGTACCAGCCCTTCGTCAACGTCGCGATGCAGAAGAACATCAGCGGCTATCAGTACTGGTTCCACCGCCGCCTCGATTACCGCGCGATGGCGAAGGGGTGAGGCGGCATGCTGATCGTCGGAGACGCATCGGCACGAGTTGGTTTTGGTGATCGAAGTGAGATGGCCCCCACTCTCTCGCTCCCTCCCCCCTTGCGGGGGAGGGTCGGGGAGAGGGGTAGCCACGAACTCAGACCCCTCCCGGAGCCACCCCTCTCCCTAGCCCTCCCCCGCAAGGGGGGAGGGAACGCAGCGGAGCGTGGGGCGAGGTTGTTGTCAGAGATCGAGAGTGTCGATCTCAACGTATCGGCATCTGTTGGTCCTGTTGATTTGAGTGAGGCGACCCCCGTCCTCTCGCTCCCTCCCCCTTGCGGGGGAGGGTCGGGGAGAGGGGTAGCCACCAACTCAGACCCCTCCCGGGGCCACCTCTCTCCCTAGCCCTCCCCCGCAAGGGGGGAGGGAACGCAGCGGAGCAAGCCGCTCGCGTTAGCCCCCAATCGCCGAGAAGGAGAGCGCTCCCATGCTGACCATGATCGGCAAGCGCCTGATGTTTGCGATTCCCTCGCTGATCGGCGTCGTCATCGTCACCTTCCTGCTGACGCGCGCGCTGCCAGGCGATCCCGCCGCCTACTTCGCCGGTCCCGCCGCGACCAAGGAAGCCGTCGAGCAGATCCGCAAGAAGCTCGGTCTCGACAGGCCACTGATCGAGCAGTTCTTCCGCTACACCAACGATCTCGCCCATGGCGATTTCGGCAACTCGCTCACCACAGGCCAGCCCGTTGCGACCGAAATTCGCAACCGCCTGCCGGCTTCCGCCGAGCTGACACTGCTCGGCCTGATCGTCTCGATCGTGATTGCCATTCCGCTCGGCGTGTTAGCTGCAACACGACCGGGGTCATGGATCGACCATCTCTGCCGGGTCACGACGACAGCGGGCGTGTCGTTGCCGGTGTTCTTCACCGGCCTCGTGCTGGTCTACGTCTTCTATTTCCGCCTCGGCTGGTCGCCCGCGCCGCTCGGCCGTCTCGACGTGTTCTACAGCGCGCCGCCGACGGTGACCGGCTTCTATCTGATCGACACGCTGCTCGCGCGCGACCTTGAGGCATTCCGCTCGGCGCTGAGCCAGCTCATCCTGCCGGCGACGACGCTGGCGATCTTCTCGCTGGCGCCGATCGCGCGCATGACCCGCGCCTCGATGCTGGCGGTGCTGGCGTCCGAGTTCGTCCGCACCGCGCGTGCCAGCGGGCTGTCACCGTCGACCGTCATCGTCACCTACGCTTTCCGCAACGCGATGCTGCCCGTGATCACCACGCTCAGCATGGTGTTCTCGTTCCTGTTAGGGGCCAACGTGCTGGTGGAAAAAGTCTTCGCCTGGCCCGGCATCGGCTCCTATGCGGTGGAAGCACTGATCTCGTCGGACTTCGCACCGGTGCAGGGTTTTGTCCTCACCATGGCGGTGATGTACGTGCTTTTGAATCTCGTGATCGACATTCTCTATGGCGTGATCGATCCGCGCGTCAGGTTGGAGGGCTAAATCATGAGCTCCGTTGCACCTGCTGTTGAACCTGTCGGTCCCGCCCGCACCTCGGGACTATCAGCGATCCTCGAACAGACCCGCTACGTCCTCAGCGAGAACAAGGTCACCGGCTTTGCCTTCGCACTGCTGATCCTGATCCTCACTGCTGCGATTTTCGGCCCCTATGTCGTGCCGTATGATCCGCTCGCCTCCGACACGGCTGCGGCACTGAAGCCGCCGTCGGCGGCGCATTGGTTCGGCACCGACCAGCTTGGCCGCGATATCTTCAGCCGCGTCATCGTCGCAACACGGCTCGATACGTTCATCGCGGTCGCTTCCGTCGCGCTGGTGTTTTTGATGGGCGGCCTCGCCGGCATTGCGGCCGGCTATTTCGGCGGCTGGACCGATCGTATTGTCGGCCGCATCGCCGATACCATCATGGCCTTCCCGCTGTTCGTGCTGGCGATGGGCATCGTTGCCGCGCTCGGCAACACCGTGCAGAACATTATTCTGGCCACCGCGATCGTGAACTTCCCGCTCTACGCCCGCGTCGCGCGGGCCGAAGCGAACGTGCGCCGCAACGCCGGCTTCGTGCAGGCCGCGCGCTTGTCCGGCAACGGCGAATTCCGCATCCTCCTGGTGCACATCCTGCCGAACATCATGCCGATCATGATCGTGCAGATGTCGCTGACCATGGGCTACGCCATCCTCAATGCGGCGGGCCTCTCCTTCATCGGCCTCGGCGTCCGCCCGCCGACGGCAGAATGGGGCATCATGGTTGCCGAAGGCGCGGGCTTCATGGTCTCAGGCGAATGGTGGATCGCGCTGTTCCCCGGCCTCGCGCTGATGATCGCCGTGTTCTGCTTCAACCTCCTCGGCGACGGCCTGCGCGACATCGTCGACCCGCAGCGGAGGACGTGAGCGATGATCGAGTGTGCGGAAAAAAGCGCGGCGCTTAGAGGTGAGGTGGCCACCGCTCTCTCATTCCCTCCCCCCTTGCGGGGCCCGAGGCGAGCGAAGCTCGCTCTCGAGGGCAGGGAGAGGGGTAGCCACGAACTCCGACCTCGCTTGGGGCTACCCCTCTGCCCAACCCTCCCCCGCAAGGGGGGAGGGGGCGAGAGGCCCGTGCCCGCCTCACGCGCAAAATTCTCCAATGATTACAACGCCCGTTCTACTGTGCATGGGGTTGTTTTCGCGCCTTTGAATGTCGGGAGGCCCGCATGACCGCCCAGCCGCTGCTCGACGTGCAGGACCTCACGGTCGAATTCACCACCCGCCGCGGCATCGTCAAAGCCGTGCAGCACGTCAACATCTCCGTCGCCAAGGGCGAGACGCTCGCCATCGTCGGCGAATCCGGCTCCGGCAAGTCAGTGACCTCCTACGCGGTGATGCGCATCCTCGACCGCGCGGGGCGGATCGCCGAGGGCTCGGTGATGTTCTCCGGCATCGACGTGAAGGCCGCGAGCGAGGACCAGATGCGCGACCTGCGCGGCCGCGAAGTCTCGATGATCTTCCAGAATCCGCGCGCGGCGCTGAACCCGATCCGGAAAGTCGGTGACCAGATCGAGGACGTGCTGCGCACCCATGTCCAACAGGCCCAGGTCACAGATGGCGGCGAGAAGGCGATCGAGGCGCTGGAGCAGGTCAAGATCGCGCGCCCGCGCGAACGCTACCACGCCTATCCGTTCGAGCTGTCAGGCGGCATGTGCCAGCGCGTCGTCATCGCGCTCGCGCTCGCCTGCAATCCGCAGCTCCTGATCGCGGACGAGCCGACCACCGGCCTCGACGTCACCACGCAGAAGGCGGTGATGGACCTGATCGTCGAGCTGACCAAACGCAAGGCGATGTCGACCATCCTGATCACCCACGATCTGGGTTTGGCCGCCGCCTATTGCGACCGCGTCGTGGTGATGGAAAAGGGCCGCGTCGTCGAGACCGCCATGGCCGCCGACATCTTCGCGAGCCCGCAGCACCCCTACACGAAAAAGCTGATGCGCGCGACGCCGCGGCTCGGCGTGTCTTTGCGGGATCTGCTGCCAGAGGAGGAGGGCGCGACCGTCATGGCCGGGCTTGACCCGGCCATCCATCACGCTTCGAAAGATTCGTCTCAGTCGATGGACCCCCGGGTCAAGCCCGGGGGTGACGAGACTCCCAAGCCCCTCCTCCTCATCGACAAGCTCGTGAAGGAGTATCCCCGCCAGGGCGCCACCGCCGTGCTCGGCAAGCTGTTCGGCCGCAAGCCGCCGGTCGAGCCCGACATGTTCCGCGCGGTGGACGGCATCAGCTTCGCGATCGGTCACGGCGAGAGCGTCGGCCTCGTCGGCGAATCCGGCTGCGGCAAATCGACCACGTCGATGATGGTGATGCGCCTCCTGGACCAGACCTCCGGCCTGATCCAGTTCGACGGCGAGGACATCTCCGGCATCGCGCCATCAGCCTTCGCCCGCCTGCCGCAGCGCAGCCGCATCCAGATGGTGTTCCAGGACCCGACAGACAGCCTCAACCCGCGCTTCACCGCCGCCCGCGCCATCGCCGATCCGATTTTGCAACTCGGCGACATCAAGGGGCGCGACGCGCTCCGCGCCCGCTGCGAGGAGCTGGCGACCATGGTCGGCCTGCCGCACAATCTGCTGGATCGTTTCCCGCACCAGCTCTCCGGCGGCCAGAAGGCTCGCGTCGGCATCGCCCGCGCCATCGCGTTGCATCCAAAGCTCGTCATCCTGGACGAGCCGACAGCCGCGCTCGACGTCTCGGTGCAGGCCGTCGTGCTGAACCTGCTTCAGGATCTCAAGCAGCGGCTAGGCATGAGTTATTTGTTCGTCTCGCATGATTTGAATGTGGTGCGCTTGCTGTGCGATCGTGTCATTGTGATGCGGACGGGACGGATCGTCGAAGAGGGCTCCTCCGAGCAGGTCTTGAGCGATCCGCAGGACGACTACACCAAGGAGCTGCTGACGGCGATCCCGCATCCGCCGCTGCCGGTGCACTGAAATCAGCTTGAGAGAGTGATGGCCGAACCTCTGGACGATTACATCGACGCCGTATCGAAAGCGCTGGCGCTGCCGGTGGAGGAGGCCTGGCGGCCCGCGGTGCGCGCCAATTTGGAAGTGTCGCTACGGCTTGCCCGCCTCGTCGACGAATTCGCGCTGCCGGACGAGACCGAGCCGGCGCCGATCTTCACGGCCTGATGCTGCCATGACCACCAAGCCAGAGATGACGGCGGCGGAAATCGCGAGCGCGGTTGCGACCCGCAAGATGTCGGCGCTCGATGCCACCGAGGCAGCCCTTGCGCGCATCAAGCAGCACGACACCACCCTCAATTCCTTCACCGACGTCACCGCCGATCGCGCCCGCGCCAAGGCGCGCGCGATCGATGCTGATATCGCCGCCGGCAAGACCGTCGGCCCGCTCGCCGGCGTGCCCTTCGCAGTGAAGAACCTGTTCGACGTCGCGGGCCTGCCGACGCGGGCCGGCTCGAAGATCAACCGCGACCTCGCGCCGGCCAAGCACGATGCGACGCTGATCGCGCGCATGGAAGCCGGCGGCGCAGTTCTCGTTGGCGCGCTCAACATGGGTGAATACGCCTACGACTTCACCGGCGAGAACGTCCATGACGGCCCCTCGCGCAACCCGCATGACACCACGCGGATGACCGGCGGTTCCTCCGGCGGTTCCGGCAGCGCCGTCGGCGGCGCGCTGGTGCCGATCGCGCTTGGCTCGGACACCAATGGTTCGATCCGCGTGCCCTCCTCGTTCTGCGGCATCTTCGGCCTGAAGCCGACCTATGGCCGGCTGTCGCGGGCGCGCTCCTTCCCGTTCGTCGCGAGCCTCGATCATCTCGGTCCGCTCGCGCGCTCCGTCACGGATCTCGCGCTCGCTTACGATGCGATGCAGGGACCGGATGCCGATGACGGCGCCTGCACGACGCGTGGGCTGGAGCCGACGCTGCCGCTGATCGCCAATCCGATCTCGGATCTGCGCATCGCGATTGCCGGCGGCTATTTCCAAAAGAACGTCTTTCCGGAGGCCGTCGAGGCCGTCAGCCGCGTCGCCAAGGCGCTTGGCGCAACGCAAGTGATCGATGTTCCCGAAGCCGCCCGCGCCCGCGCCGCGGCTTACGTCATCACCACCACCGAAGGCGCTTCGCTGCATCTCGATCGCCTGCGCAAGCGACCCAACGATTTCGATCCGGCCGTGCGCGACCGTCTGATCGCAGGCGCGATGGTGCCGGCGTCTTTGGTCGACCGCGCGCAAAAATTCCGCCGCTGGTATCGCGGCCAGCTCGCCGAGATATTCAAGTCGGTCGACGTGCTGCTGGCGCCGGCGACGCCCTGCACCGCGCCGAAGCTCGGCCAGGTCAATTTCAATCTCGACGGCGTCGAATTGCCGGTGCGCGCCAATATCGGCGTCCACACCCAGCCGATCTCCTTCATCGGTCTGCCGGTGGTGGCGGTGCCGGTGCCGCTCGAGCCGATGCCGATCGGGGTGCAGATCATCGCTGCGCGCTGGCGCGAGGACATTGCGCTCCGCGTCGCATACGCATTGGAACAAATGGGCGTGGCATCCGCGCCGTCGCCGAGAGGAATTTAAGATGGAGATCGATCTCCCCGACGTGATCGCGGAAGTCAAAGCCGCGTTCGAGCGCTATGAACAGGCCCTCGTCAGCAACGACGTCGCCGTGCTCGGCGAGCTCTTCCGCAACGATCCCCGCACGCTGCGCTACGGCATCGGCGAAAACCTCTATGGCTACGAGGCGATCTCCGGCTTCCGCGCCGGGCGCTCGCCGGTCGGCCTCAATCGCCGCACCGCGAAAACCGTCATCACTAGCTATGGCCGCGACACGGCTGTGGCCTCCACCCTGTTCTATCGTGACACGGCGCCCGGCAAGGTCGGCCGGCAGATGCAGACCTGGATTCGCTTCCCGGAGGGCTGGCGCGTCGTCGCCGCCCATGTCAGCATCATCGACGAGTCGAAAGAGACCTGACCGCATGACGCTTGACGATCTTCCGCCCGGGACACTGCCGGCCGAGCCGGTGGTGCCCCGCGTCGACCGTGCACTTCCGTCGCTGCAGAAGGTCACGCGCGCCGAGGAATTGCGCCTCCAGCTCGCCGACGAGATCGTGCGCGGAGCCCTCGCCCCGGGCGCCCCGCTGGACGAGACTGACATCGCGCGTCGCTTCAGCGTCTCGCGCACGCCGGTGCGCGAGGCGCTGCGCCAGCTGGTGGCGAGCGGGCTCGTCGAAGCGCGTGCCCATCGCGGCGCGGTGGTGGCGCAGCCCTCGATCGAGCGTCTCAAGAGCATGTTCGAGGCGATGGCCGAGCTCGAGGCGCTCTGCGCCGGCCTTGCGGCCGAGCGCATGTCCGCGGCCGAGCGTCACGGTCTCGAAGCGATCCACGAAGAGCTGCGGGTGCTCAGCTACGCCGGCAATCCCGACCGCTTCCATGAGGTCAATGAGCGCTTCCACAACGCGATCTATGCGGGATCGCAGAACGGCTACATCGCCGAGATCACGCTGGCGACGCGCGTGCGCGTGCAGCCGTTCCGCCGCGCCCAGTTCCGCAATCTTGGCCGATTGGCGAAGTCGCAAGCCGAGCACGACCGCGTCGTCGTCGCCATCATGCGCGGCGACAAGCAGGGCGCCGCCGCCGCCATGCGAGCGCATATCGAGCTGGTGCGCGGGGAGTACGAGATCTACGCGGTGTCGGTGTAGCCGACGGCGGATGCCGCATACTCGGTGTCGTCCTCGCGAAAGCGGGTACCCATAATCACAGGCAGTGGTGTGAGGCAAAGCTCCCACTCCGAGTCTTCGCAAAACCACTCCCTGTGGTTATGGGTCCCGGATCTGCGCTGCGCTTGTCCGGGACGACAGCGGAGTGAAACTCAAGCCGTCGCGGTCTCCTTCATGAACTTCCGCCAGCCGCCATAGGCCGTGATGTCCCGCGCCTCGCCGAGCACCTCCGGCTCGACGAGGAACCCCTTCACGCTCCGCCCATCCGCCAGCCGCACCGTGCCGATCGCCATCGGCGCCGGAATCGCATTCACGAACTTCCCGAACGCAGCCGCCGAGAGCGACCAGATCTCCAGCTCGATCGACGCGCCCGTCCCGACCGCGACGCGCAGCATGCCCGGCTTCGGCGGCGTGGTCTTGAGCGCATAGAGCTTGTAGTCCGGCGCCGTCTTCGTTGCCTCGACAAGCTTTGCGCTCAGCGCCGTCAACTCAGCGTTCAGCGCCATGCCGGAGAGATGCGCGCCGACAACGGCGATGGGAATCTCGTCGCCGCCGTTCGCCGGCAACGCCGCGAGCGGAGCCTGCGCTACGCCCTTCGCTCCAACCGTCAGTTTCGTATCCGCATGGAACTCGCGCCCGATGCTCGCGAGCAGCGCGTCGCGCCCTGCCGGCGCGAGCAGCGTGATGCCGAACGGAATTCCGTCGGCGCGCATCGCCGCAGGCACGGCGAGACCGCAGAGGTCGAGCAGATTGACAAAATTGGTGTAGGTGCCGAGCCGGCTGTTGAGCTCGATCGGATTGGCAAGCACCTGCGCGGTCGTGTAGGCCGTCGGCGCCGTCGGCAGCACCAGCGCGTCGATGCTTGCAAACGTCCGCTCGGCGATCTTGCGCAGGCCTTGCAAACGGTACAGCGCGGAGAAGGTTTCCGCCGCGGTCAGCCGCGCGCCGGCCGCGGTGATCTCGCGCGTGACCGGATGGATCGAATCCGGCGCGGACGCCAGCAGGTTCTTGATCACGAGATAACGCTCGGCAACCCACGGCCCCTCGTAAAGCAGCCGCGCCGTCTCGTAGAACGGTTCGAGGTCGAATTCGATCAGCGTTGCTCCCAGCGCGGTCCAGCGCTTCAGCGCGTCGGCATAAGCGGCTTCCGCCTTCTTGTCGCCGAAGAAGATCAACTGCCCGTTGCGCGGCACGCCGAGACGCAAGTTAGCGGGGAGCGGCGTGATCGCGGCCAGCGGCCGGTCGCGCGAAAATGGATCGGCCTGGTCGGGCCCTGCCATCACCGAGAGCGCGAGCGCGGCGTCGTCCACCGTCAGCGCGAAGACCGAGATGCAGTCGAGCGTGCGGCAGGCGGGCACGAGCCCAGCGGTCGAGATCATGCCGAGGCTCGGCTTCAGCCCGACGATGTTGTTGAGCATCGCCGGCACGCGGCCCGAGCCTGCGGTGTCGGTGCCGAGCGACAGCGGCACCAGCCCGGCGCCGACAGCGGTCGCCGAACCCGAGCTCGAGCCACCGGGGATGAGATCCTCGCGGATCGAATTTTTGGGAATGCCGTAGGGCGAGCGCACGCCGACCAGGCCGGTTGCGAACTGGTCGAGGTTGGTTTTGCCGATGATGATGGCGCCCGCGGCACGCAGGCGCTCCACCGCGGTCGAGTCGTGGGTTGGCGTGTAGGAGAAAGCCGGGCAGGCCGCCGTGGTTGGAAATCCCAGCGCGTCGATATTGTCTTTCACCGCGACCGGTACGCCATAGAGCGGCAGGCTCGCGGCATCGACACGCGCGGCGAGCTTCTCGGCCTCTGCGATCGCGTCCTTCTCGTCGCGCAGGCTGATGAACACGGCGGGGTCGTTGTGGTCGCGGATGCGCTGATAGGTCCGCGCGATCGTCTCTGCCGGCGTCATCGTGCCCGCGCGATGCGCGGCCACGATCGCGGCGATCGTCTCAGGCTGCTCAGCCCCCATGGCGACAAAACTCCGGCAACTTGTCTTACCCGGATTGAAGCAAGCGATGTGCCATTGTGTACATTATCCGGGCAGCGCGGTCGCTTCGGATATTATCGTGAAATCAGCATCTTGGGAGATACGCTGATGAGCGAGCAGGCCATCGTGCCAGCGCCCTGCGATAGGCATTTGCCCAATCCATGGGCAGTCCGGGGTCAGGTGAAGTCAGTGAGGATCCGGAGCAGCCGCTCCCGGTTCTCCTTGCCGATCTTTTCTTCCACATGTCGCTCGTGCTCGGCGGCGAGCCGCTTGAACTTTGCCAGCGCCGTCTCGCCCTGCGCGGTGAGGTGCAGCGCGTGCGAGCGCCGGTCCGCCTTGGACTTGATGCGCTTCACCAGCTTGCGCTCTTCGAGGCTGTCGAGCAGGTGCACCAGCCGGGCACGCTCGATGCCGAGGCGTTTGGCCACCGCCATCTGCGACAGGCCCGGATTGGCGCCGATCACCGTCAGCACCGAATATTGCGTCGGGCGGATGTCGACCTCGCCCAGCGTCTTGATGAAGTCCTGAAAGATCCAGATCTGGAAGCGCCTGACCGCATAGCCGGCGTGGCCAACCAGGGCGTCGAGGCCGATCTCGTCCGCGTCGATCCGCCGCGCTGCGCCGTTGCCGGCGCGTTTGCGTAGGGACGTCCGGGCTGTGGTGGCTGTCACATCGTGTCTCCTCGCGTGCGACCATAGCGTCCCGAGGCCCCAGGCGAAAGATTGTTGTTGACGACAACAATTGCTCTGCCCAACATTATGACCCAAAGCTGCCCGGAACGAGGCTGCGACCGATCCCTGATACGGGCGAGGAGGAGACCATGACGTCAGCGACGCGCGGCGACGCTTCGAGCCTGTTTGCAACGCCGAAAACCGTCGCCGAGCACCGCGCCGATGGCAGCATCGTGCTGCGTTCGCCCGAGCCCTTGCGCGAGAGCGCGCGCTGCATCGGTGACTGGCTGGAGCATTTTGCGCGGCAGACGCCCGACACGGTCTTCCTCGCCGAGCGTGACAGCGCTGATACGCCTTGGGCCATCGTGACTTACGCGGGTGCTCTGCGGCGGGTACGGGCGGCCGCGTCCTGGATCCTGGCGCAAGGGCTCAGCGCGGAGCGCCCCGTTGTCATTCTCTCTGACAACAGCATCGACCACGCGCTGCTCGCGCTCGCGGCCCAGCATGTCGGTGTGCCCTCAGCCGCGATCTCGCCGGCCTATTCGCTGATGTCTAGGGATTTCGACAAGCTCAAAAGCATGATCGCACTGCTCGAGCCCGGCGCGATCTATGTTTCCGCCACCAAGCCGTTTGCTGCGGCGCTCGCTGCAATCAAGCCGCTGCACAGCGCGCAGATCATCAGCGGCAACGCTGGCGACGCTGATGCGCTCGCCTTCCGCGCTGTTGCGGCGACGCCGGAGACGCCCGATGTCGCACAAGCCTTTGCCGCGGTGACGCCCGATACGATAGCAAAATTCCTGTTCACTTCGGGTTCGACCGGCACGCCGAAAGCCGTCATCAACACCCAGCGGATGCTGACCTCGAGCCAGCAGGCCAAGGCGCAGACCTGGACCTTCCTCGAGCAGAGCCGTGGCGACCTCGTCATCCTCGACTGGCTGCCCTGGAGTCACACCTTCGGCGCCAACCACAATTTCAACCTCGTGCTGCGCAACGGCGGCTCGCTCTATATCGACGGCGGCAAGCCTGCGCCCGGTCTCTTTGGGACCTCGCTTGCTAATCTGAAGAGCGTGATGCCGACGGTCTATTTCAACGTGCCGCGCGGCTTCGACATGCTGATCGCGGCGCTGCGCGGCGACGAGGAGTTGCGCCGCCGCTTCTTCAGCGAGGTGAAGTTCGCCTTCTATGCCGGCGCCGCGCTGCCGCAGAATCTCTGGGACGCGCTCGAGCAGCTTTCGATGGAGACCGTCGGCCGTGCGCTGCCGATGGTCTCGGCCTGGGGCTCGACGGAAACGTCACCGCTCGCCACCGACTGCCATTTCCTCGCCGAGCGCTCCGGCAATATCGGTGTGCCCATCCCCGGCACTGAGCTGAAGCTCGTCGCGTCGGGCGACAAGCTTGAGGTGCGCGTGCGCGGTCCCAACGTCACGCCGGGCTATTGGAAGGCCCCCGGGCTGACAAAGCAGGCCTTTGACGACGAGGGCTTTTACCTCATCGGCGATGCCGTGAAGCTTGCCGATAGCGCGCGGCCGGAGCGTGGCCTGTTCTTCGACGGCCGCGTCGCGGAGGACTTCAAGCTCAATTCCGGCACCTGGGTCAGCGTCGGCACGCTGCGCGTCGCCGGCATCGCCGCGCTGGCGCCGCTCGCGCAGGACATCGTCGTGACCGGCCATGGCGGCGACGAGGTGCGCTTCCTGGTGTTTCCGAATGTCGCGGCGTGCCGCGCGCATGCGGGTTTGCCCGAGACGGCAGGCGTGAACGAGGTGCTCGGACACGAGAAGGTGAGGGCCGCGATTGCGCAGGGCCTCGCAAAGCTGAAGCAGCAAGGCCCAAATTCCTCCGGTCACGCCACGCGCGCGTTGCTGCTTGCCGAGCCGGCTTCGGTCGATGGCGGTGAGATCACCGACAAGGGCTACATCAACCAGCGCGCCGTGCTCACGCGGCGCGCCGATGCAGTGACGCGGTTGAACGATGATGCGTCGAGTGACTGGGTGAGGCTGTGGCGGTCGACGCAATAGAAGCTCTCGTGGCCCGGACGCAGCGCAGCACGCAGTGTTGCGCTGCTGAGCCGGGGCCCATCTCTCATAGTGCGTAGCTGCATGGGCCCCGGCTCAGCGCAGCAGCGTTTCACGCTGCAGCGCGTCCGGGACACGAGAGTGGGGCAAACTACGCCAGCCATCCTGCCGCAATATCCTGCCTGATTTTTTTGTTGCCTAAGCAACTAAATTTATGCGAACCATTCCAGGCAAGGACGACGGCGGGGGAACCGCCGCGTCTGCTCTTGGAGGAAACGATGCGCGGTCGGAATGGTGCCGTCGGCAAGCGCTGGCGTATGCCTGGGACTGACGGAGGATGGCGTCCGGCGTGCGGCCGGTCAGGTCTCGGCGCTGCCGGTCACCGCGCCGAGATTCTCGTGCAGGCGGCGGACCAGGCCGATCAGCACTTCGCGCTCGTCCTTGTCGAGGCAGGACAGCAGGCGCCGTTCGCGCTCCAGCGCCGCGACGATCACCTTGTCATGGGTGGCGCGGCCTTTTGCGGTCAGCGAAATCGAATGGGTCCGGCCGTCGTTGGGGTCGGTACGGATCGACACCAGCCCGCGCTTCTCGAGGCCCGCCAGCGTCCGGCTCACTGGACCCTTGTCAAATCCGATGACGTGGCAGATGCGCGAAGCCGGAATGCCGGGCTCGATCGCCAGCAGCGACATGATCCGCCATTCCGTGACGTTGACGCCGAACTGCCGCTGGTAGAACGCGGTCGCGCTGTTCGACAGCTTGTTGGCGATGAAGGTGATGAGAGCGGGGACGTAGCGATCGAGATCGAGCGTCGGCCCGATATCAGCGGACGCAGCCTTTTGGCGGGATCTGGTCGAAGGCGGCATAGCGGGCATCTGTCTCGCAGCGTGGCCAATGACCTAAGGGCAAGCGCGGCCCTTTCACAAGATCAAAATGAGGGAGGACTCATATGAGCGCACTCGGCTCGACCGCATCGGGCGTCCCGCATCTCGACGTCGATCCCTTCGATATGAACTTTTTTGCCGACCCGTATCCCACGCATGAGCTGCTCCGGGAGACGGCGCCGGTCGTCTATCTCGACAAGTGGAAGCTCTATGGCGTGGCGCGCTATGCCGAGGTCCATGCTGTCCTCAACGATCCCGCCACCTTCTGCTCCAGCCGCGGCGTCGGCCTGTCCGACTTCAAGAAGGAAAAGCCGTGGCGACCGCCGAGCCTGATCCTCGAGGCCGATCCGCCCGAACACACCCGCACCCGCGCGGTCCTGTCGAAGGTGCTGTCGCCGACCGTGATGAAGGGGCTGCGCGACCGCTTTGCCGCGGCGGCCGAGGAGCGTGTGGATGCCTTGCTGGAGATGCGCAGTTTTGATGCGATCGCCGATCTCGCGGAAGCTTATCCGCTGTCGATCTTCCCGGATGCACTGGGTCTGAAGCCCGAGGGGCGTGAGCATCTCATCCCCTATGCGAGCCTGGTGTTCAATGCTTTCGGCCCGCCGAACCAACTGCGCCAGGACGCGATCGCGCGCTCGGCGCCGCATCAGGCCTACGTCACCGATCAGTGCCAGCGCGACAATCTGACGCCGGGCGGCATCGGCGCCTGCATTCATGCCCACGTCGACGAAGGCGCGATCACGGCGACTGAAGCGCCGCTGTTGGTGCGCTCGCTGCTCTCGGCCGGCCTCGACACCACCGTCAACGGCATCGGCGCGGCCGTCTATTGCCTCGCGCGCTTCCCCGAGCAGTGGCAGCGCCTGCGTGGCGACCTCACGCTCGCGCGCAATGCCTTCGAGGAGGCGGTGCGCTTCGAGAGCCCGGTGCAGACCTTCTTCCGCACCACAACGCGCGATGTTGAACTGTCAGGCGCGAGGATCGGCGAGGGCGAGAAGGTTCTGATGTTCCTCGCCGCCGCCAACCGCGATCCCAGGCGCTGGGAGAAGCCTGATAGTTACGACATCACCCGCCGCACGTCCGGTCATGTCGGCTACGGCGCGGGCATTCACATGTGCGTCGGCCAGCTCGTGGCGCGGCTCGAAGGCGAGACCATGCTCTCGGCCCTGGCGCGCCGTGTCGCCACGATCGAGATCACTGGCGAACCGAAGCGGCGCTTCAACAACACCCTGCGTGGGCTCGACCATCTGCCGGTGACGATCACGCCCGTCTGACACAGCGGGCGGTGAAAACAATACAGGGGAGGGAATAATGAAAAATCTGAAGTGGACGCTTGCGTTGGCCGCGAGCCTGATGGGCGGAGCGGCGAGTGCCGAGATCTCGGACAATGTCGTGCGTGTCGGCGTGCTCAACGACATCTCCGGCATCTTCCAGGACACCAACGGCATGGGCTCGGTCGAGGCCGCGCGCATGGCGGCGGAGGATTTCAACGGCGGCGGTAAGGGCATCAAGGTCGAGATCGTCTATGCCGATCACCAGAACAAGGCCGACGTCGGCAACGCCATCGCGCGCAAATGGCTCGATGTCGAAGGCGTCGATGCCATCGTCGACGTGCCGAACTCGGCGGTCGGTCTCTCCATCAACACGCTGCTGCGCGACAGCCGCATGACCTTCTTGGCGTCGTCAACGGCAAGCTCGGATCTCACCGGCAAGGCCTGCTCGCCGAACACGATCCAGTGGGTCAACGACGCCTGGGCGACCGGCAACACCACCGCAGCCGCAATGATGTCGCGCGGCGGCAAGGACTGGTATTTCCTCACGGTCGACTACGCGCTCGGCAAGGGCATCGAGGCAGAAGCGCAAAAGTATATAGAGGGCCACGGCGGCAAGGTGCTCGGCTCGTCAAAGCATCCGCTCGGCACATCCGACTTCGCCTCCTTCCTGTTGCAGGCGCAGGGCTCGAAGGCGCAGGTGATCGGCCTTGCCAATGCCGGCGGCGACACCATCAACGCAGTAAAGCAGGCCGCCGAGTTCGGGATTCAGCAAAGCGGGCAGAAGCTCGTCGCCTTCCTGCTCTTCATCAACGACATCCACGGCATGGGCATCAAGGTCGCGCAAGGGCTCCAGCTCATGGAAGCTTTCTACTGGGACATGAACGAGGACACCCGCGCTTTCGCAAAACGCTTCGCCGCGCGGCCCGGCATGAACGGCAAGATGCCGAGCGGTAACCAGGCCGGCGTCTATGCCTCCACGCTCGCTTTTCTCAATGCGGTCGCGGCGACCGGCAGCGACAACGCCAAGGACGTGGTGCCCGAGATGAAGAAGTTCAGGGGCAAGGACAAGCTGTTCGGCGATACCACGATCCGCCAGGACGGCCGCGTCGTGCATCCCATGTACCTGTTCGAGGTGAAGAAGCCGGAGGAGTCGAAATATCCGTACGACTATTACAAGCTAGTCTCGACGATTCCCGCCGACCAGGCCTTCCGCCCGCTGGCGGAGGGCGGGTGTGAGTTGGTGAAGTGAATGTAGCCAAGCGCGCAATTGCACCCTCTCCCCTTGTGGGAGAGGGTGGCTTCGCGAAGCGAAGCCGGGTGAGGGGTTCTCTCCTCACGGATGATCTCTCAAGTTGAGAGAACCCCTCATCCGGCGCTTCGCGCCACCTTCTCCCACAAGGGGAGAAGGGAAGAGTCACCCCACCACCTTGCTTGACCCCTGCGTGATCAGCCGCGCCGCGCGCTGGTCGCGCGCGTAGATCCACAGCCAGCTCAGCGCGACGCTGAGGCGGTGGCGCAGGCCGATCAGGAAGTAGATGTGGGCGATGCCCCAGATCCACCACGCGATGGTGCCACGCAGCTTGACCTTGCCGAAATCGATCACCGCGAGCCGCTTGCCGATCTGGGCGAGGCTGCCGGCGTGCTTGTAGCGGAACGGGCCCGGCTTCTCGCCGCGCAGCCGCGCCTTGATGGTCTCGGCGACGTGACGGCCCTGCTGCTTCGCTGCCGGCGCGATGCCGGGCACCGGCTTGCCCTCCCAGGCATTGATGCTGACGGTGTCGCCGATCGCAAAGATTTCGGGATGGCCGGGTATCGTCAGGTCGTCCTCGACCTGCACGCGCCCGGCGCGGTCGCTTGGTGCGCCCAGCCATTCGGCGGCAGGCGAAGCGCGCACGCCGGCGGCCCAGATCCTTGTTTTCGCATTCAATCGCTGTCCGCCGAACACGACACCGTCGCGGTCGATCTCAGTCACAGCCTGCCCCAGCACAACCTCGACGCCGATCTTCTCCAGCGACGCCTGCGCGTAGGCCGAGAGGTCGTCCGCAAAGCCCGCAAGCACGCGCGGGCCGGCCTCGATCAGCACGACGCGCGCCTTGGTCGTGTCGATGTTGCGGAAATCGCCGGGCAGAGTGTGATGCGCCATCTCGGCGATGGTGCCGGCAAGCTCGACGCCGGTCGGGCCGGCGCCGACGATTACAAAGGTCAGCCGCGCCGCGCGCTTCGCCGGATCGGTCTCGCGCTCGGCGCGCTCGAACGCCACCAGGATGTGACGGCGCAGCGTGGTGCCGTCCTCCAGCGTCTTCAGGCCCGGCGCCCATGTCTCCCACTCGTCATGGCCGAAATAGGCGTGCCGAGCGCCGGTCGCGAGCACCAGCGTGTCGTAGGGCACCTCGCTGCCGTCGTCGATCAGCACGCAGCGCCTACCCGCATCGACGCCGCTCACGGTCGCGAACAGCGTCGTCACCTCGGGCCGGTCACGCATCAGGTGCCGGATCGGCCACGCGATCTCGCTGGTCGCGAGCGAAGCGGTCGCGACCTGGTAGAGCAGCGGCTGGAACAGATGATGGTTGCGGCGGTCGATCAACGTGATCTCGACCGGCGCGCCCGCAAGCCGGTAGGTCGTCTCCAGTCCGCCGAAGCCGGCTCCGACGATGACGACGCGGTGGGGATTGGCGGCCATGATGCACCCTCGAATCTCGCTGCTGCTCTCCTTCATGTAAGTGCGCTTTCGCCGCCATAGTCCAATAGCCGTCATCAATCGCCGCATAGGCCGGATGTATCGATCGGCCGCGAAAAACCGCCGTAGGCTCAACCGAAGTGAGTAGAATTATATTTCTTGCCATCCCCGATTAGGGCGAAATATGGTGCAGAGGCGGCCGCTGAGCCATTGGCGACGCGACGGATTTTGCGTTCAATAGCGACAGACCCGGGGCGGCGATCACCCCGTTTCCGGGATCAATAATAAGGAGGGGAGTGGTTATGAGGACGGCATTCTGGCTGGCGGGCGCAGCGGCGCTGGTGCTGGCGAGCCCGGCATTCGCCGGCGACACCATCAAGATCGGTTTCGTTTCGACCTTCAGCGGCCCGACCGCCGTGATCGGCAACGACATGCGCAACTCGTTCGAGCTCGCGCTCGATCACCTCGGGCGCAAGATGGACGGCAAGCCGGTCGAGGTGATCTACGAGGACGACGGCCAGAAGCCTGACGTCGGCAAGCAGAAGACCGAGAAGCTGGTGCAGTCCGACAAGGTCGATTTCATCGTCGGCTACATCTGGTCGAACGTGCTTTTGGCCTCGCTGAAGACCGCCGTCGATTCGCAGACCTTCCTGATCTCGGCCAACGCCGGCCCGTCGCAGCTCGCCGGCGAACTCTGCTCGCCTTACGTGTTCTCGACCTCCTGGCAGAACGACCAGACGCCGCAAGCGATGGGCGTCTACATGAACCAGAAGGGCGTCAAGAGCGTGTTCCTGATCGGGCCGAACTACGCGGCCGGCAAGGACATGCTCGCCGGCGTGAAGAGCACCTTCAAGGGCGAGATCAAGGGCGAGGAATACACGGTCTGGCCGAGCCAGCTCGATTTCTCCGCCGAGCTCTCCAAGGCGCGCGCTTCGGGCGCGGAGTCGATCTTCGTGTTCTATCCCGGCGCCGCCGGCGTGCAGTTTCTCAACCAATATGCGCAGGCCGGCCTGAAGAGCACGATGCCGCTCTATACGGCGTTCACGGTGGACGAGCTGTCGCTGCCACTGCAGAAGGAGAACGCGCTCGGCGTTCCCGGCGCGCAGGAATGGGTCAACGACCTCCCCAACGAGCAGAACAAGCGCTTCGTCGCGGACTACCGCAAGAAGTACGCCGGCCTCCGCCCGACCTATTACGGCGCGCAGGCCTATGATGCGGCGCAGCTCATCAACAGCGCGGTCGTCGCGGTGAAGGGCGACACCAGCAAGAAGGACGCGATGAAGGCCGAGATGGAGAAGGCCAACTTCAAGTCGCTGCGCGGCGCGTTCAAATACGGCAACAACCACATCCCGGTGCAGAGCTTCTACCTCCAGGACGTGGTGAAGGATGCCGACGGCCAGCTCGCGCTGAAGACCGTCGCCACCATCGTGGAGAACGACCAGGATCGTTTCCACGACAAGTGCAAGATGAAGTGAGCTTCGCTCTTCCCCTCTCCCCGCTTGCGGGGAGAGGGTCAGGGTGAGGGGAGAGGGTTACTACACCCTCGGCATGCTGGCGGGCCGCACCTCGCGCGCCTGTGCCGCCAGCCTGATGCCGGCATTGGCCGCGCCAAAGCCCTGATAGCTTCTCCGCTCGACGATCTCGAAGAAGAACCGCTCATCAAAGATGTGCGTGTAGACCTGGAAGAACTCGCCGTCGCCCTCGCGGTCGTAGAGGATGTGATTGGCGCGCAGCTGCGCCATCAGCTCGGGGGCGAGGTCGTATTTGGCTTCGATGTCGTCGTAATAGTTGTCGGGGATATCCAGGAAATCCGCGCCGCGCTTGCGCATCTCCGCCACCGTCGCGAAGATGTCGTTGCAGGAGAACGCGACATGCTGCACGCCTGAGCCGAAGAATTCCGAGATGAAGCGCGCCGGCAGGGTGCGGTTGGCGGAGGAGCCATTGAGGACAAAGCGCAAGCTCTGGTCGGCGTTGATGATAGCCTGGCTTTGCACGAGGCCTCTGGGGTCGGCGATCTCCATCTGCGGCAGGCGCTCGAGGTCGAGGATGCCGGTGTAGAACAACAGCCAGGACAGCATCTCGTCATAGGGCATCGACTGCGCGATGTGGTCGACGGCGAGCAGGGCGTCCTTGTCGGCATTGCTCGCCACCGGCTCGAAATCCGTGTCCCAGTTCTTGCCGGCCTGGTCGAGGAAATACAGCAGGCTGCCGCCGACGCCGTGGATCGCGGGGATCTCCAATTCGCCGGGGCCGACCGGCTGGTAGAAGGTCCGCGCCTTCAACGTTTCGGCGCGTTGCATGGCAAGGCCGGCATTGTCGACATCGAGCGCGATGGCGCAGACGCCGGGGCCGTGCGTGACATAGTGCGAATGTGCAAAGCCGTCGGTCTCGCAATTGATGACGAGTTCGACCTTGCCCTGCGACCAGCGCTCCACCGCCTTGCTGCGATGCTTGCCGGATTTGCGGAAGCCGAGCTGCGAGAACAGGCGCGCGAGGTCTCCCGCTTTGGCTTCGTTGACGGCAAACTCGATGAACCCGGTGCCGCCGCTCTTGGCCTTCGGCGCCAGCGGCTCGCCGGCAAACTTCGGCCAATCCGGCGCGAGCTGGTCCTCCAGCAGGATCAGCGAACGCAGGCCGTCGACCGCGGTCTGCGCGGCCGACCCGGCGCGGAACTGGTCGTTGAAGATCTCCAGCGACAGCGGCCCGGCATAGCCGGTCGCCGCGATCGCCTTCATGAACTCACCGACCGGCAGGTCGCCCTGGCCAGGGAAGGAGCGGAAGTGCCGGCTCCACGACAGGATGTCGAGCTCGAGTTTTGGTGCGTCGGCGAGCTGCACCAGGAAGATCTTGTCGCCGGGGATCGAGGCCATCGCACGCGTGGGAAAGCCCGGCGCCAGTGCGTGAAAGCTGTCGAGGATGACGCCGATCGCGGGATGATCGGCGCGGCGCACGATCTCCCAGGCATCGCGGTAGTCGTTGACGTGGCGGCCCCAGGCCAGCGCCTCGTAGCCGACGCGCAAGCCGCGCTTGGCCGCGCGCTCGCCAAGCTCGCGGAAATCATCAGCTGCGCGGTCGATGCCGCCGAGCGAGCTGGGCGAGACGTTGGAGCAGATCAGCAAGAGATCGGTGCCGAGCTCATGCATCAGATCGAACTTGCGCATCGCGCGGGCAAAATTGCGCGTACGCTGCGGCTCCGGCATGCCCTCGAAATCGCGGAACGGCTGGAATGCGCAGATTTTGAGATTGAGATCGCGGCAGAGCTTCGCAATGTCGCGCGGGCCGGCGCCGAACGACAGCAGGTCGTTCTCGAAGATCTCGACCTCGTCGAAGCCGGCCGACGCGATGGCGCGGAGCTTTTCGTCCAGGGCACCTGAGAGAGAGACGGTCGCGATCGAGCGCTTGTTCATGCTGCTTGCTCCATGATCCGCCTAGGAGAGATAGTCTGGCCCGTGCGCGCGGCCTCGCTGACGGCTTCGACGACGGCGAGCGTGCCCATCGCGTCCTCGGCCGTGATCAGCGCCTGTTCGCGGCCGGCGATGACCGCGCAGAAATGCCGGAGCTGCTCGACCAGCGGATCGAACGCGGGCGGCGCAACGGTCTTACGCGACAGCGGCGCGTACCAGCCGCGCTGCTGTGCGTATGACCACAGCTCCATATTCGGCACGGACAGCGAACCGCTGGTGCCGGAGAAGATGTAGCAGGGCTGGTCCTGCTTGGGGTATGCAGCGTTCTCGCCCGAGGAGAGTTCCCAGCTCCACGGCGCCGGCGTCGCATCCGACACGGTCACCGTTCCCAGCGCGCCGCTCGCAAAACGCAGCAGCAGCGCCGCGGTGTCCTCGACGGCGAAGCCGCGCATCTTGTTCGAGGTCAGCGCCTGCACCTCAGTGATCTCGCCGCAGATGAAGCGGAGATTGTCGATGTCATGGATGAGGTTGATCAGCAGCGGGCCGCCGCCCGCCTCGCGCCGCCACGCCGCGTCGAAATAATCGTCGGGCTTTTTGAGCAGCCACAGCCCGACCACGGCGGTGAGCTGGCCGAGCTTGCCGGTCGCCACGGCCTCGCGCGCAGCCTTGATGATCGGATTGTGCCGGCGGTGATGGCCGACCAGCATCGGCACGCCGGTCCGCTTGATCGCAGCGCAGAGGCGCTGCGCGGTGGCAACGGTCTCTGTCACCGGCTTTTCGATCAATGCAGGGACGCCGGCCTCGGCGCAGTCGATGGCCATCGGCAGGTGCAACGTGTTGGGCGAGGCGATGATCAGGCCGTCGGGCTTGACCTGCTCCAGCAGCGCGCGATGATCCACATGCCAGGGCACGCCATGCGACCGCGCATAGTCCTTCGCGGCAGGCGAGGGGTCGGCAATGCCTGACAGCACGCAGTCCTTCGATGCCGCGATCAATTCGATATGGCGGCGGCCGATCAGACCGGCGCCGGCGACCGCGATGCGCATTTGCGCGCTCATGCCGCACTCTCCTCCATGGCGCCGCCGAGGAAGAGCTGGCCGATGCGCGGATCGTTCAGGATGCGGTCGGCCTTGTCGACCATGCGGGTCTGGCCGAGCTCGAGCACGATGCCGATGTCGGAGATTTCCAGCGCCGAGCGCGCGTTCTGCTCGATCATCAGGATGGTGACGCCGCGGTCACGGAGGGATTTGAGGATGTCGAAGGTCTGCTGCACCATCAGCGGCGACAGGCCGATCGAGGGCTCGTCGATCAGCACGAGCTTTGGATCGAGCAGCAGCGAGCGGGCGATCTCGAGCTGCTTCTGCTCGCCGCCGGAGAGCGTCGAGGCCTGCTGCGCCGACTTGCGGCGCAGCGCGGGAAACAGGTCGAGTGCGGCCTCGATCCGCGTCGGCAGGTCGAGGCCCTTCCCGGCGGCGACGCCGCCGAGCTCGATGTTGTGGCGCACCGACAGCTCGGGAAAGATGTTGCGGCCCTGCGGCACATAGCAGATGCCGGCATTGAGCAGCGCGCGCTGGCTCAGATTGGTGACGTCGCGGCCGGCGAAGCTGATCTTGCCTTCGCGCAGCTTCAGAAGGCCGAAGATCGCCTTGAACACCGTCGATTTGCCGGCGCCGTTCGGGCCGATGATGGTGGTGATGGTCGCCTGCGGCACGGCGAAGCTCGTGCCGTTCAGGATGGTCATCTTGCCGTAGCCGCCGACGAGATTGTGAACCGAGAGGATCGGGTCGCTCATGGTCTGGTCCTCAATGTCCGAGATAGGCTTCGATCACGGCGGGATTTCTCCGCACCTCGTCGGGCCGTCCCATCGCCAGCACCTTGCCTTCCGCCATCACCATCACGCGCGAGCACAGCGACATCACGAATTCCATGTTGTGCTCGATCACGACGAAGGTCGCGTTCTTCTCGCGGTTGATCGCGACCAGGCGGTCCTTAAGGTCTGCCAGCATCGACGGGTTGACACCGCCTGCGGGCTCGTCGAGCAGCACGAGGCGGGGCCCGCCCATGAAAGCCATGGCGGCGTCGAGCAGCTTTTGCTGGCCATAGGAGAGGCCGCCTGCGGGCTCGTCGGCGAGATGATCGAGCTTGAAGAAGCCGATCATCTGGTTGGCGGCATCAGTCAGTCCGGCGTCGGAGCGGCCGACCAGGCGTGAGGCCATGTTGCCCTGGTGCTCCTGCCCGGCGAGGATCAGGTTCTCGCGCACCGAAAGTTTTGGGAACACCTGCAAGAGCTGGAAGGTGCGGCTGACCCCTAACTTGTTGAGCTCGGAAGGACGGAGGCCCGTGACGGTCTTGCCGTCGAGCTTCACCTCGCCACCCGACGGCGTGAGCTGGCCGAGGATGCAGTTGAACAGCGTGGACTTGCCGCAGCCGTTCGGGCCGATCAGGCCGAGGATCTCGCCTTCGCGCACGTCGAAGGAGACGCCGTCGACGGCGCTGATGCCGCCAAAGTTCTTCTTGATGTCAGTGACTTCGAGGACCGCGCTCATTGCACCGTCTCCAGGCGCGATTTGGCGACGGCGCGCAGCGCGGAAGCCGCCTTGGTGCGCCGCGCGGCCATGTAGCGATCGAGGATTCCCAGAATGCCGGTCGGCGACCAGATCAGCAGCAGCATTACCGCGACCGCGTAGAGCATCAGATAGTAGCCTTCGGTGAAGCGCAGCCATTCCGGCAGCAGCACCGCGATCATCGCCCCTAGGAACGGGCCGAAATAGAAGCCGGCACCGCCGACGATCACCATCATCAACAGATCGAGCGAGAGCGACAGGTTGAAGGGAACAGGATCGATATATTGCGTCAGCGGTGCATAGAGCGCACCGGCGACGCCGCCTAGCGCCGAGCCGATCGCGAACGCCATCAGCGTGTAGCGCCGTGTGTCGATGCCGAGCGATTGCGCGCGCAAGGGATTCTCGCGCAGCGCCATGAAGGCGCGGCCCCAGGGCGAGCGGATCAGCCACCATACCGCCAGCGAGACGATCGCGAGCGAGCCGAGGCAGACATAGTAGAACGGCAGCGGCTTGTTGGTAGCAATGCCGAAGAAGTGCGGGCGCGGGATATTGGAGATGCCGTAGATGCCGCCGGTGAGCCAACTCTCGTTGCGGAATACGAGGAAAGCCAGCGTCGAGAAGGCCAGCGTGACGAAGGCGAGGTAGTGGTGCTGCACGCGCAGCGCGGGATAGCCGAGCACCCAGCCGACCGCGAAGCTCAAGGCAATCGCGACCAAGATCGCGGCTGGCAACGGCCAGCCATGGGTCGTCATGATCGCCGCAGCATAGGCGCCGATGCCGACAAAGGCGCCCTGCGCCAGAGAGACCTGGCCGGCATAGCCGAGCGTGAGGTTGAGGCCCATCGCGGCGATGGTCATCACCGCCCACTGGCTCAGGATGAACAGGCCATAGCGGTTGAAGTTCATGGGGACGACGATGAGGCCGGCGATGACGATGAGGCCGAGCGCGATCTTCAGGGGCTTGGCGAAGCCGCTCATACCGTGCGCTCCTCGGCGCGGCCGAGCAGTCCTTGCGGCCGGAACAGGATGACGACGATCAGGAAGATCAGCGGCACCGCCGCGCGGTACTGCGTCGAGACATAGGATGCCGCGAGATTGTCGAGCACGCCGATCAAGAGGCCGCCGGCGATCGCGCCGCGGACTTGGTTGAAGCCGCCGACGATCGCGGCGATGAAGGCGGCCTGGCCCAGCACCTCGCCTGAGGAGAACTTTGCGAGATAAATCGGCGTGATCAGCAGCGAGGCCAGTGCAACCAGGAAGGCGTTGATCAGGAAGGTCAAGAGGATCATGCGCTCGACCGGGACGCCGATGATGCGCGCGACCGTCGGGTTCTGCGCCGCCGCCTGCATCTGGTGGCCGAGCGAGGTGCGGTTGAGCAGCGTCGTCAGACCGAGGACGGCAAGGATAGCGACGACGAGGACGCCGATGCTTTGCAGCGAGACGGCGTGACCGAGGATGGCGATGTCACCGGTCGGCACGATCGACGGGAAGGGCGAAGCCTCCGCGCTGAAGAACTGCTTGACGGCCTCCTTGATGCCGATGGCGAGCGCCATGGTCGCGATTGCGAGCGGCAACACGCCGTGACGCATCATGGGATCGACCAGCAGCATCTTGAAGGCAAGGCCCAGCAGGATCATCGACAGCAGGATGCCGAGGATGATGGCGAGCCAGAACGGTGCGCCGGCATGCATCGCCGCCAGCATCAGGAACGCCGGCAGCATCACGAACTCGCCTTGGGCGAAATTGATGGTCTGCGAGGTCTGCCACAGCAGCGTGAAGCCGACCGCAACCAGCGCGTAGATAGCGCCGGTGGCCAGTCCTGCGACCAGAAGATCGAATAGGTTGGACATCTTCCTCTCTCGTGTCCCTAGCGCCGCTCTGACTTCCCCCTCTCCCCGCTTGCGGGGAGAGGGTCGGGGTGAGGGGCGTCTCCGCGAATTCGGTGGCAATGGACTCGCGGAGAGGCCCCTCACCCGGATCGCATCTTCGATGCGATCCGACCTCTCCCCGCAAGCGGGGAGAGGTGAAAGACCGCGTCCCTCACTTCACCTTCGGCAGCACCTGCTTCACGACCTGCTTGCCCTCGACCACCTCGACCAGAAAGCTCTGGCGATCGATGTCGCCGTTCGCGTCGAAGGTGACGTCCATCAGGATGCCGGGCTCGTCTGCGGCCTTGATGGTCAGACCATGCAGCGTGTCGGCGAACGCCTTGGAATCGACCTTGCCCATCTTTTCGGTGGTGGCCTTCACCATGTAGACGGCGAGATAGCCCTTCAGGCCGTTATGATCGGGCACGTAATTGTACTTCTTGGAAAACTTTTCGCGAAATGCCTTGATCAGGTCGACCGGCGCGTCGGTGGTGAGGCCGACATGGCCGCGCGCGCCGTTGGCGGCGTCGCCCGCGAGCTCGATCACCTTCTGGCCGATCAGCGTGGTCTCGCCCATCAGCGGCGCGGTGACGCCCTGGCGCTTCAGTTCCTTCAGGATGCGCGCGCTCTCTTCCTCGTTGAGATAGACGAAGACGGCGTCGGGATTGGCGGCCTTGATCTTACCGACGTCGGCGGCGAAGTCGGCCTGGCCGGCTTCGGTCGAGAGATCGGCGACCACCTTGGAGCCGAGCCGATCGAGCTCCTTGACGACGACGTCGCGGCCGCCGCGGCCGAAATCATTGTTGACCCAGACCACCGCCACCGACTTCGCCTTCATCTCGTCGTGGATGTACTTTGCGACCTTCGGCATCGAGGATTGCTGGCCGAACGAGGTGCGGAACAGGAACTTGTTTCCGGCTTGCGTCAGCTCGGCGGCTTCGCCACCCATGATCTGCGCGATGCCGGCTTCGGCCGCCAGCGGCGCGGTGACCTTCACCGAGCCGGAATAGCCGGGCCCGAGCAGCACATAGGGCTCGGCATCGAGCGCCTTCTGCACTTGGGCGCGGGCAACGCCGGGGTTGGACTGCGAGTCGGCATGGCTGACCTCGAGCTTGCGGCCGAGCACGCCGCCCTTGGCGTTGATCTCCTCGATGGCGAGATCGATGCCGTTCTTCCAGTTGGTGCCGACGGTGGCGCCGCCGCCCGACAGCTCGGCGACGTCGGCGAGCTTGATGGCCTGGGCGAGCGCGCCCGTCGTCGTGATTGCGGTGAGCAGCGCGCCCACCAGTAGCGTTGATCTCATCGTCCTCTCCTCCCGTATTCAATGTTGCAAGCGGCCTTGTGTCCGGCCGCTTCGCTTCAAGCCGCCTGATACGCGGCGCTGCGCGCGGCCATCACGGCGTCAAAAGCCTCTCCCATGACTTCGGTCGATGGGGCAAGGCCTGTGAACAGTTCGAAGGCGTCGGCGGCCTGGTAGATCGCAAGCTCGCGCCCGGTCATGATCCGGGCACCCTTCTCTTGCGCTGCGGCAAGGAGCGGCGTGATCAGCGGCGAATAGACGGCGTCGGCTACCCACAGGTTTTTGCGCAGAAGCGCCGGCGCGACCGGGGTGTCCCGGTTCGGCAGCATGCCGACCGGCGTGCCGTTGATGAGGCCGGTTGCGCCGTCCAGTGCGTCCTCGACGCTGCCGGCCACCCGCGCGCCGCCATGCTTGGCCAGCAGCGCGGCGAGTTTCTCGGCCCGCGCCGGCTCGCTGTCGAAGATGCGCAGGTCAGCGACCTTCAGGCTTGCGAGCGCAAAGGCGATTGCCTTGCCGACGCCGCCGGTGCCGATGACGGCCACCGCATTTCCAGTGGGCGCCAGCAGCGGCTTGACGGCGCGCGCGAAGCCGGTGGTGTCGGTATTGTGGCCGATCAGGCGGCCATCCTTGACGACGACCGTATTGACGGCCGCCATGGTGGCCGCGGTCGTGGCCAGCTCGTCGAGCAGCGGGACCACCGCTTCCTTGTAGGGAAACGTGACGTTGACGCCGGCAAAGCCGAGCCGCCGCACGCCCTCGAGCATCATGCTGAGGCCGGTCGCATCGGCACCGGCAACCTCGATGAGCTGGTAATGACCACGCAGGCCGAGCGCCTCGGCGGCGCGCTCATGCATGGCGGGGGATGCGGAATGCGCGATCGGCGCGCCGATCAGGCCGGTGAGGAGCTTCTTGCTGACGGAATATCTGCGCTTCGACATGGTTCGCTACTGTCTCGTTGGGAGCGTTCGGTCCCCGGCCATTAGCGGTGAAACCCGCGCAATTCCAAGGGGCTTCCAGCCGCAACGATAGCCTTTCCTCCGCCTAACACAATTACCCTTTTATTGGGCAAACCTAACATAATGTTATTTCCTGCGCCCGCGCGCCGGAACGGCCTTGCCGTTGCCGCGCGACGGTTCGACGGCGCGCATTTCGGCGCGCAGGGACTCGATGAAATATTCGACATGCAGCGACAGCGGCGCGCCGCGCTTGACCGCGATATAGGTGTCGAACCGTGTCGGCTCGGTGATCTTCAACAGCTCGATGCCGGGATAGCCGCCATGGGCCACCGTGAACTGGTCGATGATGGCGATGCCGAGGCCCGCCTTCACCAGCGCACACACCGTGGTGCCGAAGCGCGCGCGGATGGTGATGTTGTAGTCGAGCCGGTGGCGCGCGAACATCTCCGCCATGATCCGGCCGTAAGGATCGTTGGGATCGATGCCGATCAGCGGGTAGCGGGTGATCTCGGCGGCGGAGACCTGCTTGCGGCCGGCCAGCTCGTGGCCGGGCGGCACGATGCAGTAGAGCTCGCCCGAGGCGAGCGGCATGAAGTCGAGCCCGGAATGCTCCAGACGGTAGCTCATCGCGACGCACTCGCCGCGCCCGAGCAGGAGATAGTCGATGGCTTCCTCGAGCTTGAGGATGTTGATGTCGATGCCGAGATCGGGATAGCGGCGCCGGACTCGCTCGATCGCGCGCGGCACCATCACCTGCGAGATGCTCGGCACCGAGCCGATGCGCAGCTCAGACAGTCCGCCACGGCCGATCTTGGAGATGATCTCGGAGAGATCGTCGACCTTCTTGTAGACGCCGTTGATCTGCTCGAAAATGTTCTCGGCTTCCGGCGTCGGGAAATAGCGCCCGTTCTGGCGCTGGAAGAAGCGGATGCCGAGCGAGCGCTCGGTGTATTTGACGAGCCGGCTGATCCCCGGCGCCGAGACGTTGAGCAGCTTGGCCGCGCCGCCGATGGTGCCCGTCACCATCACGGCACGGATCACTTCAACCTGGCGCAGCGTCATCATGGTCGTGGCATCCGAAGGATTGGCATCCGATAGAGATCGTGACGGCGATCATCTCACGAGAACCGTGATGTCAGCCAGCGGCAAGTGACCGGCGACGTGAGCGGATAGTGGCTTACTCTTGCCCTCTCCCCTTGTGGGAGAGGGTGGCTCGCCGCGTAGCGGCGAGACGGGTGAGGGGTCTCTGTCCGCGACTTCAAATGGGAATTGGATTCGCGGAGGGAGACCCCTCATCCGGCGCGATAGCCGAAGCTTTGCCTCGGCGTTCTTAAGAACGGCGGCCGTAGGCCGCCTATGCCACCTTCTCCCACAAGGGGAGAAGGGAAGCCCAACCTCGCGGTCAGAGTGTTTCGACTAAAATCTGCGCGTTCAAATGGAACGGTGGCGTCGTCGCGCGATCTGTTTCATCGGCGCCACTTGCTGCAACAGCGTTCTAGCTCGCCGGGCCTTCGGGCGAGGCGGTGTCTGCCGGCTTGGTGCGCTCGCTTTGCAGCACCTCGCGCGCGAACTCGATGATCTTCTGCTTGTTTGCCGTTTCACGGACGGCGAAAAACACGCGGTTCAATTCCAGGCCGAGCACGCTGTTGAGGGCGATGTCCTCGTCTTCCATCGTGGTTTTCCCGCTTCGGACGCTTGCAGGTGTATCTTGACGTCACTTCTTCCACAAGTAGATTAAATGTTCAGAGCGCGCGGGCACCGCAAAACTACGGGAGCGGCGAATTGAGGGAGCCCCCAAATACGTGCTATAGCGGACGTCGAGGCTCAGGAAACGCACCGATGTCCGCCGTAGATTATGGCCGGGAAGCGCTCGATTTCATCGAGGGTCTGCGAGCCCATACCAGGGTTCCGGACACCATGGACGCGCTTGCCACCGCGTTCAGCCGGTACGGTTTCGAGCACATCATCGTCACCGGTTTGCCGAATCCCGATCAGCGCTTCGCCCAGATGGTGCTTGCCAAGCGCTGGCCGGCGGAGTGGTTCAGCCTCTACACGGAAAAAAGCTACGACCGCGTCGATCCTGTGATCCGCAAGTGCCGGCAGACGGTGAATCCCTTCGAATGGTCGGAAGCTCCCTATGATGCGGAGTTCGAGCCGGGCGCTGCGGAAGTGATGCGTCGGGCTGCCGACTTCCGTATGTCGCGGGGGTTCGTGGTACCGATCCACGGCTTGACCGGTTATGAAGCGGGCGTCTCGCTCGGCGGCGTCCACCTCGATCTCAACGCTCGCAGCAAGCCGGCGCTGCACCTGATCGCGATGTACGGCTTCGACCACATCCGCCGCCTGCTCGCGCCGGCGCCGCATCCGTCGGCGCGCCTCACCCCACGCGAGCGCGAGGTGCTCGCCTGGGCCTCGCAGGGCAAGTCGGCCTGGGAAATCGGCGAGATCCTGCACATCACGCAGCGCACCGCCGAAGAGCATCTTGCAACTGCTGCGCGCAAGCTCGGTGCCGTCAACCGCACGCACGCGGTTGCGCTCGCGATCCGGCAAAGAATCATCACGCCCTGAAATCGGCGCGTACTGGGAAATTTCCCAATAGTCGCTCCCGGCGTTTTCCATGAGGATTCCCCCATTCTTTCAAGCCATGGGGGAGTCCATGATTCATGTAATCTCTGCCGTAAACCGGCACCTTTACGAGGATGTCCTCGAACAGCATTTCAGGCTCCGTCACGAGATTTTTGTCGAGGAGCGGAAATGGGAGGCGCTGCGCAAGCCCGACGGCCGCGAGATCGACGCCTACGACAATGACGATTCGATCTACCTGCTGTCGCTCGAGAACCGTCGCGTGCTCGGCGGCTATCGCCTGTACCCCACTACCAAGCCGACCATGATGAGCGAGGTCTTCCCGCATCTGGCCGCGGTGCGGGGATGCCCCGCGGACCCGCTGGTATGGGAGTGGTCGCGCTTCTTCGTGTCGCGCGAGCGCCGCGACGGCGCGCTCAATCTGCAATTGATGGCGGCGGCGCAGGAGTTCTGTCTCGATCAGGGGATCGAGCGGCTCTGTCTCGTCATGGAGACCTGGTGGCTGCCGCGCTTCCACGACATCGGCTTCGTCGTCACCCCGCTGGGATTGCCGGCGCTGATCGAGGATTCCTGGACCATGGCGGCAACCATCGAGGTTCGTCAGGAATCGCTCGATGTCGTGCGCGAGCGGATCGGGATGAAGAATGTCGTGCGCCAGGACGGTCCGCGGATCGACTGCATCGCCCGTGCCAACCTTTGCGGCCTCGCTGCCGCGCAACGAAAGAGCGCCTGAGATGTCGAACATGATGCGGGACAGCCAGATCATGGCGCAGACCAAGGACGAGAATCTCGGCTACATGTCGGACATGGCGCTCGAGCTGGCGCAGATGGCGGACGATTCCGGATTGGCGACGCTCGCCTATCTGTTCCGGATGGCGGCGCTGGAGGCTTCGACGGCCAACAGCGTGCTCGCCGAACCGGATGATCTTCCCCAGCAGATGACGTCGCACTAGGCGCATCGCCTTACATTCCGACGAAGCACACGCCCTCTCCCGGCAACGGGGGAGGGCGATCGTTTGGGTGCGGCAGGTTGACCCATGCTGTGCGGCAGCCTTCTTGCAAGGCAGCATTCGATCGCATGCATCGGCATGCAACAAAGTGCATGTTGGGTGTCGAATCGCTCTTGCCTCGGAACGATACTGCCATTACCCATTTTTCCGCCTTGAAGAGGCAGGGGGAGCTCTTTCACTGATGGCGACTGTGTTCGAACATCGGCGCGATATCGCGTGCGCTTGAAAGAGTCTTGATGCTGCTCGTCGTCGAACAGTTCTTGAACGGATTGCAGTTCGGCCTGCTGCTGTTCCTGCTCGCCGCCGGCCTGACGCTGGTGTTCGGGATCATGGATCTCGTCAACCTTGCGCACGGCTCGCTCTACATGATGGGCGCCTATTTCGCCGCGACATTCGCGGCGTGGACCGGCAGCTTCCTGCTCGGCGCGCTGATGGCGCTCGGGGCGACGCTGGTGCTCGGCATCGTGCTGGAGGTGACGGCGCTGCGGCATCTCTACGGGCGAGATCATCTCGACCACGTGCTCGCGACCTTCGGCCTGATCCTGTTCTTCAATGAAGCGGTGCGGCTGATCTGGGGACCGGCGGGCCTCGCGCTGCCGCTGCCGGCCTGGCTCACCGTGCCGGTGCCGATCCTGCCCGGCATTCATTATCCTGCCTATCGTCTCGCCATCATCATCGTGGCGCTGCTGGTGGCGCTGCTGCTCTATCTCGGCGTGATGCGCACGCGCATCGGCATGCTGATCCGCGCCGGTGCCTCCAACCGCGAAATGATCGGCGCGCTCGGCATCAACATCAAGCTGCTCTACACGCTGGTGTTCGGCTTAGGTGCCGCGCTCGCCGGTCTTGCCGGCCTGATGCAGGCGCCGATCCTCACCGTGCAGATCGGCATGGGCGAGAACATTTTGATCCTCGCCTTCGTCATCATCGTGATCGGCGGCATCGGCTCGATCCGCGGTGCGTTTCTCGCCGCGATCTTCGTCGGCATGATCGACACGCTCGGCCGCGCCTTCCTGCCCAATTTGCTCCGGCAGGTGCTGAGCGGCGCCGCCGCCTCCACGGCCGCACCCGCGCTGTCGTCCATGCTGATCTATCTCTTGATGGCGATCGTGCTGGTGGTGCGGCCGGAGGGGCTGTTCCCGGCCAACCGTCGATGAAGGCTTTCACTGTGAGCAAGGCCGTCACGGCCCTGATGCTGGCAGGCCTCGTGCTGCTGCCGCTCTATTCGTATCTGTCCGGCAACATCTTCATCCTGACGCTGTTCACCCGCATCGTCATCCTGGCGCTGGCGGCCGCGAGCCTCAACCTCATCATGGGCTTTGGCGGCATGATGAGCTTTGGCCATGCCGCCTATCTCGGCATTGGCGGCTACGCCGTCGGGATGCTCGCGCAGGAAGGCGTGGGCTCCGGCTTCATCCAGTTTCCCGTCGCGCTGGCCGCGTCTGCGATCTACGCGCTCGTGATCGGCGCGCTCTCTTTGCGCACGCGCGGCGTCTATTTCATCATGATCACGCTCGCCTTCGCGCAGATGGCCTATTACGTCGCCTCGGGCCTCGCCCGCTACGGCGGCGATGACGGCCTCACCGTCTACAAGCGCAGCGACTTCTCCGGGCTGATCAACCTGTCGGACCGCACGCAGTTCTATTATCTCTGCCTCGCCTGCCTGTTCGCGGTGATCTTCCTGATCTGGCGTATCGTCAATTCGCGCTTCGGCCTCGTCGTGCAGGGCCTGCGCTCCAACGAGCAGCGCATGCAGGCGATCGGCTTTCCCGCCAAACGCTACCAGCTGGTCTGCTTCGTCATCTCAGGCACGATGTGCGGCCTGGCCGGCGCGCTGCTCGCCAACAACACCGATTTCGTCAGCCCGGCCGTGATGTACTGGACCCGCTCCGGCGACCTCATGGTGATGGTGATCCTGGGGGGCATGGGCACGCTGTTCGGCCCTGTCATGGGCGCGGTGGTGTTTTTGCTGCTGGAAGAATTCCTGTCGCAGATCACCGAATATTGGGCGCTGATCATGGGGCCGCTGCTGCTGCTGATCGTGCTGTTCGGCCGCGGCGGCATCATGGGCATGCTGGGGAGGGCTGGCCGTGGCTGAACCCCTGCTCCGCGTCGAGAAGCTGGTGCGCCGCTTCGGCGGCATCACTGCCACGGACAACGTCTCGCTCGACGTTTCGGCCGGCGAGCTGCACGCCATCATCGGCCCGAACGGCGCCGGCAAGACCACGCTGATCAGCCAGCTCACCGGCCATCTCGAGCCGCATTCCGGCAGCGTCTCGCTGGCGGGGCGCGATATCACATATCTGCCGGCCTATCGCCGCTGCGCGCTGGGCCTCGCACGCTCGTTTCAGATCACCTCGCTGCTGCTCGACGTCACCGCCGCCGACAATGTCGCCCTGGCGGCGCAGGCGCATGCCGGCACCTCGTTTCGCTTCTTCGCCAATGCGCGCAAGGAGAGGGGCTTGCGCGATGCCGCGCATGCGGCACTCGATCGCGTCGGGCTCGGCCATCGCGCCGATGTCGTGGTGAACAGGCTCAGCCATGGCGAGCGCCGCGAGCTCGAGCTTGCCGTCGCGCTCGCCAGCAAGCCGAAGCTGTTGCTGCTGGATGAGCCGATGGCAGGCCTTGGCGTCACCGAATCCCAGCGCATGGTGAAGCTCCTTCAGGAGTTGCGCAAAGAGGTGTCGATCGTGCTGGTCGAGCACGACATGCCGGCGGTGTTCGCGCTGGCCGACCGCATCTCGGTGCTGGTCTATGGTCGCGTCATTGCTTCCGGCGATCCGGCCGCGATCCGCGCCAATGACGAGGTCAAGCGCGCCTATCTCGGCGACCAGCATGTGGTGACGCACCATGGCTGACACCTTGCTCGACGTCGACGGCATCGAGACCTGCTACGGCCTCAGCCAGGCGCTGTTCGGCCTGTCACTGTCGGTCAAATCAGGCGAGATGGTCTCGCTGATGGGCCGCAACGGCATGGGCAAGACCACGACGATCCGCTCCATCATGGGCCTGACGCCCGCGCGCGCTGGCGCGATCCGATTTGCAGGCGCCGAAGTGCGGCAGCTTCCGTCGTATCGGATCGCAAAACTCGGCGTCGGCCTCGTCCCGGAAGGACGCCAGATCTTCCCGAACCTCACCGTGCGCGAAAACCTGGTCGCCGCCGCCGCCGACCGCTTCGATAGCGCTAATCCCTGGACGCTGGCCGCGATCTACGTGATGTTCCCGCGCCTTGCCGAGCGCGCCGCCAACATGGGCAACCAGCTCTCTGGCGGCGAGCAGCAGATGCTCGCGATCGGCCGCGCGCTGATGACCAATCCCAAGCTGCTGATCCTCGATGAAGCGACCGAAGGCCTCGCGCCGCTGATCCGCGAAGAGATCTGGAACTGCCTGTCGCTGCTCAAGAGCCGCGGCCAGTCGATCCTGGTCGTCGACAAGAATGTCGACCACCTCGCTCGCATCTGCGACCGCCACTACATCATCGAGCGCGGCAAGACGGTGTGGAGCGGCACGTCAAACGAGCTGATGGCCGAGCCGGATCTGCAGCATAAGTATTTGGGGATCTAGCCTTCGCTCTCTCGCCGTCATTGCGAGGAGCGCAGCGACGAAGCAATCCAGACTGCTTTCATGGAAAAAGTCTGGATTGCTTCGCTTCGCTCGCAATGTCGGAGGAAAGAGCTTCGCTCCCCTACCAGTAAATCCCGTGCCGATGCAGTTCGCGGATCACGCGCGCCTCGGTGGACGGTTCGCGGTGCTTTGGCTTGGGCGTCCCCGCAATCGGCTGAGCCGGCGTCGTCGTGGTCTGCGTTGGTGTGGCTGGCGGAGTTGAGGCGGGTGTGGTGGTCGCCGTCAGCACATTCGCCGGCGGTGTTGCCGTCGGAGCCTGCGGCGCCGTTGCCGCCGCCGGCTGGTCTGTGGTCTGGCTCGCATTGGTCGCCGCGAGGCTGAGGCTGCGCGAACCACCGGCATAGGCTTGCGTTGCGAGGAGCGACATCGCCGCGGCTATCAGGATGAGCTTGCGCATGGAAGCCCTCGTCATCTGGTCAGTCTGTCTTACCTAGGCCCTATCCGCCGATCGCTAGCGCGCGAGGCGGTGCACGCCGATCTCGATCAGAGTTGTCCGGCAAGACAGGCGATAGATCAGGCTGAATAATTGACCGAACATGATCGAACTCCAGTGTTGATCATGGAAGCTAACAATATCCCCCTTGTCTTTCCGGCCGTTTTCGCGCCTTGAGGAAAATGGCTTCGTCCGCGACCGACGTGATGTCGTCGGAACAGACTTGACGAAGTCGCCTCACAGGCGTGTGAGGCGCGAGCCGCCAAGCCCAGAAAAACCCCGCCCCGGTTGACCTCGGAATAATATCGGGATATCCATCTATCTCATATACCGGGATTCCCGATATTAGGGAGGCGAGATGGCTGAGCAAGATCTGCCCGTTGTCGAACGAAACCGCTGCAATTGCCTGGCGTTGCGCAAGGCATCGCGCCACATGACGCTGTTCTACGACGCCGCGCTGGAGCCTTCGGGCCTTCGTTCGACGCAGTATGCCCTTCTGACCGAGATCCATCGCCGCGGCGATGCTCCACCCTCGATCGGCGACCTCGCCGAAGCGCTGGTGATGGACCAGTCGACCATCGGTCAGAACCTGCGGCCGCTGCAGCGCGACGGTCTGGTCACGCTCGAGCGCGACGAGGCCGATCGCCGGAGCCGGTTGGCGAAGCTGACGCCGGCAGGGCGCTCGCGCCTTGCCGATGCACGGCCGCTCTGGCTGGCGGCGCAGGAGAAATTCGAAAACGGATTTGGCAAGCGGGCTGCTGCCGAGCTGCGGAACGTGCTCGCCGACATTGCCGGCAATCAGTCGCTGATCGCCAACCGGCAAGAAAAGGCATAAGCCATGAACAGTGTCGAACGCGCGACGTTTGCTCGCGCTGTGCCGCTTGACGATCTCTCGCTGCGGCCCAAGCCTCCCCGTCCGCCGGCGTCCCCGAACACGGTGCTGGCGATCGTCTGTGTCGGCATCTGCCTTGCCAATCTCGACCTCTTCATCGTCAACGTCGCGCTCCCGAGCATCGGGCAGGATTTCAAGGACGCTTCCCTCGACGACATGTCGTGGGTCCTGAACGGCTACGCCATCGCCTATGCGGCGCTGCTCGTGTTCTTCGGTCGGCTGGCTGAGCGCCACCGCCGGAATCTCAGTTTCCTGCTCGGCGTCGGCCTCTTCACGGTGGCATCGGCCGCTTGCGCCGCCGCAAGCAATGTCGAGATGCTGACCGCGTTTCGCATTGTGCAGGCCGCGGGCGCCGCGTTGATGACGCCGACTTCGCTCGGCCTGCTGCTGGCGGTGTTCGCGCCGGAGAAGCGCGGCAGTGCGGTGCGGACCTGGACGGCGATCGGCGGCCTTGCCGCCGCGCTTGGGCCCGTCGTTGGCGGCGTGCTCGTCGCCGTCAACTGGCGCTGGATCTTCTTCGTCAATGTCCCGATCGGCCTTATCGCCATGGTGATCGGCTGGTGGAAACTGCCGGAGATCGAGGGCCATGATGCGCCTCGTCCCAAATTCTTCGATGCGGTGCTGGTGACCGGCGGCATCGGCGCGCTGACCTTCGCCATCGTCAAGGTCAGCGACTGGGGCCTGCGCGCACCTGCCATCGGCTACAGCTTTGCGGCCGCGGCGATCCTGCTTGCATTGTTTGTCTGGCGTTGCCTTCGCCTGAAAAATCCCTTCGTCGATCCGGCGCTGTTTCGCATCCGCCAATTCACTGGCGCTGCCCTGGTGATGGCGCCGTATTCGGCTGCCTTCGGCGCCATGCTGCTGTCGGTCGCGCTGTGGGAGCAGACGGCGTGGGGATGGTCTGCGTTGCAGACCGGGCTCGCGATCGCGCCGGGGCCGCTGCTGGTGCCGATCACGTCGCTGCTGGTCGCCGGGCGATTGATCGCGCGCTTCGGTGCTGCGCCCGTCGTCACGGCCGGTATCGTGGCGTTCGCTGCCGGTCTGGTTGCCTGGGCGAGCCTGATCGGCCCCGAGCCGCATCCGGCCTTCGTGATCCTGGGCATGATCCCGACCGGCATCGGCGTCGGCTTGACGTTCCCGACCTTGATGGGCGTCAGCGCCGCGGGCCTGCCACCGTCGTCGTTCGCGACCGGCTCCGGCGTGATCAACATGATCCGTCAGGCCTCGCTCGCGATCGGTGTTGCGATCTTTGTCGCCATCATCGGCTCGCCTTCATCCCTCCCGGAGCGCCTCGTGGCGTTCCAGCGCGGATGGTGGGTGATGGTCGCGATCGTCGCGCTTGGACTGGTGCCGACCTATCTCTACCTCAGGCAGAAGCCGAAGGCGCCCTGACGAGGCGCCTCAAAACACCTCGAAATATTCGCGGTGCTCCCAGTCGGTCACCTCTGCGAGGAAGCGGTCGATCTCGGCGTTCTTGATGTGGGTGTAGTAATCGACGAACTCGGCCCCGAGCTTCTCGCGGAAGAACGGATCGTCCTTGAGCGCAGAGACTGCATCGCGCAGCGATTTCGGCAGCAGTGGCGCCCTGGTCTCGTAGGGCGTATCAGCGGAGGGGCCGGGGTCGAGCTTGCGGTCGACGCCATCGAGGCCCGAGAGAATCTGCGAAGCCATGTAGAGATAGGGGTTGGCGGCGGGCTCGCCGATGCGGTTCTCCAGGCGCGTGGCGGCATCATTGGTGCCGCCGAGCACACGGAGCATCACGCCGCGATTGTCGCGGCCCCAGATCGCGCGATCCGGTGCCAGCGAATAGGAGCGGTAGCGCTTGTAGCCGTTGATGGTCGGCGTCGTGAACACGGTCGAAGCGCGGGCGTGGTCGAGCAGGCCGGCGAGGTATGACTTGCCGAACGAGCTGAGCGGCTCGCCGCCCTCTTTGGCCATGAACAGGTTTTCGCCGCTCGCGCGCGAGACGATCGACTGGTGCAGGTGCCAGCCGCTCGCGAACACGTTCGGCAGTTTTGGCCGGCACATGAAGGTGGCGTGGTAGCCGTGGCGGCGCGCAATCTGCTTCACGGCGCTGCGAAACAGCACCATGTTGTCGGCGGGCTCCAGGCCCTTCTTCGGCGCGAAGGTGAACTCGCATTGGCTCGGCCCAAACTCGACCTCGACGGAGCGCAAGGGCAGCCCCAGTGCGACGATGTCGCGGCGCAAGATCTCCAGCACCGGCTCCATCTGATCGAACCGCTGCTCGGTCAGATATTGATAGCCGTGACTGAGGAGGCTCACCGAGGGCGGCGTGCCGGGCTGGCCTGCGTCCTCCGCGCGCATATGCGGATCGTCGAGCTTGAAGATGTGGAACTCGACCTCGAGCCCCGCGACGAAATCGAGGCCACGCCCGCCGAGCTCATCGAGCACGCGCCGGTAAAGGTTGCGCGTCGCGAACGGCACCGGGCGGCCATCGCCAAAATAGAGATCGCACAGCACCCAGCCCGTCGCCGGCGCCCACGGCAGCACGCGAAACGTGGTGGGGTCGGCGACCATCAGCACGTCGGCTGCGCCCTCCATCTCCTTCATGCCGAAGCCGCCGCCCGCGGTGAACACCGGGAACACCGTGCGGTGCGAGGTGTCCTTGGCGAGCATGGTGGTGGTGATCGAGCAGCCGCTCTCCAGCGAAGCGATCGCCTCGGTGGCGATGATGGTCTTGCCGCGCAGGATGCCGTGCTGGTCCGGGAAGGCGAGGCGGACGACTTCGAGGTTCTTGTCCTCGACGAGACGGCGCATGCGCTGGGCTGCGTCCTTCTGCTCATCCGACCACAGCCCATGACGCGCGACGAAAGTCACTTTGCTAGTTCCTTCTCGCTCGATGAGAGAATAGCGCACACTGTCATCGTCCGCGAAGGCGGACGATCCAGTATTCCAGAGACGGCAACGTATCCGCGAGAGGCCGCGGCGTACTGGATGCCCCGCCTTCGCGGGGCATGACGGCGGAGAATGTGGAGCCGCCGTCGCGGCCCGCCGGCGGCGATCGGCATCGTCACTCCGCCGCCGTCAGCCGGTGTACGTTGTCAGCGATCTCCTTCGGCACCGGCGCCGTCCACGGCGCGCCGCGGCGGCGCTTGACGTCGACTTCCATCCAATAGGTTTCCCAGCCGCGCGTCGGGCCGATGCCGTCCATGGTGGCCGGGCCCTGGATGCTGCGCGCGTTGGCCTCGTCCAGAAACAGCATCGGCTTCTCGCCGCCCTGGACCTTCTCGATCTCCTGTCGCAGCAGGCGGCGATATTGCACGATCGCCTTGTCGGATTGGCCGAGATGTTCCTTGGTGCGGTCCTGGATCGCGCCCATCGATTCCACCGCCCATTGGTCATGGACGTTGATGTCGGTGCCCATGCCGGTATAGGTCGCGGTCTGCTGCTCGTGCGGATCGAAGCCGTAGTCGTTGGCTTTGTTCTTGCGGGACTTGTAATCGGGCAGCTCATAGAGCTCCAGCCGCTGGTCGCGCATCTTCTGCTTGTCGACGGGGTTCGAATAGCTGGTGAAGATCGCGTACCAGTAGCAGTTCTCGTCGTCGACCGGCACGTGCCACTGCGTGATCGTCATCTCCGTGCTCATGGGGATGACGAAGCCGTGCGGAAAGAGCTGGTTGGTGACGCGCACATGGGTGCGCTCCTCGTCGATCTCGCGCAGCGCAATCAGGCGCAGGCCGTATTCGGTGTGCTCGACATTGATGATCGGACGATCGTATTCGCGCAGGATTTTCGTCATCGGCAGGTCGCTTCCGGCGGAGGCGCCGCGGAACTGCTTGCCGTAGGCGGTCGAGGTGTCCTCGTCCTCGAAGAAGCGATGCAGATAGGAGGCGTGCGCGGGATCGATGCCGACCTCGAGCGCCTGGAGCCAGTTGCAGGCCATGTGGCCCTTGAACGCGAAGGTGTGAGTATCAGGCGCCACGAAGCAGTCGATCTCCGGAAATGCCGGCGGCTCGCCTTCGCCGAGATAGGCCCAGAGGATGCCGCTCTTCTCGACCACGGGATAGGAGCGCTGGCGGATGTTCTGGCACAGCTTTGAGTCCTTCGGCTCGGCCGGCGTCTCGATGCACTGGCCAGTGGCGTCGAACAGCCAGCCATGGAAGGCGCAGCGCAATCCGCCATGCTCGAGCCGCCCGAAGGCGAGGTCGGCGCCGCGATGGGCGCAATGACGATCGATCAGGCCGTAGCGTCCGCTCTCGTCGCGAAACAGCACCAGGTTTTCGCCGAGCAGCTTGACGGGACGGATCGGCCGCGCGCCTTCGAGCTCGTCGACCAGCGCCGCCGGCTGCCAGTAGCTCCGCATCAGTCTGCCGCACGGATCTTTCGGCCCGGTGCGGGTGATCAGGTCGTTCTGCTCCTGGCTCATCATGGCGGTCGCGTCCTTTTTCCGGAGGGGCGTTTTGTTCGCCTATTGAACGAATGGGCGAATTATGACATGCCTTGGACCGGCAGCAAGCACTATTTTGCAGGATTGTCCCGGCCATGCCCAAGCTCAAACGGAGCGATAGCGAGGAGCGCGCGACGGATTTCGTCGAAGCGCTCGATCGCGGCCTGCGCCTGCTGCAGTGCTTTGGCACGACGACGGGTCCGATGACGCTGAGCGATCTCGCCCGCGCTGCCGATCTGCCGCGCGCGACCGCGCGGCGCATGCTGTTCACGCTCCAGCGCGGCGGCTACGTCTCTGGCGACGGCAAGTTGTTCTCGCTGACGCCGCATGTGTTGACGCTGGCGGCGTCCTATCTGCGCTCGAACCAGCTCGTCACGGTGCTGCAACCGGTGCTCGACCGCGTCGCCACTGCGGCGAACGAAATCTCCTCGCTCGCGGTGCTCGACGGTGACGAGGTCGTGTTCATCGCGCGCAGCAGCCCGGCGCGGATGTTTTCCGGCGGCCTCGAAATCGGCTATCGCCTGCCGGCCTTCTGCACCTCGGTCGGCCGCGCCATGCTCGGCCAGCCCGACGATACCGATCTCGCCGCGCGCCTGAAGGCGATGAAGCGCGAAGCGCTGACGCCGCAGACGGTGACCGATCCCAAGGCGCTGCTGGCGCGCATCGCCGCCGATCGCGCGCAGGGCTATTCGCTGGTCGACCGCGAGGCGGAGCCGCATTTCCGCTCGATCTCGGTGCCGGTGCGTCGCTACGACGGCGTGATCGTCGCCGCCATCAACATGGGGGCCCATGTCGACCGGGTTCCGGCGCAGGAATTGATCGACCGTTTCCTGCCGCTGCTGCGCGAAGGCGCGGAGGCGGTGCGGTCGCAATTGCTGTAGTTGGCGCTAGTTGACCCTACTCCCCGCCGTCTGTGCTATCATGCGCTCCACGCAAGATCAGGGAGCTCGCCATGCAGCACACCATGGTTCCCAGTGATCGCGTCGAGCACGTCGCTGTCTATGGTTGCGACGGCACGAAGCTCGGCACGATCGAACGATTGATGCTCGAGAAGGTAAGCGGAACGGTCGCCTACGCCGTGATCAAGACCGGCAGGCTGCTCGGTACGCATCACCATTATCCCGTGCAGTGGAGCGCGCTGAAATATGATCCGGGACGTCAGGCCTTCCAGGTCGATCTGACGTCGGAGCAATTGAGCAGCGGCCCCTGCGAAGTCGATGGCGATGAATTCGACTGGGGCGACCGCTCGCGGCCGTACCAGCATCCGAACTACTGGTCGATCTAAAGCATGATCCGGAAAAGTGCGCAGCGGTTTTCCGAAAAGATCATGCTCAAACAACAATCTAAAGCGCGATGACGATTGATCCCAATCTCATCGCGCTTTAGTCGCTGCGAATGTAATCGTCCCGCCGTTCCGCGGCCATGACGGAGAGATGCTGTCATGGCCGGTTGCGCATCCAGTCGGCGAGGCCCGATATCGCGCGGTCGAGGTCTTTTCGCGCGACGCTATCGATCACCGTCTCCTCCATCGCACCGCGCATGCAGAGCAGCCACGCGTCGCGCTCGGCGTCCCCAATGGCAAAGCCGATATGCCGCTGGCGCAGCCGCGGATGGCCCTTCTCGGGCGAATAGAGTTTTGGACCTCCCGTCCATTCGGTGAGATAGCGCTTCAGCACGTCCCTGATCAGGCCGAGGTCGTCCGCATGCATCGCACGGATGACTTGCGCTTCAGGCAGCGTGTCCATGCGGTCGTAGAAGCGATCGACGAGGGCGTCGATCGTGGCCCTGCCGCCGATCCGCTCGAACATGGAGGTGGTGACGTCGCTGGAGGTCATCGTGGGTCCTGTCTGCTGCAAGACGCTTCATATCGTCTCTGTTTCAGAAACGAAAAGGGATGCAAAGCGTATCCGCGCGCGCAACTGCGCTCCCTCCCCCCTTGCGGGGGAGGGCGGGGGAGAGGGGTAGCCCAGGTAAAGGTGTTTGTTGTCCCGAAGGAGACGAAGCGCGTTGCGCGAGCGATGGAGTCCCCGTGTGGTTACCCCTCTCCCTAACCCTCCCCCGCAAGGGGGGAGGGAACGCAGCGGAATGTGCCGTGCGAGATCGCTCCTACAGCGCCACGCTCCGCAGCCCAAAGCTGCGGGCTTCGTTCTGCAGCACCGGGCGTACCGCATCGATCAGCCTTGCAGCCGCCGCGTCGACACTCAGCCCCGCCGTATCCACCACCGCGGTCGCGCGCGCATAGAGCGGCTCGCGGCTCAGCAAGATGTTGCGCAGCTCCGCCATGGCGGAACGATCATCCGCCATCGGGCGCAGATCGCCCTGGCCGCGGACCCGGGCCATGTGCTCCTCGGGCTCAGCCTTCAGCCAGATTGTGTAGAACGAGGTCAGGATCTGGTCGAAGGTCAGGGGCTCAGAGACAATGCCGCCGCCGGTTGCCAGCACCATCAGCTCGTTGCGCGCGAGCAGCTGCTGCAGCGCCGCCTGCTCCATGCGGCGAAAGCCCTCCTGACCGTACAGCGCGATGATCTCGGCGACCGAAAGGCCGTTCTGCTGCTCGACCTCCTTGTTGAGCTCGACAAAGCTCCAGCCGATCTTCTTCGCCAGCATCCGCCCAAGCGTCGACTTGCCGGCGCCGCGCAAGCCGATCAGCGCGATGCCGCAGAACGGCGCGCGCCGCGGCGCGGTGGCGCTGCCCCCGGTGAGCAGATCTTTTGCCTGCGCGATCTGCGCCGGCGTCGCCTTGCGCAACAGATCGCGAAACATCTGCCAGTCCGGCGTCGGATCGGCCGAGGGAAGCAGGTCTTCGAGATGCGCGCCCATCGCGTCGGAGACGCGACGGAGCAGCACGATGGAGACATTGCCCTTGCCGCTCTCGAGCTGCGCGATGTAGCGCTCCGAAATTCCTGATACCTTGGCGAGCACTTTTCGCGACATGCCGCGCAGCGCGCGCATGGTGCGCACGCGCTGGCCGAGCTGTTCGAGAAAGCGGGATTCGGCGTCGGGACTGTCGGTCATGGATTACAGATCATGGACCTTCTTTAGCGGATGCCTTCTTCAAAAGAGGTCTTGCGGCGCGTTTTAATGAAACATAGTGCCTGCTGGCATTGACAGCAAGCTGTCACAGTGTCTTTCTATGAATTATAATTCTAAATTCGGGGGAGATGTCCGTGAGCGAGGGATCCTATAACGCGGTGACCTGGCTGCTCGACCGCAACGTCGAGGAGGGCCGAGCCAACAAGCTCGTCTTCGACGACACCGTCTCGCGGCTCACCTATGGCGAGCTCCAGCGCGACACCCGCCGCGCCGCCAACATGCTGCGCCGGCTCGGCGTCCGCCGCGAGGAGCGCGTGGCGATGATCATGCTGGATACGGTCGACTTCCCGATCGTGTTTTTGGGGGCGATCCGCGCCGGCATCGTGCCGGTGCCGCTCAACACGCTGCTGACCGCGGACCAGTATGCCTACATCCTCGCCGACTGCCGCGCCCGCGTGCTGTTCGTGTCCGAAGCGCTCTATCCCGTCATCAAGGACGTGGTCGGCCGCATGCCCGATCTCGAGCATGTCGTGGTCTCCGGCGCCAAGCAGAACGGCCACAAGCAGCTCGCCGAGGAGATCGCGGGCGAGAGCGACCAGTTCACGACCGCCGCGACCCATCCGGACGAGCCGGCGTTCTGGCTCTATTCGTCGGGCTCGACCGGCATGCCCAAGGGCGTGCGCCATCTGCACGCGAATTTGCAGGCGACCGCGGACACCTATGCCAAGCAGGTGCTCGGCATCCGCGAAAACGACGTCTGCCTCTCCGCGGCAAAACTGTTCTTCGCCTATGGCCTCGGCAATGCGCTGACCTTCCCGATGTCGGTCGGCGCCACCGTGATTTTGAACAGCGAGCGCCCGACGCCGGCGCGGATGTTCGACCTCATGAACAAATACAATCCGTCGATCTTCTACGGCGTGCCGACGCTGTTTGCGGCGATGCTCAACGACGAGACGATGAAGGCTGAGCGCGGCGGCAAGTCCTTACGCATCTGTACCTCGGCCGGCGAGGCGCTGCCGGAATCGGTCGGCAACAGCTGGAAATCGCGCTTCGGCGTCGACATTTTGGACGGCGTCGGCTCAACCGAGCTGCTGCACATTTTTCTCTCGAATGCGCCGGGCGACATCAAATACGGCTCGTCCGGCAAGCCGGTGCCGGGCTATGCGGTGCGGCTCGTCAACGAGGCCGGTCAGGACGTCGCCGACGGCGAGGTCGGCGAGCTCCTGGTCGATGCGCCCTCCGCCGGCGAGGGCTACTGGAACCAGCGTCACAAGAGCCGCCGCACCTTTGAAGGACCGTGGACCCGGACCGGCGACAAATATGTCCGCGATGCCGATGGCCGCTATACCTTCTGCGGCCGCGCCGACGACATGTTCAAGGTGTCCGGCATCTGGGTCTCGCCGTTCGAGGTCGAGAGCGCGCTGATCACGCATCCGGCCGTGCTGGAAGCCGCCGTCGTGCCCGAGGCCGATGCGGAAGGCCTGTTGAAGCCGAAGGCCTTCGTCGTGCTGCGTCCGGGCGCGAAGACCGGTGACTTGCAGGAGATGCTGAAGGAGCACGTCAAGCAGAAGATCGGTCCGTGGAAATATCCGCGCTGGATCGACGTGGTGGACTCCCTGCCGAAGACGGCGACGGGGAAGATCCAGCGCTTCAAGCTGCGTGAAGGGGCGGGTTAGCAATAGGTCGTCATGGCCGGGCTTGACCCGGCCATCCACGTGCAGCCGCGATGCGGGAAAGACGTGGATGCCCGGGTCAAGCCCGGGCATGACGACGGAGAGAGAAGAGCGAAGTAATGACCAACCTCACCCCTGCCGGCCACCTCACCATCGGTAACGCCAGCCTCGAATACAAATGGCTTGCGCCCGCATCCGCCGACGCCCCCACCATCGTGATGCTGCATGAAGGCCTCGGCTCGGTCGGGCTCTGGGGCGATTTTCCCGAGAAGCTACAGCAAGCCACCGGCGCCGGCATCTTCGTTTATTCGCGCGCGGGCTACGGCCAGTCGAGCCCGGTGACCTTGCCGCGGCCGCTCGACTACATGCAGCGCGAGGCGCTGGATGTGCTGCCGAAGCTGCTCGATGCGATCGGCTTCAAGCGCGGCCTCCTGCTCGGCCATTCCGATGGCGCCTCGATTGCCACGATCTATGCCGGCGCGCATCAGGATCATCGCCTGAACGGCCTCGTGCTGATCGCACCGCATTTCATCGTCGAGGACGTCTCGGTGCAGTCGATCGCCGCGATCAAGACCACCTTTGAGACGACAGACCTCAAGACAAAGCTGGCCCGCTGGCACAAGGACGTCGACAACGCCTTCTATGGCTGGAACGGCGCCTGGCTCGATCCGAAGTTCCGCGATTGGGACATCTCGGAATACCTCGCCTATATCCGCGTTCCAATCATGGTTCTGCAAGGTGTCGATGACCAATATGGGACACCGCGCCAGGTCGAAATTGCGCAGGAAGAATGTTACTGTCCGGTAGATTTGAAAATTATTTCAGACGCGGGGCATTCCCCGCATCGTGAAGCGCCAGGGGTGACGCTTGACGCGATCGAGCAATTTGCAAAGGCGGCCCTGCGCCACGATCAGGGACTTCACGCCGCATGACATTGTGGAGGCACATCGATGAATGTGCCTTCACATGCAGGTGGCCAATTGTCATGGCCGCGATGGGCCTATGTGCCGGGCGAGGCCGGCGGGGCCGAGGCCGACTCCGAAACGCTGGACACGGCCAAGGCGCTGGTGCCTGCGGCCTTCCGCGGCCATGTGCCAGCGCGGCATCCGGCGCTGCGCTACGGCCTCGCGCTCAACGACCGCGGCTATTTCTGGGAAGCGCAGGAGGTGCTCGAAGCCGTCTGGGCCGCTGCTCCTCAAGGCGGCCGTGAGCGCATCCTGCTGCGGGCCTGCGTTCACATCGCCAATGCGAATCTGCGGCTGCGCATGCAGCGGTCGCGCTCGGCCGCGCGCCTGTTCGGAGATGCGCTCGGGGAGTTGAAGGCGCTGAGCTCGCGCAAGGTGGCTGCCGGCGGCGACGGCTTCGTCGAGAGCTTTCCGGTGGCGGCCCTGGCGGCTCAGCTCCAGGCCAAGCTCGACGGTCCCGAGCTCTCCAAGGCGGACTGGATCGCCCTCGGCACCATCGTTCGGTCCTAAGAGGCGCATGAAACAAAGTGCATGCATTGGCCGTTAAGGGCTAGACGTCGTCCAAAAGATGCACTATTGTGCATCTAACGGTAAACGCCAGAACGAATAATCAAGCTTAGGGGTGACCCATGGCCGGGGAAGAACGGCGCCTCGCGGGCGGCGCGACATTCATCGATTTCCAGACCGATCCGTCCCGCTACAAGCACTGGAAGCTCGCGGTCGATGGCGACGTCGCGACGCTGACCATGGATGTCGACGAGAATGGCGGCCTGTTCGAGGGCTACCAGCTCAAGCTCAATTCCTATGATCTCGGCGTCGACATCGAGCTCGCCGACGCGATCCAGCGCCTGCGCTTCGAGCATCCCGAGGTGAAGGTGGTGGTGATGCGCTCGGCCAAGAACCGCGTGTTCTGCGCCGGCGCCAACATTCGCATGCTGGCGGGCTCGACCCACGCCCACAAGGTCAATTTCTGCAAGTTCACCAATGAGACCCGCAACGGTATGGAGGATTCGTCCGAGAATTCCGGCCAGCGCTTCATCACTGTGGTGAACGGCTCGGCCGCTGGCGGCGGCTATGAGCTCGCGCTTGCGACCGACCACATCATCCTGGCCGACGACGGCGCCTCTGCCGTGGCGCTGCCGGAAGTGCCGCTGCTCGCCGTGCTGCCCGGCACCGGCGGCCTCACCCGCGTCGTCGACAAGCGCAAGGTGCGCCGCGACCACGCCGACTTCTTCTGCACCATCGAGGAAGGTGTGAAGGGCAAGCGGGCCGTACAGTGGCGCCTGGTCGATGAGATCGCGCCGAATTCGAAGCTCGAGAGCAAGATCACCGAGCGTGCCAAGGAATTCGCTGGCAAGTCGAAGCGCGCCGGCAGCGGCAAAGGCATCGCGCTCTCCCCGTTGAAGCGGACGATCGACGAGACCAGCATCCGCTATGGCTTCGTCACAGTCGATATCGACCGCGCCGCCCGCATCGCCACCGTCTCGATCAAGGCGCCTGAGGCTGCGCCGCCCGCCGACATCGACGGCATGATGGCGCAGGGCGCCGCGTTCTGGCCGCTGCAAGTGGCGCGCGAGCTCGACGATGCCATCCTTCACTTACGCATCAACGAGCTCGAGATCGCGATGCTCGTCTTCAAGAGCCATGGCGATCGCGCCCATGTGCTCGCGCACGACGCTTTCCTCGAAGCCAACAAGGCGCACTGGCTGGTCAACGAGATCAGGCACTACTGGAAGCGCGTCCTGAAGCGCATCGACGTCACCTCGCGCACGCTGGTGACGCTGGTCGAGCCCGGCTCCTGCTTTGCCGGCACGCTCGCCGAGCTCGTGTTCGCCGCCGACCGCTCCTACATGCTGATCGGCACGCGCCAGGGCGACAACCGCCCGCCGCCGTCGATCGAACTTTCCGCGATGAACTTTGGCCCATATCCGATGAGCCACGGGTTGACGCGGCTGGAGTCGCGCTTCCAGGCCGATCCGGCCGATGTCGAACGCGCCGAAGCCACGCTCGGCACCAGCCTCGACGCCGAGCAGGCGGAAGAGCTCGGGCTCGTCACCTTCGCGCTCGACGACATCGACTGGGACGACGAGGTCCGCGTGTTCCTGGAGGAGCGCGCCAGCTTCTCGCCCGACAGCCTCACAGGCATGGAAGCGAGCCTGCGCTTCGTCGGTCCCGAGACGATGGAATCAAAGATCTTCGCGCGCCTCACCGCCTGGCAGAACTGGATATTCCAGCGTCCGAACGCGGTCGGCGAGGAAGGCGCACTGCGCCGCTACGGCAGCGGGCAGAAGCCGAAATTCGATATGACGAGAGTTTGACGACATTCACTGCGTCATGGCCGGGCTTGTCCCGGCCATCCACGTTCTTCGTTCGAGCAAGCAAGAACGTGGATGCCCGGCACAAGCCGGGCATGACGGAAAGAGATCGCAAGGAGCACGGCCATGAACATGAACATCATGAACGTCGACTACTCGACCAAGATTCCCAACAACGTCAATCTCGCTGAAGACCGCCAGGTGCTCAAAGCGCTGGAGGGCTGGCATCCCGGTTACATGGACTGGTGGAGCGACATGGGGCCGGAAGGTTTCCAGGAGTCGCTGGTTTACCTGCGCACTGCTTACTCCGTCGATCCGCGCGGCTGGGCCAAGTTCGACTATGTCCGCATGCCCGAATATCGCTGGGGCATCCTGCTTGCGCCGCAGGAAGAGAATCGCGTCGTGCCGTTCGGCGAGCACTACGGCGAGCCGGCCTGGCAGGAAGTCCCGGGCGAGCATCGTGCCATGCTGCGCCGCCTGATCGTGATCCAGGGCGACACCGAGCCGGCCTCGGTCGAGCAGCAGCGCCATCTCGGCAAGACCGCGCCCTCGCTCTACGACATGCGCAATTTGTTCCAGGTCAATGTCGAGGAAGGCCGCCATCTCTGGGCGATGGTCTATCTGCTGCAAAAGTATTTCGGCCGCGACGGCCGCGAGGAAGCCGATGATTTGCTGCGCCGCCGCTCCGGCGATGCCGATGCGCCGCGGATGCTCGGTGCCTTCAACGAGGCGACGCCGGACTGGCTGTCCTTCTTCATGTTCACCTACTTCACCGACCGCGACGGCAAGATGCAGCTGCACAGCCTGGCGCAGTCGGGCTTCGATCCGCTGTCGCGCACCTGCCGCTTCATGCTGACCGAGGAAGCGCACCACATGTTCGTCGGCGAGACCGGCATCACCCGCGTCGTGCAGCGCACCTGCGATGCCATGCGCGAAGCCGGCATCACGGATCCCACCGACATCGCCAAGGTCCGCGCGCTCGGCGTGATCGATCTGCCGACCATCCAGAAGAAGCTGAACCTGCACTATACGCTGTCGCTCGACCTGTTCGGCTCGGAGGTCTCGACCAACGCGGCGAACGCCTTCAATGCCGGCATCAAGGGGCGCTATCACGAGACCCAGATCGAGGACGATCACCAGCTCAAGAACGCGACCTATCCGGTGCTCAAGTTCATCAATGGCGAGATCAAGCTGGTCGACGAGCCGGCGCTGACCGCGCTCAATATGCGCCTGCGCGACGACTACAGCCAGGATTGCGTCAAGGGCATGCTGCGCTGGAACAAGGTGATCTCGACCGCGGGCTATGACTACAAGCTGATGCTCCCCAACGTCGCCTTCCATCGCCACATCGGCGAGTTCAAGGACATCCACGCGACGCCCGACGGCATTCTGATCGACGAGGCTACCTGGATGAAGCGCAAGGACGAGTGGCTGCCGTCGACGGCCGATGGCGACTTCATCACCTCGTTGATGCAGCCCGTCACCGAGACCGGCAAGTTCGCTTCCTGGATCTCCCCGCCGAAGGTCGGCATCGACAACAAGCCGGGCGATTTCGAATACGTGAAGATCGAGTCGTAAGGCTACGACGCGGCCTCACTGTCGTCCCGGATAAGAAAGACGCCTGGCAACGCAGTTGCCAGGCGTTTTGCGTAGATCGTGGACTCGGCCAGAGTTGACACGAAGGGCGAGCTACCGCCCCTTAAAATTCGCCGCGCGCCGCTCTTCCGTGGCCTTCACGCCTTCCTTGAAATCTTCCGTCGCGCGCAGGCGGGTCTGCTCGGCGAGCTCGTGATTGGTCGCGGCCATCACGCGGTCGGCGAGGCCATTGCGCATCGTGGCGCGGGTGGAGAGCAGGCCGAGCGGCGAGCATTCGGCGATCTCACCCGCGAGCTTCATCGCGGCCGCCTTGACCTGGTCCTGCGGCACCAGCTCGTTGGCGAGACCCCATTTCACCGCCTCTTCGCCGGTGACGCGGCGGCTGGTGTAGAACATCAGCTCGGCGTTGTTCTTGCCGATCAGCTCGGGCAGCGTCACGGTCAGGCCGAAGCCGGGATGAAAGCCGAGTTTTGTAAAATTCGCGGAGAAGCGCGCTTCGGGACAGGTGACGCGGAAGTCCGCCGACACCGCAAGGCCCAGGCCGCCGCCGATGGCCGCGCCCTGCACGGCGGCGACGATCGGCTTCTTGGCGCGGAAGATGCGCACGGCCTGGATATAGAGATGGCTGATCGGCCCGAGATTGTCGGCGGGATCGCCCTTTGCCTTCTTCTCGGCCTCGCGCGCTTCCTGCGCCTGTCGCGCCGGGTCGCCGAAATTGGCGCCGGCGCAGAACGCCTTGCCCTGCGCCGAGAGAACCGAGGCGCGGATCTCGATGTCGCGGTCGAACTCGTCGAGCGCGTCCGCGATCTGGTTGATCAGCGAGATGTCGAAGAAATTGAGCGGCGGGCGGCGGATCTCGATGGTGCCGACGTGTCCGACCTTCTCGACGCCGATATCTGTATATGTGCTCATTTTCGTCTCCAGTATCTCAATAGCGAAGAACCACCTCTCCCCATGAGAGAGGTGAACGAAACGCGGCGCCGGGGTTTCGATCCCATCTAGCGCAGGCCCAATCCGCGGGCGATGATGCCGCGCAGCACCTCGGTGGTGCCGCCCTGGATTGTGAGTTTCGGCGCTGTCTTGATGGCGAAGTCGAGCTGCCGTTCCAGCGTCTCGCGATTGGTCGCGGTCTCCTCGACGAAGGCGGCGAGGTCGCGCACGCGGTGCGGAAGCTGCTGCTCCCAGACCGTGCCGATGTCCTTGACGATAGAGGCCTCGACCACCGGCTCCTTGCCCGCTTCCAGCATGCCGGCCACCGAGACCGACATGCGCCGCATGGTGTGGAGCTGGGCGACGAGACGGCCGATGCCCTCGGCGCTGCGCGTGTCCGGGTTCGGGCCGACCGCGCGCACCAACTCGGTCAGCACGTAGTAGGTTTCGAGGAAACGTTCGGGGCCCGAGCGCTCGTACGCAAGCTCGCTCGTCGCCTGCTTCCAGGCGCCGTCCACCTCGCCGAGGACATGGTCGTCGGGGATGAAGTGGTCGGTGAAGACGACCTCGTTGAATTCGTACTGGCCGGTGATCTGGCCGATCGGGTTCACCTTGATGCCCGGCTGCTTCATCTTGACCAGGAACTGGGTCAGGCCGTGGCGGCGGTTTTCCTTGGTCGGCTGTGAAGTCCGGAAGATCGCGATCATGTAATCGGCGATATGCGCCGACGAGGTCCAGATTTTTGTGCCGTTGATGAGATAGCCGCCGTCGGTCTTGGTCGCGCGCGTCTTCGCCGCGAACAGGTCCGAGCCGGAGTTCGGCTCGCTCATGCCGATGGCGAAGCAGATCTCGCCGCGGCAGATGCGCGGCAAAATTTCCATCTTGATGTGCTCGGGTGCGTATTTCAGCAGCACCGGGCCGCTCTGGCGGTCGGCGACGAAGAAGCGCCGCGTCGGCGCGTTGGCGACGCGCATCTCCTCGGTGACGACGTAGCGCTCGAGGAAGGAGCGCTCCTGGCCGCCATACTTTTTCGGCCAGGTCATCCCCAGCCAGCCCTTGGCGCCGACCCGGCGGGAGAATTCCGGTGCGTCGGTGTCTTCGCGGTTGGGCTTGTGCGGATCGAAGGTGCCGGCGGCGATCTCGTCGGCGAGGAAAGCCCGCACTTCCTTGCGCAGTTGCTCGCACTTCTCGGGCAGGCGGATCGGATCGAAACGGAGGGCTGCGGTCATGTGTTCTCTCTCCGATCAGCGCGACGCCACGAGCGGCCACAATTCGTCGGCGCCGCGATTGGCGACCAGCTTGCCGAGCTCGACGGCCCAGTAGCTCTCCGAACCGAAATCATCGCGCCAGGCCAGCGCGCGCAGCGAATAGCGGTGCAGGATGTGCTCCATGGTGAAACCGATCGCGCCATGAACCTGATGCGCGATGCCGCCGCCTTTCTCTGCAGCTTCCGCGCAGCGGATCTTTGCCGAGGCGGCTTCGAGATAGACCTCGTCGTTGAACGACTTTGCGTTCGCGATGGCATCGGCGGCCGAGGTCGCCGCCGCGAGCGCCGCGGCGGATTCGCCGGCAAGGCGCGCGAGATTGTGCTGCACCGCCTGGAACTTCGAGATCTTCTTCTCGAAGGCGACGCGTTCGTTGGAATAGCGCACGGAGATGTCGAGCATCGATTCCAGCGCGCCTGCGATCTGCAGGCTGCGCGTGACGCCGCCCATCAGCATCAGATGGGTCTGGTCAACGCCCTTCGGCGCGGCCTTGATGGAGACCGGCTGGACCTTGTCGAGCGTCACGGTGTCGCTGTGGTCGTAGCCGACATTGAGCCCGGATTCGATCCGCGCCTTGCTCGCATCGACCAGCGCGATCGAGACGCCCTCCTTGCCGTGCGCCAGCACCGCAAAATGCTTCGCCGCCCTGGCAAAGGGCACGCCGCGGCTGCGGCCGGAGAGCGCGCCGTCGGCATCGATCGTGATGCGATCCTTTGGGCTTGCCGGCAGCACCGTCATCTCGCCGTCGGGCGAGGTGATCTTCGCCTGCGCCAGCAGCCAGCCGGCGAGCATGGTTTCGGCCAGGGGAACCGCGACCGCGAAGCGGCCGGCGGCATTCAAAAGCGCAAAGCCGTCGGCAAGGCTCGCGCCCGAGCCGCCGAGATCGTCGGGCACCCAGGACAGCGGCAGGCCGGCTTCGCTCAGCGCCTGCCACAGCGGCGCCTGCCAGGAATTTGTCTTGTCGTTGTTGATGGTTTGCGGATCGGCGAGATCGGCGAAGATTTTCTCCGCGGTCTCGACGACGATATTGTCACTCTCCGCCACAGCGTTCCCCGTGTTTTGCCATTGGCGCATCCGCCCCATGGGACGGCGCGCAATGTCTTCTTGCGCCCGATGATCGGAAAAAGCCATGGCCCTGACAAGCGTTGATCGCAGGTCAACCCGCGGCGCGGGCATGGGCGATCAGCTAATTCCGCTTAGCGGAGTTTGCTCGATTTGCAGGGCGCGGCAAACTCGCTAAACAGGGCCAACGAAGGCTTGCATCAGATACAGGGGAAGGACATCCGGATGGCTCAAGACAGTCTGTACGCAATCGTGACGGGATCGGCCTCCGGCCTTGGCGCTGCGACCGCGGAAATTCTCGCGCGGAGCGGGGCGCGACTCGTCATCAACTATTCGTCGAGCCAGAAGGAAGCCGAGGCAACTGCGGAAGTGTGCCGCAAGGCCGGCGCCGCCGAAGTTCTGGTCGCGCAGGGCGACGTCTCGAAGGACGAGGATTGCCGCAAGATCGTTGCGGCAGCCAGCGGCTGGGGCCGGCTCGACATCCTCGTCAACAATGCCGGCATCACCAAGCATGTCGCCCATGCCGATCTCGACGGCTTGTCGGCGGAAGATTTCCAGCGGCTTTACGGCGTCAATACCATCGGCCCGTTCCAGATGGTGCGCGCGGCACGCAGCCTGCTCGAAGCCGGCGCGAAGGCGTCAGGTCGCCCGTCGGCGGTGGTGAACGTGTCCTCGGTCGCCGGCATCAGCGGCGTCGGTTCGTCCATCGCCTATGCCGCGAGCAAGGGCGCACTCAACACCATGACGTTGTCGCTGTCGCGCGCGCTGGCGCCGCTGATCCGAGTCAACACGGTCTGCCCCGGCTATATCGACACACCCTGGTTCACCAAGGGCCGCGGCGAGGCCGGCGCCAAGCAGGTGCGCGACAGCGTGATCGCGAAGGTGCCGCTGAAGGTCGCATCAAGCGCCGAGGATATCGCGCAGCTCGTCTGCTTCCTGGCGATGCCGGCCTCCAGCAACATGACCGGCGAGGTCGTGCGCATGGATGCGGGGATGCATTTGATTACGTGATGGGTGACGCGCTCTATCCACGTCATGGCCGGGCTTGACCCGGCCATCCACGTGTCGCCGCGCGGGTCAAAAAGACGTGGATGCCCGGGTCAAGCCCGGGCATGACGATGAGGAGGCAGGGTGCCGCCCTCAGCGCGAAGAAGCGCTACCCTTTTATCACGCCGCTCGCGACCAGCCGGTGCCAGATGAACAGCACCACCACCGCGCCGATCGTGGCCATGATGAAGCCGGCGCCCTGGTCCGGGCTGTAATGGCCGATGGCCTGGCCGATGAAGGTGGCGAGAAACGCGCCGGCAATGCCGAGGATGGTGGTGAGGATGAAGCCGCTCGGGTTATTCGGTCCCGGCGCCAGCCAGCGCGCGATGAGGCCGGCAATGAAGCCGACGATGATGATCCACAACAGGCCGCCGAAACTCATGACATTGCTCCCCTTCGTGAAGGTGTAGAGAGCATGATCCGGACCCCGGAAGGCCGCCTTCGCAAAGTGTGCGGCGGCTTTCCGAAAAGACCATGCTCAAACCAGGCAGACCAGTTCGATTAAATTCTGCCCGACAGCTCGTTTTCGGTCGGCAGCCGTCCGTCCGGCGTCAGATGGTCGACTACCTTCGGCAGGTACTGGCTGAGGCCGGAGAGCAGCTCGTCGCGTGAGAGGCCGCTCTGGGCGGACAGGCTCTCGATCTGGTCGGCGCCGAGCGCGCTCGCGAGATCGCCGGGCGCGATCGCCTTGTTCTCGCCCTTGCCGACCCAGGAATTCGCAGCCTCGCCGTGGCCGCCCTGCTGGAGCTGGTTGAGGAGATCGCCAAGCCCGCCGCTGAGCACGGTGCCGGCCGCGCCGCCCGCGAGCAGGCCGCCGAGGCCGCCCTTGAGCAGGTCGCTGAGACCGCCGCCATCGCCGGGGCCACCAGGAAGCGCGCTGCTGCCGGCATTCACCGGCGTCGGAGGCGGCAGGGGCGAGCGCTGCTGCGATGCCGGCGCTGCGTCGGGCTGGCCTGCCGTCAGATGCTTGAAGGCCTTCCAGGCGAGCAGGCCAAGCAGCGCCATGGTCATTGGCGACATGCCGCCGGATTGCTCGGAGCTTGGCGTGCTCTGGCCGCGGGGGCCGTTCTGCATGCCGTTGAGGACATCGAGTAGACCCATGGTGCTCTCCTTTGGCGTCTCGTTCGGCGAGCTTTCGCCGCTGACAACCCCCCGGGGCGAAAACATATGAGGCTCTCATGACGGTTACAAGGCGGATGCATCGCAACCAATGGGCAGGCGCCGTTGCCTCTGCTATCGAGGGCGGGTCGTTAAGGGGAGCAAGATCTGGTGGTTACGGATCGACCGATCGTGGTGGCCGGCGCAGGCGCCATCGGCTGTTTCGTCGGCGGCATGCTGGCCGCGTCAAGCCGCCGCGTCGCGCTGCTGGTGCGGCCGCGGGTGAAGACCGAGATCGAGCGATTCGGCCTGCGGCCGACCGATTTCGACGGCTCCGAGAAAAGGCTCGGTGCCGGCCAGCTCGCGCTGTCGGAAGACCCCGCCATCTTGCACAGCGCCGGCATCGTGCTGGTGACGGTGAAGAGCGCCGACAGCGCCGATGTGGCCGACCAGATCGCCCGGCATGCGCCGCAGGACGCGGTGATCGTCTCGCTTCAGAACGGGATCGGCAATGTCGCTGTGCTGCGCGAGCGCCTCGGTGGCCGGCGCGTGCTCGCCGGCATGGTGCCGTTCAATGTGATCGCGATGGGCGATGGGCGTTTTCACCGTTCGACCTCCGGCGACATCCATATCGGAGAGGATGAGGCGAACACCGCCGCGGCGCTCTCGGTGCCCGGTCTTGCGATGCGCGCCAGCGGTGACATCACCGGCGTGCAATGGGGCAAGCTGATCATCAACCTGAACAACGCGCTCAGCGCATTGTCCGATATGCCGCTCGCCGCACAGCTGGCGAACCGTGACTGGCGGAGGCTGTTCGCCGACCAGATGGCCGAAGGCTTGGCGGCGCTGAAGGGCGCCGGCATCACGCCGGTGTCGTCTACGCCGATCCCGATGAGCTGGACGCCGGCCTTGCTGCGACTGCCCGACCTGATCTTCAACGCAATCCTCGGACGCACGATGAAGATAGATCCCGAGGCGCGCTCCTCGATGTGGCAGGATCTGAAGCAGGGCCGCAAGACCGAGATCGACTATCTCCAGGGCGCGGTCATCGCGCTCGCCGAGCAAAACCATGTCGAGGTGCCGCTGATGCGCCGCATTGTTGCGCTGATCAGAGATGCGGAAGCCGCAGGTAGCGGTCCGCCGAGGCTGACGCCGCAGCAGATCCGCGGGACGGCCTGAGCGCGAGGAGGTGTGCGATGAAGCGTTGCTTGATGATCGGGCTTGCGCTCGCCGCACTCTGCGGCGCATCGACGCTCGCTCATGCCAGGCCGCCGACAGTCGTGAACTCGCCCGGCTATGACCGGCGGTTGCAGGAGAGCAGGTCGCAATTGGGCAGTCCAACACCGCCCGCGACTACGCCGGTCGTCGTACCGAAGCGTACCAAGAAGAAGCGTCCGAGCTGAGGTGACGCTCCCGTAGGGTGCGCAAAGCGAAGCGTGCCCACCTTCTATCTCGTCAGAACGTGGTGGGCACGGCGCGCAAAGCGCGCCTTTGCCCACCCTACGAGTCAGTGCAAGCTCACCCCTTCTTCGCCGGCTTGCTCGGGGCCGGATTGAACAGCTTCTTCAGTTCGTTCAAGCTTTCCGACAGGCGTGGCCATTCGCAGGAGAACGAGCCCTTGGTGCAGGGTGCGCCCTTTCGCTGGCCGACGGCCTGCTGAACCTTCGGCCGCTCGACCGGGACAGGCACGCGCTCGACCTCGGTGCGCAGCGCGACCCGCTGGAGCTGTTGTACCTGTTGCTCCTGCTGCTCGCGCTGCTGACGCGCCGTGGCTTGCGCGGCCTCGTTGCTGCGGCGCTGGTTGGCGAGATAGGCGGTGTAGGATTCGTCGATCTTCTTCTGCTCTTCCGGCGTTGGATTGGGGCCGGCGATGTCGAAGGTGCGGTCCTGAAGGAAGTCGTAGTAGGAATAACCGCCGCCCGGCTTGCGGCGACCGGCGAATTTGGCGTTGCAGTCGGCGAGCTGGGCCGTCTTCTCGGTCTTGGTTGCAGCCCTCTCGGCGGCGTCGGCGCATTCCTCGAAATCGACCGGTGCGCGCTTCCACCATTGCGCTTGGACATGCGACGGGGTCAGCAGAGAAAATCCTGCTGCGGCAACGAGAAGCGGCGCCACCCGACGCGATGCAACTACAACTGACATTCTACGAGAGCATTCCTTACACGACTCAACCCGAACCGAGTCGAGCCGGATTTTTGCCCCTTTATCGCCGGCTTGTCACCCATGGAACTCGGGAATTTCATGGCTGTAATGCTGACATTTTTTGCTTGACGTGGCCTCGAAGTTACAGCGCCGTATCGGCTTGCTGTTACAGTTCATGCCGCGAGGCGCCTCGTCATGGGGCGACGCCAAGAACAAGACGCCAAGAAGAAGTGGAAACGCCCGATGCTGCTGCCCCTGTCCGACGTGCCGCGCTGGTACGCTGAACGCAAACCGCAAGGCACGATCGCCGTCCAGCATGGACAAGATAGGCTGACATGGGACGAGCTCGAGCGCGGCGCCAACCGGCGCGCGCGGGCGTTCGCAGCCAAGGGTGTCAAGCCCGGCGATTTCGTCGCCATCGGCTTGCCGAACGGCAACGCGTTCTTCGAGACGTCCTTCGCGGTATGGAAGTGCGGGGCGACGCCGACCTCGCTGTCGTGGCGGCTGCCGCGCGGCGAGGCGGCCGCGGTGCTCGACATCTTGAAACCGGCGCTGGTGGTCGGCGGCGAGGCCGACTGGAATGCCCCGAACCGCCTGCCTGCGGACTTCATGCCCGAGGGATTTTCGGACGAGCCACTTAGCGCGCCGGTGGCGCGCCACTGGAAGGCCATGACCTCCGGCGGCTCGACCGGCCGTCCCAAGGTGATCCTCGATCATCAACCGGCCGTCACCGACACCGTCGCAACGCCGCCGCTCAACATTCCCTTTGGGGTCTCGCTGCTCAACCCCGGTCCGCTCTATCACAACGCGCCGTTCATCGTGTCGCATTACGCGCTATTCGTCGGCGGCAAGCTCACTGGCCTGACCAAGTTCGACGCCGAGGAGACGCTGCGCCAGATCGCGCGCGAGCGCGTGCAGTGGGTCAATTTCGTGCCGACCATGATGCACCGGGTTTGGGCGCTGCCGGAGCATGTGCGCAATGCCTACGACGTGTCGAGCCTGCAGACCGTGTTTCACATGGCAGCACCCATGCCGCCCTGGCTGAAAGAGAACTGGATCGCCTGGCTCGGGCCCGAGCGGATCTGGGAGCTCTATGGCGGCACCGAGCGGCAAGGGTCCTGCATCATCTCAGGCACGGAATGGCTGACGCACAAGGGCTCGGTCGGCAAGATCGGCGAGATGGCGAAGCTGCGCATCATCGGCGAGGACGGCAACGACGTCGCGCCCGGGGAGACCGGCGAGATCTACTTCCTCAACAATGACGGCAAGGACGCGACCTATCATTATCTCGGTGCCGAGCCGAAGCGACGCAGCGATGGCTGGGAGTCGCTCGGCGACATCGGCCGGCTGGATGCGGAAGGCTATCTCTATCTCGGCGACCGTCTCGCCGACATGGTGCTGCGTGGCGGTGCCAACATCTATCCGGCGGAGGTGGAGGCCGCGGTCTCCGAGTGTCCGGGCGTGCGCTCCTGCGTGGTGGTGGGATTGCCCGATCCGGAATTGGGCCAGCGCGTGCACGCCATCATCGAGCCGGAGCCCGATGCCGATGGACAGGCCATCGCGGACGGCATGGCGGATTTCCTGAAGGACCGGCTCAGCCGCTACAAGCACCCTGAAAGCTTCGAGATCGTCAGCGCCCCGCCGCGCGATGATTCAGGCAAGGTTCGCAGAACGTTGTTGCGCGACGAGCGCGCGGCGTGGATGAAGGAGGGACGCGCCTTCCGGATCATGCCGGCAAAGGCGCGGGTGCAAGCCGAATAAGAAAATTCACGAAAGGACTCTTTGACATGACGATCACCATCGCAGCGAACAGCGTGCCGAAGCCGCCGGCCGAGATCATCGAGGGCTTTCGCGGTGCGCCGACCTCGGTCATCTCGGACAATCTAGCCCGGCTGCCGGGCGCGGTGGGGCTGAAGCCTTATCATCGCGGCGGCAAGCTGGTGGGCACGGCCTTCACGGTGCGCACCCGGCCCGGCGACAATCTCGCCATCCACCGTGCGCTGGAGCTGGTCGGTCCCGGCGACGTCATCGTGGTCGACGGCGGCGGCGACGAGACGCGGGCGCTGGTCGGCGAGATCATGAAGAACATCGCGCAGTGGCGCAAAGCCGAAGGCTACGTCATCGACGGCGCGATCCGCGATGTCGCGGCTTTCGCGGCCGACGATTTCCCCTGCTACGCCCGCGCGGTGATCCATCGCGGCCCCTACAAGAACGGTCCCGGCGAGATCAACGTGCCCGTGACGATCGGCGGCAGCGTGATCTCGCCCGGCGACATCGTGGTCGGCGACGAGGACGGCGTGGTGTCGTTCCCTGCCGCCGGCGCGGCTGCGCTGCTTGATGCCGTGCGCGCCCAGGTCGCGCGCGAGGAAGAGACCATGAAGGCGATCCGCGAGGGCCGCTACCAGGGCTCCTATGGCAAAACCTGATCAGAGAAGAACAAAGGGAAAATGACGTGAGCCAGAAGGACGAATTCCACAACATCGATAATCCCGAGGATGGCCTGTTCCGCGAGCTCGCCGCCGGCGTGACCACGCGCATCTTCTCCGGCGAGCAGGCGATGCTGTCGGTGGTGACGCTGGCCCCGCATGCGCAAGGTTCGCTGCATCATCATCCCGAGGAGCAATGGGGCGTGCTGCTCGACGGGTCCGCGATCCGCGTCCAGGGCGATGAGGAAATTCCGGTGAAGAAGGGCGACTTCTGGCGCACGCCCGGCAACGTGCCGCACACCATGCGGGCCGGCCCCGATGGCGCCCGCGTGCTGGACATTTTTAGTCCGCCTCGGCCAGAATACAGAAAACCAGGATCCGGCTTCGGCACGACCTGAGCGCTCAAAAGCAAAAAAGCAAAGCGCAAGAAACAAAAGGGAGGGGACCATGACGATCACACGACGGGCGCTGCTGGCCGCGCCCGCCATTCTTGCGATGGCACCGGCAAGCGCACAGGCCTCGAAAATCACGCTGGTGGTGCCGTTCCCACCGGGCGGCTCGACCGATGCCATGGCGCGGCTGCTCCAGAGCAATCTGCAGACAAAGCTGGGCCGCATCGTCGTCGTCGAGAACAAGTCGGGTGCCGCCGGTGCGCTCGGCGCGGCGCAGGTCGCCAAGAGCCCAGCCGACGGCTCGACGTTTCTGGTCACGTTCGACTCGCATGCGGTGATCCCGTCCATCCTCGACAAGCCGCCGGTCGATGTCGAGCGCGAGCTGATGCCGGTGCTGTTGGTCGGCACCGCGCCTTATGTGATCGCGGCCGGCGCCGGCCGTCCCTACAAGAGCTTTGCCGACGTGGTCGCCGCCTGCAAGGCGACGCCCGGCGCGGTGAAATACGCTTCCGTCGGCATCGGCACGCTCGGCCATCTCGCCATGACCGTGCTCGGCAACAAGGCTGGTGTCGAGATCATGCACGTGCCCTATCGCGGCGGCGGCCCTGCGATGAACGACGTGCTCGGCGGCCATGTCGACCTGATCGCGGGATCGGTGGCGTTGGTCGCGGCCCAGCTCGGTACCAATATGCTGCGTCCGATCCTCCAGCTCGGCCGCGAGCGGCTGCCGGCGCTGCCGGACACGCCGACCGCGATCGAGGCCGGCTTTCCCGATTTCGAGACGCTGGCCTGGTGGGGCATCTTCGCGCCGACCGGCACGCCGCCTGACATTGTCTCCGCGTTTGCGACCGCGTCCAAGGAGATCCTCAGCGAGCCCGCGACCGCCGCCCAGCTCAAGGAGACCCAGCAGATGACGCTGCTGCTCCAGGACGGTCCTGCCTTCAAGACCTTCTTCGACAAGCAGGTCGCCTATTGGGGCAAGGTGGTGAAGGACAACAATATCAGGGCGTGAGGGCGCGCATGGTCCAAATGGGTGCGCGCAGCTGGTCTTTATGACATTCGCATGTCGCGCACGATCCTGTTGCTCCCCCTGTCGGAGGCGGCGGAGCGCATGACGCGCTGGACCGAACGCCGAAGCGGCTGAGATCCTTTCAACTGCTTCGTCTTCGTTCGAGGCTCGACGGCATCATCCTCGAAGCTGCATTGAAAGACGCGCACGGGGCGTTCCATGTTGTGAAAATATTGCTCCCCGACGTCATCGAGTTGCATGGTGAGGACACTCTCGACGCGGGTTGCGATTTCGTCGGTCATCGCGATCCCGCCTGCCGGTGCGATGGATTGCAGACGCGCGGCCACATTGACGTCGTGGCCATAGATATCCTCGGCGTCGGCCAGGATTGGTCCGCAACTCAAGCCCATTCGAAAGATGATCTGGTTGTCCTTGGCGGCACCTCGGCCGCGCTCGATCATCCCCTTCTGGATGTCGACGGCACAGCAGGTCGCATCAATTGCGGTCTCGAATTCGGCCAGGATTCCGTCGCCGGTCGATTTGAAGAATCGAGCGCCGTACTCCTCGAGCTTCCGGTCGAGCAGCTCACGTCGATGAGATTTGTACAGAAAATAGGCCAATTCCGCGTCCAGGATCGTCAGCCGCGAATAGCCGACGATGTCGACCGCGAGGACCGCGCCCCACCTGCGTTCGAGTGCCGGCACATCCCGTCGACCTGGTGTCTCCGTCATCGCAATGCGCGATTCTGTCAACGTTCTCAACTTCATGGTGCGCCTCCTGATTGGTGTTGCGGCCAATCGTCTGCGTCGGATGCAGGCACCTTAAGCAGGCAGGCGTCATTGCAGCGTGACCTGCCACGAGAGACGGGGTGATCCCGGGATGCAGTCAGAATTGCCATTCAGCACGATTTTTCACGCTCGTTTGACGAACTCGCTTGTTTTCAGCGGTCAGATTGAGGTTGTGGGATGCGATGAGGACACGCGCACTTGGGCGGGTTGTTTGGCTTGCGTGCGTCTTAAGCTAGTATGGTGGTGCGAATGACCGAAAACCTGGCCGGGATCGATCCATGAATCTCGCCGCCCTGGATTTGCGTTCCCAATCTGACGCCAAGCTGCTGGACAGCATTGCTGGTCTCGCATCGGCCGAGCTCGTCGCGCTTACGGCGCGTCTGAGCCGCGTGTTCTCGATTGCATCGCCCTTTGCCCCGGGCTTTCACTGCATCGGCGGCGAGATCGTCATCGCCCCCGATCCGAGCGCGACGGCTGGCGCGGGGGCGCGACTAAGCGTCACAGGAAACGGCGAGACGCAAGCGACAGCGCTGGTGTCATGTCTGGGAGAGGCAGCCGAGTATCTCTCCCAGTTCGAACGGCCGGGCGACATTGCGGCCACGGTCGCCGCGAGCGATCGGACGCGCTTTGTCTCCGACGGCTGGATTGGCCAGGCCGTGTCAGGCGCGAACCGAACCATCGACTGCGTCAACGCGGTTGACGCTGCAACCGGAGAAGCCGGACTCTTGCCGGCTGATCTCTGCTTGAGGCGCCCGCAGGAGCGAAGGGCGATCGACCCGGTCGTCGCATTGTCGTCAGGTGCAGCCGCGGGACCGAGCTTCGAAGCCGCCGCGCTGCGCGCAGTCCTGGAGCTCTGCGAGCGTGACGCGGCCGCGATGTGGTGGCTGGGCGGCCTTCGCCCGAAGGGCTTTGCGTTGGAGCATCCCGTTACCAAAGCCGGGGCTGAATTGATCGGGCGATTGCGCAAGGGCGAGTCGACGCGGCGGACCATGCTACTCGACATCACGACCGATATCGGCATTCCGGTGGTTGCGGCCGTATCTCTGGCGCGCGACGGCCGGGAATTGGCATGTGGACTATCGTCAAGGCTCGCCGCGAACGACGCGGCAAGGGCTGCGGTGCTCGAGATGTGTCAGATGGAGCTGGCTGCACCGGTCGCAGCAACCAAGCGGGACGAGGCGGGCGATGCCGCATTGAATGAAGCGGATCGTCGCCATCTGCGTCGCGCAGCGTTCGCGGCAGAGGATTGCGCATTGCTTCAACCGCAGGCGATGTCGCCGGATGTTGCAAGCCTGCCGACGGCGGCTGACGGACTAAAGGGGCTGGTGAGCCACCTGCGGGACCGAGGTATCCGGCTCTTTCTTGTCGATCATACCCGGCACGACCTCGGCGTTGCCGTCGCAAGGGCCGTTTCGCCTGATTTGCAACCTTTTTCGGAAGCAGTTTCGACGAAGCGATTCTCCCGAGTGCGCGGGAGCTCGGCTCTTGCCGGGCAGGAGATCCCATTATTTTAGAAGCCAAGATATCGCTGGACGCCTGTTGGTTGCGTTTCGTAAGATTGGGTAAGCGTGGTTGACCATGACTCCGGCTATTGGTGGAGCGTCAGAGGTGGCAGCGGGGATTCAGGAAGCGCTGGCGAGCGGTCAATTGGCCCTGCGCCTTCTTGGCGATTTCGCCGCCAAGGTCGACGAGCGAGAGATCTCACTCGCGACGCGCAAGGCCAAGGCGCTGACAGCCTATCTTGCTCTTTCAGACAACACGCAGGATACGCGCGAACGCCTGGTCGGGCTCTTATGGAGTGAGAGCGACGAAGAACATGCGCGGGCTTCGCTGCGGCAGGTCGTCCATGACCTCAGGCTTGCCTTCGACAATGCCGGCTTTGAGGGATTCCGGGCCGACAAGCAAAACCTGGCGCTCTCCCGCACCCGCCGCCGCTGCGACGTCGACGAGGTGCTTGCGGCTGCTGCGCAGGGCACGGTGCATCCGCGCCTGCTCGATACTCCGCGTATCACCGAGACCCTGCTGTCCGGTCTCGACAATCTCGATCCGGCCTTCCAGGTCTGGCTGCTGACCAAGCGCCAGCTGTTCCATGACAGATTGACGCTCGCGCTCGAGCGCTTGTTGCCCCGCGAGGGAGACTCTCGTGAAGCAACCGACGCGGCTTTGGCTCTGCTCAACCTCGATCCAACGCACGAAATCGCCTGCCAGCACCTCATTCGGACGCGCGCGGCGCGGGGCGACGTCGGCGGAGCCTTGAAGATCTATAAATCTCTCTGGGACCTTCTGGAGGCCGACTACGACATCGAGCCATCCAAGGAGACTCAAGAGCTGATCGTTCGCATCAAGCAGATGCCGGGTCCAGGCGAGCAACAGCAGGCCCCGGCGATTGCCCAGAGCCTGCACGGAGTGTCGCAAATGCTGGCCCCCGCCCCGAAGCGGCTGCTTATATCCGTCTGCGCGTTCCAGGCGAGCGGCGTGCCTGAGGGCATGCGCCACCTTGTCGACGGATTTCGTCACGAGTTCGTTGCCTGCCTCGCGCGTTTTCGCGAATGGTCGGTGCGGACATTGCCGCCAGTCTGGGAATCGGAGCCGAGAACCTGGTCGTCCCCGCCGGAATACATCGTCGAGGGCAGTACCTATGAGTTGAACGGCACGGTTCGGCTCGTCATCACCCTGCGCGATGCCGCCAATTCCGTCTGCATCTGGAGCGAGCGCCATTCGATCACGCTGACCGAGTGGTTCGAAACGCAGGAGCGGATCGTCCGCCAGATCGCGATGGCACTGAACATCCATGTCTCGGCCGAGCGGCTGCGTCGTCTTGCAGCCGGAGGCGAGATCACGCTGGAGATCCACGATCGATGGTTGCGCGGCCAGGCCCTGCTGCTGCAAATGGCCTCGAAGGACTGGCCGGCGGCCGCCGCCTTGATCGAGAGCCTGCTCGCCGATGCGCCGGATTTCTCTCCCGCCTTGAGCGGCCTCGTTCAGTATCGCAACATCGCGCATATCGCGCTTCCAGGACAATTTCGCGATCGGGCCAAGCATCCCGAGACGCTGCGTATAGCGCAGCGTGCGATCCAGCTCGACCCGCTCGATTCGCGTGCGCAGCTGGCGCTCGCATGGACCTATCAGCTGCTCGGCCGCATGGACGAATCGACGTTGCACGCGGCGCTTGCGGTCGATTTGAACGAAAACGATCCCTGGACCTTGATGGCGTCGGGCCAGATCTGTGCGTATTGCGGCGAATACGAGCGTGCAGCGAAGCTCTCGGCCGCGTCGCTCCGGATCACGCCGGTCCCCACGGCGCCGCAGATCGCTTATTCCGGTGCAATCAAGTTTCTATGCTCCGACTATGCCGGATGTTGCGATGCCTCCCGCGAGGATCTCGGGATGTCGCCGGCCTTCATCATATGGGAATGCGCGGCCAAGGCGCATCTCGGTCGCCTCGACGAGGCCAGGGCGGATCTGGCGAAGGCGATGGAGCGGGTTGCTGCAGATTGGCACGGCCAGCAGAAACCAACGCGCGAGAACATCACGCGCTGGCTGCTGCACGTCTTTCCGATCGCAATCCGTGCGGATTGGGAGCGCCTGGCCGCCGGTCTTGCTGCGGCCGGCGCCCCTGTCGAGGGTATTGAGTTCGGACCGTGGTGAGCACGGCCCTCAGCCGCAAGTGTTGATCGTGTATTCGCCGACCCGCTCGGCGTGGAGCCTCGCCTTCTGGCTCGGACTGCTCGTTTCTCCGGGCAGCGGCTTTGTGCCGTGGATGCGCTCGTAGAAGAGCGGCAACGGATAGGGCGGGCCGGCCAACTGCCGAGCTTCGGACTCCAAGATCCTCTCGCGGTGCGGGAGCTTCACGTAGTGCGTAGTTAGCGGAACGTCGATCATCACGAGGTCCAGTTTTTCGTCGCCGGTGACGTCTGCATTTTTTTCGCCGTCGTCGAAGAACAGCTGAACGCCGGCAGCCTGGGCCTGCGCGACGAACTCGCTGAAGGTCTTCGGCTTGGGAAACTCGTCCTTGGGGTCGACGTCAGTGGGAAACGGATCCTTGTCGGTGATCACATGCCGGACGTAGTTCTTGCCGGTGGACCAGGTCTTGACCAGCTTGCCCCAATTCTCGTGATTGCCTGGAATGTTTCTGACATTGATTCTCGGGTAGGCCATCGCTTCTCTCCTTTCACGCTACAGGGTTGTCATGCTTGGGTGACGCGCTGTCTGTCGTTGAGAAACCGCCGAACGGTCATCAGGCTGATCTTTCGCTCCGGGCCTTCGATGTCCGCCAGGAATGCGAAGATGTTGGCTTGGCCGCTCCCGGTGTTGCCGAGCGTTGCCGCCGACAAGGACGCGAGCTCGCTCTGCAACCCGCCTGCGGGATTGTCTGGCAGCAGCCGATCGGACTGCAAGACACCGCAGATCACGTCGGCCACGACGATCGAACCCAGGATGCCCAGACGTTCGCCCTGGTTGCCGGAGTCGAGGCCTGCCTCGAAGCGAACGAACAGCGGGATCGGCGGATCCTTCGCGAGGGTCTCGATTTCCCTCGGCGAAAGCTTGTTGAAGGAGCCGAAGGTCGCGTCCGATCGCTTTGTCAGCCATTCGGAGATGCGCACAGCCCATGGCCGCGAACCGATCTGTCCTGCCAGTAATTCAGACTTGTCGAGCAGTGCTCCGTGCGTGGTCCTGAGGCGGTCGACGAGAGGGCCGATCGACCAGGGCTGGATCGCAATGGAGCTCAAGAGGTCGCGCGCGATCAGATCGCCTTCGCCCGGGACCTCCTCCCCGATACCGACCTGAGACCACGGGCCGATCCGGATGCTGACGTTTCCGGCATGGGGGTCGCTGCTGAAAAACAGATCCCAATTCACCAGCCATGCGGTTTCCAGAGGAACGTCCGCGGGTGACTTGTCGGAGGTGCGCGCCAGGATCTGCTCGATGGTGAAGGCATTGCCCGGGCCGCTGTTGAAGCGATAGATCGGCCGGATCATGGAATGGCCGAAGCGGAAGAACCCGTTGGTGAATTCGAGAGGCGCCCGCCATTCGCCCCCGACGCGCCAGGGGAACGGTTTCTGATCGGTGTTGTAAGCCCGCCAGACGTCCTCATGCAGGATGCGCGGAAGCAGGTCCTGCCGGATCAGATCACGGTAGATCAGAACGCAGGCAGTCCGTGCGGTCGTGAACAGTCGTTGCGCGTCGGCAAATGGATTGTCCATCCGGGGCAGATTCCCCAGTTCATCCACGATGCAATTGTGCAGTTCATGGAAGAGAACCAGGATCTGCGAGATGATCGCATGGGAATCGTTGCGGGGATCGGCGATCAAGGCTTCGGGATAGCTCGCCTTTCGGGCCAGCTCGGCGGCAGTGCTCGTCGTGCCGCGCGCGATGTCCTTTATTGGGCCGCGATGATCCTGATCGTTTTGATCGATCCGCGAATTGCCCAGCCGGAGCTTGCTGCGGAATGCGACCGGGGCGGCCTCATAGGCGTGCGGGCATTCGGTTGGTCCTCCGCCGTAAACGGTCTCGAGGCGTAACGGGGCGTTCCGTACGTTGCTGAGCCCGGCCGTCTGCCCGTCGCCGAGCGAGGTCGAAATCGCGCTGTGCACGAGGTCATGCGCGACCAGCTGCAGGAAATAGGTGTAGCCGCTCGGCAGGTTGGGATTTGGCTTCGCTTTGTTCTCGTCCGGATTGAACCGGATCAGATGCGCGAGCCTTTTCATCAGGCTCTCGGCCCGCGCCCAATGAACGGGGTTCGATGGGTCAAATCGGTCGCCGCCAAGCGTGAAGCGCTCTTCCTCCGCAGGCGTCGAGATGAAGTGGCAGAAGCCGCCGGGGTCTTGTCCGGACTCCCCCGAGAGTGGCTGAAAATGAGCGGTCCTGCGAAATTGCGTAGAAGAAATGGTCCCATGTGATGCCATGGCGTCCTCGCATCTACCTCGCCGATCTTAAGGATATGTCCCGTTATTTCACCGTGAAATGATCTTTCGTTATCGCGATGAGGCCCTTCACGATCCTCTCACACGCAAGCCCTATTCCGGCCAGCACGATGCAACAGCACCAAGAGGCAACGGTGGGCTACCTAGAGCTAGATATTTCGGCACCGGGACATCGCCCGGACAGTTTACCCGCCAGCCCCTGCAACCTCTCTCAATTCCAGCCAATCAGCCGGGGCAACGGAATGGTCGACTTCTCAATCCGAATGAAGAACAAACTTCGTTTCTCAACCTGCGACGCTCCGCACGTTCCGACAAGCAAAACTCACGAGGAGATCATTCTTGTCGAGCTGCGCGGCGACCTTCTGATGATCACCGCACTTGGCGCGGATGGCAGTCCCGGAAGTCGCGTCTATGCGCAGCGCACGATCGATCTGCCGGAGACGTCCCTCTTCATGATCCTCCCTGAACTGCCGTCCCACGTTCGGGACGGCGCTTTTTTTCCAGCGCTCGGCACCGTCGCGATATTGGAGCCGCCTCCAGGACAGCAGCGCCGGCTGCGTGCGATTGGCACGGACAACAACAGCGGCCAATGTCACGGTTGGATTTTTGACGCAATCGAGGATGCGTCAAGCTCAAATTGACCGCATGGGGCGAGTCCGGCCGGCAACCGGGGCGGGTGCGCTGATCGGTCGCCTGGAAGCGGCAGCTTCAGGCGAGATGCCCCGGACAGCCGGCGTCCGGCGTGGTTCCCGGCCTCGCTGCCGCAAGCGTTCGCTTGATGTGCGGCTGCTCTTTCATTAGAGATTGGCATGTGAAGCGGCGAATTCGGAGCAAGATCTGACGCTCGCAGAATTCGCCAACAACTTCAACGCGGTCCCGTAGCTCAGCCGGATAGAGCGGCGGTTTCCTAAACCGTAGGTCGGATGTTCGAGTCATCCCGGGATCGCCATTCTCGTTTGATCGCCAGCGCACTTGTCTGTCGGCAGCCGCGATCGGGCTGTTTTCACGTCAAGCCACGATCCGCGCAAAGCGCTTGCGGTATTCGGCGGGTGTCACGCCGACATGGCGCCCGAATGCGCGGCGCAAGGTGTCCGGGACCCAGGTTTGCAGAGGCGGCGGGAGATGGCGTTTCCAGGCCAATCTCTCGGATCGCCATTTTGGCACGGGACATCGTCCCTGTTTGCCAAGGACTCCGGCGTAAAAATTGCTAGAAGTGGCAGCCTTCCCCTCTTTCGGCTGACGGATGGTCAGCCGCCTCACTGCCACATCCGGAGACCATGATGCCTTTTGACCTGATCCTGCGCGGTGGGCGGGTGATCGACCCGTCCCAAAAGCTCGATGCCGTGACGGATGTCGCATTTTCAGGCGGCAAGGTCGCGGCGATCGGCAGCGGGCTCAAGGCGGATCCGGGCACCGATGTGCGCGACGTCTCGCGGTACATCGTCACGCCGGGACTGATCGATCTCCACACCCATGTCTATTGGGGCGGCACCTCGCTCGGCATCGATGCCGAGGAATTTTGCCGCCTCTCCGGCGTCACCACGGCGGTCGACACCGGCAGCGCCGGGCCGGGCAATTTCGCGGGCTTTCGCAAGCATGTGATCGAGCCGAGCCAGGTCCGCATCCTCGCTTATCTGCACGTCTCGCATGCCGGCATCTTCGGCTTCTCGCACCGGATCATGGTCGGCGAGAGCGAGGAGCTGCGGCTGATGAATCCGATCGAGGCGGCCAAGGTGGCCGATGCCAACCGCGATCTCATCGTCGGCATCAAGGTCCGCGTCGGCCTGCATTCCTCAGGCACATCAGGGGCGGTGCCGCTCGACATCGCGCTCGAGGTCGCCAACGAGGTCGGAATGCCGCTGATGGCGCATATCGATCATCCGCCGCCGAGCTATGAGGAGGTGCTGGCGCGCCTGCGTCCCGGCGACGTGCTCACCCATGCGTTCCGCCCGTTCCCCAACACGCCGGCGACGGCGCAGGGCACGGTGAAGAAGGCGGTGTTGGACGCGCGCGAGCGCGGCGTGCTGTTCGACATCGGCCACGGCAAGGGCTCGTTCGCGTTCAAGACCGCGCGTGCCATGCTCGCCAACGGCTTCTATCCGGACACCATCTCCTCCGACATCCACCAGCTCTGCATCGACGGCCCGGCCTTCGACCAGGTCACGACCATGTCGAAGTTCTTGTGCATGGGCATGGAGCTGTCGGATGTGGTCGCGGCCTCGACGGTGAACGCGGCGATGGCGTTGCGGCGGCCCGAGCTTGGCAGCCTCAAGCCGGGCAGCGTCGGCGATGCCACGCTGATCTCGGTGAAGCAGGGCCAGTTCGACTATGAGGACGTCGTCGGCGAGCACCTGATCGGTGACCGCAAGATCGTGTCCGAAGGCGTCGTCATCGGCGGCCGCTGGTGGCATCCGAACTGAACGGATCAGGCTTGCTCGCGAAGGGAGCCCTTCCGCTATTGTGCCGCGGTGGCTCTTCTGCGCTGCTCCGCCGTCAGGGCGTCAAGCTCCTTTCGGAATAGCTTGAGCAGTTGCTCGCTGACGGCCAGCAATGGACGCTGCATGGTCGTGAGATAGTCGAAAGTTCGTGAATTCCAGCTGCTTCGATGACGATTCCATGTCTCGATATCCGTCTTCCGCGAAGCGATGTCATTCTGGAACGAGACGATTGCTGATTTTCGCTCCTCCAGCAGGAACTCCAGGGTGGCCTCGTTCAGGTTCTTGAGCTGGTCCTCGGGCGGCTCGAAACGCGCGGCGAATTCCGCACTCAGGATTTCGCTGGGCTCCTTGAGACCGACCGAGGTAAGCGTCCTGCGCGTGTATTCGGCGCTGAAATCGTGCCGAACCAGCTCGTCATGGACGGCGTTGTCGAGCCCAGGCGATGAGACTTTCCTCAACACCTTCTCGAGCTCGAAGAAGCTCGGCACGCTGGCGCCGAGTGCTGCCAGCTCACGCTGGACCGGCGGGCTCCGCACGATCTTGATCTTCGTGCGCACCTCCCAGTGCGCCACCCGTTCGAAATGAGAGCCGTCGTCCAGATAATACATCAACGGCGTGTCTATCGTGATGGGCTCGAGCGCGAGCCTGGTGACGTCGCGCAGGACGTCCGACTTCAGGAGATCGCCGGGCGCGATTCTGTTTGGCTTCTTGCCGGGCAAGAGCGGGCAGCGCGCCTCGTCATAGGCTCGCGCGACCAGCTCCGAGCAAAACAGATCACCGCGCGTTGCCTTGCGGAGAGGAGCGATCCGCGTGCCGAGCGCTCCGGGCAGCGAATAGCCGCGCGAGAGATATTGGTGGCCGAAATGCGCGGCCAATTGAGCATGCTGTGGCCCGTTGACCACGTCGAGGTTGAGCCTGAGGAGCTTCACATTGGCTCTCGATCGCACGCCGGTCGCGCCGAGGGCGAATCGGCAGATGCCGGCGCCGACGGCTTCGATCATCAAGCCGGGCTCGATGCAAAGAGCGGCGTGGCTGAAGGGCGCCCGGGTCCCAGCCTGAATCGCATTGCTCTGGAATGTCGAGTGATCGAGGAGCTTTAGTGGGACTCTGGTCAGTAGGATGTCGCCGGGGCAAACGCGGCCTGCATTGAAGACGTAGACGGTTTCCAAACTGCCGCCTGAAGAGCTCTTGTCTGAAGACGCCTTGTGATCCGAGGGCGGCTTTTTGCCTGAACGCGACGCGGTGTCAGGAGATGACTTGCCCCGGGGGCGCTTTCCTGACGCGGGTCGCTTTCGCATGACACGGACACTCCGGGCCTCGCCAGCTCTCGGCGAAGATTATCACTCCCGTTTCACGTCAACAACCATAGAATGAGGTCGTTGCAGGCTACAACGACCTCGCGATCAGCAGCTTCATGATCTCGTTGGTGCCGCCATAGATCGTCTGGATGCGGGAATCGATGAAGATGCGCGAGATCGGGTATTCCTGCATGTAGCCGTAGCCGCCGAACAGCTGAAGGCATTCGTCGGCGGTCTGCACCTGCTTGTCCGTGCACCAGTATTTCGCCATCGAGGCCGTCACGGTGTCGAGATCCCCGGCGACCAGGCGCTCGATGCACCAGTCGACGAAGACGCGGGCGATCATCGCCTCGGTCTTGCGCTCGGCGAGCGTGAAGGCGGTGTTCTGGAAATCCATCAACGGCTTGCCGAACGCCTTCCGCTCCTTGCTGTATTCGGTGGTGAGCTTGACTGCCCGCTCCATCGAGGCGACGGCGCCGACCGCCAGCGCAAGGCGCTCCTGCGGCAATTGCTGCATCAGCTGGACAAAGCCCTGGCCTTCCTCCTTGCCGAGCAGGTTTTCCGGCGGCACCGTCACATTGTCGAAGAACAGCTCCGAGGTGTCGGAGGCGTGCAGGCCGATCTTGTCGAGGTTGCGCCCGCGCTTGTAGCCGTCCGCGCCCGCGGTCTCGACCACGATCAGCGAGATGCCTTTCGCGCCGGCTTCGCCGGTGCGCGCGACCACGATGACGAGATCGGCGGCCTGGCCGTTGGTGATGAAGGTCTTCTGGCCGTTGATGACGTAGGAATTGCCCTGCTTCTTCGCCGTGGTCTTGACGCTTTGCAGGTCCGAGCCGGTGCCGGGCTCGGTCATGGCGATGGCGCCGACCATCTCGCCCGAGGCCATCTTCGGCAGCCAGCGCTTCTTCTGCTCCTCCGAGCCGTAATTGAGGATGTAGTGCGCGACGATGGCGCTGTGCACGGAGACGCCGGTGGTCAGCTCCGGCACCGTGCTCTCGAGATCGTCCAGCACGGCGGCGTCATAGGCGAAGGTTGCGCCCAGGCCGCCATATTCCTCCGGCACACTTGCCAGCAGCGCGCCCATCTCGCCGAGCCCGCGCCAGGCGAAGCGGTCGACCATCTTCTGCTCGCGCCATTTCTCGGCATGCGGCGCCAGGTCCTTGGCGAGATATTTCCGGAACTGGTCGCGGAAGACGTCAAGCTCTTCGGTCATCCAGGAGGAGCGGTAGGACATGGCGGCCTCGGTCGTTGACTGCGATGAGCGCTCAGCCGTGCCATAAGGCCAGGCGCGGGCGCAAGCCCGCCTTGCTACGCCTGCCGAAGCCGCCAATGATTGTGTCTTGAGGCTGCGTCGGCCGATGCCCTATCCCGCCTGTGCGGTTTTGCCGCCGTCGACGACGAACTGGCCGCCCGTCGTGTAGGGATGATCGTCCGAGGCGAGCACGAGCGCGAAGGCTGCGATCTCCTCCGCGGTTGCCACGCGCTGCATTCCCGGCACATGGCTCTTGGCCCATTGCGCGATGGCGACGTGCCAGGCCGCATCAGGCAGATTTTCCATGCCGGCGAGCCTGCGGATGAACGGCGTGTCCGTGGTGCCGGGGATCAGCGTATTGATGCGGATGCCGTACTGGGCATATTCGAGCGCCGCGGCCTGGACCATCCCGACGAGCCCGCGCTTGGCCGCGGAATAGGCCGAGCGCTTTGCCGTCGTGGCGATGGCGTTGGATGACGAGGTGACGACGATCGATCCGCCCTTCTGCAGCAGGTGTGGAATCTGGTACTTCATCGACAGGAACACGCCGCGCAGGTCGGTATTGATCACATCGTCGAATTCGGCCGCGCTGTACTGATGCAGCGGCTTCTCGATGGAGATGCCGGCATTGTTGAAGGCAACGTCGAGCCGCCCATGGAGATCGATCGTCTTGTCGACCAATGCCTTGACCTCGGCCTCGTTGCGGACGTCGGCCCGGACGAACGCCGCCTCGCCGCCGGCGGCCTTGATCGCGTCCTCCACCTTTGCCCCGCGCTCGACATTGCGCCCGCAGAACACGACCTTGCCGCCTTCGGCGGCGAACATCAGCGCGGCGGCGCGGCCGATGCCGGAGGTGCCGCCGGTGACGAGGACGACCTTGTCGGTGAAACGCTGGCGGCCGCTCGGCTTCTGCTGCGGCAGCGCCGCGCCTTGGCCGAGCGCGATGCCGCCGGCAAGGCCGCCGACGGCGCTTGCGAGCATGCCGAGAACGGCGCCGCCGACCAGATGGCGCCGTTTCACCGGCGAGGTCGCGGTGCCAGGCTGCATTTCGGTCATTTCGAACTCCGGGCAAGTCAATCTAAACAGTGCTAAGATGCATAGCTCTCAATCTGAACAGTGTCAAGTTCTCGCATGACGAAACCGATCGCGCCCGCGCGCGCCAAGCCGAATAGCAAGGTTCCGAAGCCGGAAGCCGGCTACCATCATGGTGAGCTGCAGGAAGCCCTGATCGCCGCCAGCGAAGCCATTCTCGCCGAGCACGGTGCCGAAGGGTTCACCCTGCGCGAGGCCGCCCGCCGCGCCGGCGTGTCCCCGGCCGCGCCGTCGCATCATTTCGGCAATGCGCAGGGTCTTTTGACCGAGGTGGCGATCCGCGGTTATGACGCGCTTGCCGGCGCGCTGCGGGATGCTGCGTCTCGCAAGCAGGATGCGCGCGGAAAGCTCCACGCCCAGGGCCTCGCCTATGTCGAATTCGCGCTAAAACATCCCGGCCGCTTCCAGATGATGTTTGCCAACAAGCGCCTCGTCGCCGACGATCCGCGTCTCAGGCAGGCGAGCCGGGCGGCCGGCCGCGAGTTCGAGATCATCATCGCCGAGCTCGTTGGTGGGACACCCAGGCAGGCGAAGACCGCGGCCGCAGCCGCCTGGTCGACCGTTCACGGCTTTGCCAAGCTTGCCCTCGAAGATAAATTCGGTCCAGTGAAGAGCGACGCCGGATACCGCGAGATCATGACGACGCTCAATCACGTCCTGAACTATCTCTGGCCACCGGGCGGCGCGGCCCGGAAGATCGAGGGGTGAACGCGTCGTGACGGTCAAGGTGACAGAGCTCAAGCTCGATATCGAGCGCAACGGCACGGTCTCGGCGATCCTGACGCAGCCGGACCACGCGCGCGCCTGCTACGTGCTGGCGCATGGCGCCGGCGCCGACATGCGGCATGCGTTCATGGCGAAGGTCGCGGCGGGCTTGGCGGACCGCGGCGTTGCGACGTTCCGATTCAATTTCCCCTATATGGAAGAGAAGAAGGGGCGTCCCGACGCGCCGGCGGTCGCGCACGCCGCGGTCCGTGCAGCGGTCACGGAGGCGGCCCGGCTCTGCCCCGGATTGAAGCTCGTTGCGGGCGGAAAGTCCTTCGGCGGGCGCATGACCTCGCAGGCGCAGTCGAAGGCGCCGCTGCCGGGCGTAAAGGGGCTCGCCTTCCTCGGCTTTCCCCTGCATGCCGACAAGAAGCCGTCGTCCGAGCGTGCCCAGCACCTCGCCCAAGTCGCGATCCCCATGCTGTTCCTGCAAGGCACGCGCGATGGGCTTGCTGACCTCAGCTACCTCAAACCGGTGACCCAAACGCTGGGTGGGAAGGCGACCCTGCACGAGATCGAAGGCGGCGATCATTCCTTCGCGGTGCTGAAAAAGTCCGGCCGGACCAATGATGAGGCCCTCACCGAGGTGCTCGACACGCTTGCGGCCTGGATCGATCAACTCGCCGAATAAAGCCCCTTGTCGCGCGCCTTCTGGATCGCGAGCGCGGCGATCAGGTCGAGCGTCGGCGTCGACAGGCCGGCGGTACGCGCGAAGGCGGCGGGGGCCTTCACCAGCACGTCGATCTCCATGGCGCGGCCGAGCTCGTAATCCTGCAGCAGCGACGGCTTGTGGTTGGGGGCGGGGCCGCTGCGGGTCACCCGCTTGACCTCGGGGATGAAGTGCTGGGCGATGTCGTTGGCCTCGTTCAGCATGCGCGGGATGACGTCGGCGAAGGCGGGATCGTCGCGCACGCCGCGCGCGGTCTGCCCGGTGAGCAGGCACAGCACCGAGAGCGACATGTTGGTCAGCAGCTTTGACCAGATCGCCTCGCGGATCTCGGCCACCGGCGGCGATTCCAGCCGCGCGTCGTTGAAGACGCTGCGGAGCTTGGTGATGCGCTCGCAATTGCGGTCGTCACATTCGCCGATCAGGAGGCGATTGCGGTCCGGCGTCAGGTTCTGCACCACGCCGGGTGCGGTTACCTCGTTGGACGAGAAGATGACGCCGCCGATGATCCGCTCCTTCGGGATGCAGGCGCGCAGCCGCCCGCCGGGATCGAGAAAGGAGATGTCCGGCGGGGGCGGATGCCGCGGCGGCAGGCCGATGCCATACCACCAGGGAATGCCGTTCTGCGCGAACACGATGGCGGTGTCGTCCTGGAGCAGCGGCTTGATGCTGGACACCAGTCCCGTCAGTGCGGTCGCCTTCAGCGTCGAGATCACGACGTCCTGCGGGCCGAGCTGGGCCGGATCGCCCGACGCGTTCACCTTGGCACTGACCTCGGAATCGCCGACGCGCAGCTTGAGGCCGTGCGCCCGCACCGCCTCCAGATGCGCCCCCCGCATGACGCAACTGACCTCATGGCCGGCGCGCGCCAACCTGACCGCGATGTGGCTGCCGACGGCGCCCGCGCCGAAAATGCAGATGCGCATGTAATGTCCCGTCCCTGATCCCTCGGATGCCGCCCGGCGGCAGCATGACACAAGCCGCCATGCGATGGGCGCGACCGCCCCACGCTGGAAAGATATGGATCGGGATGCGTTGCCTCGGCCATAGTGCGCGCGAAACGAATGACCGGAGGATCGCCGATGACTGCCAGCCCCGTCCTGTGGACCCTCGATGCGCGTGGGGTCGCGACCGTCACGTTGAACCGGCCGGAGGTGAACAACGCCTATGACGGCGCCTTGATATCAGGCGTGCTCGCGGCCATGGACGAGCTCGGCAAGAAGCCCAACCTGCGGGTGGTCGTTCTCAGGGGCAACGGCAAGCATTTTCAGGCCGGCGCCGACCTCAAATGGATCAACGGCGTACGGCAGCAATCGCCCGAGGCCAACGAGGCGGCCTCGCGTGCGACCTTCGAGGCGGTGCAGCGGCTCAACACCTTGCCGATCCCGACGGTGGCGCTGGTGCAGGGCGGCTGCTTTGGCGGCGGTACCGGCGTGATTGCCGCCTGCGACGTCGTGATTGCCGCCGACAACGCCCTGTTCTCCATCACCGAGGTGCGCTGGGGCCTGACCGCCGCCATCATCATCCCGCAGCTCTGCGATGCCATCGGCGTCCGGCAAGTCCGCCGCTACGCGCTCACCGGCGAGCGCTTCGGCGCCGAGGACGCCCGCCGCATCGGCCTCGTCCACGAGGTGGTGCCGCTCGCCGAGCTCGAAGCCGCAGGCAGCAAGGTGGTCGAGCAGCTGCTCGCCAACGGTCCGGAGGCGATGGCCGAGACCAAGCGGCTCGCGCTGGAGAGCTCGTTCGGCGGCATGGCGGTCGACGATGCCGCCTACAAGCGGCTCGTGCACCTACATTCGGTCAAGCGCCAGAGCGCAGAGGCGGCGGAAGGGCTGGCCTCGTTTGCGGAGAAGCGGGCGGCGAACTGGGGCGGCGGCAAAGACTGAACGTCAGCAGCCGCGACAGATGTTGTTGATGCTGCGATAGACCGCGTCATCGTCCTGCCGCATCTGGCGCAGCGTTTCGAGCGTCTTGCTCTCGTCGGTCGGCGCCGCGGGCTTGCGCTTCGCCGCAAGCTCCTCCTCCTGGCGCTTGTAGCAGGCCTCGCGATCCGGCTTGGCCTGGATGAAGCGGCAGTTTTGCTGCAGCGCTGCGGCGGGATTGGCGGAGATCGCGAGGGCGACGAGCGCGGGCAGGGTGAATTTCAAAAGCGTCGAATCCATTCGTTGAACCAAGTTGCTTGTCGTCGCCCGGCTTGACCGGGCGACCCAGTACGCCGCGGCACTCGTGGTGAGAGCGAGCACCCCAACGTAGGCCCCTGGATACTGGATCGTCCGGTCAAGCCTGGCGATGACAGTGGTGCTTGGCGACCCTTCTCTCAGGTCCGCCAGCCGAGAGCAACGGCGCTCTTGTGACAATGATGCAACCAGGCTCACAGCGACGGCGCGAGCGACGTCTTGAGCAGCGTCAGCAGCGCCTGCACCGCGGCCGCATTGCGCCGGCGTTCGGGGATCGCGGCCTTCACCCACAATTCCGGAATCGGAAAGTCGCGCAGCACCGGCTTCAGGGTGCCGTCACGCAAGGCATCCGCGACCAGATAATGCGACATCAGTGTGATGCCGTTGCCGGCGATCGCGCTGCGCACCAGCACGTGTCCCTCGTTGGAGGAGAGCAGCGGGCTGACCTGGATGCTGATGCGGCCGCGCGGTCCGTCGAAGATCCATTCTGGCCCCGTCGGCATGAAACTGAGGCAGCGATGCTCGACGAGGTCGCGCGGATGCTTTGGCGTGCCGTGCTTCTTCAAGTAAGCGGGTGCGGCGCAGAGCAGCCGCTTCAGCGGACACAGCGGCTCGTCGACCACGCCGCCGAAGGAGTGCGGGAAGGCGCCGATCGCGATGTCGAAACCTTCGGTGACGGGATCGACCGGGCGGTCGATCAGCACGATCTCGAGCTTAAGGCGCGGGTTCTGGGTCTGGAACGCGCTGAAGGCATCCGCGAGCCGCGCCACCGTCAGCGAGGTCGGCGCCTTGATGCGCAGGTGATCGACGAGGTCGTGGCCCTTCTCGCCCATGCGCGAGAGCAGATCTGTTGCATCGGTCACGACGCCACGGGCGCGATGGACGTAGCGCTGGCCGGCTTCGGTGAGCCGCAATTGCCGGGTCGAGCGGTGAAACAGCGGCGTGCCGATCCGCGCCTCCAGCTGCGTAACGCGCTTCGCGACCACCGAGGTCGAGACATTGAGCTTGCGCGCGGCGGCGGAGAAGCCGGCGGCATCGGCGGTGGCGAGGAAGGCCTGCAGGTTCACGAGGATGTCCATGTCGACCTTTCTCGATTCGCGAAAGCTGATCGCGTATTTTGGTAGATTGTAGCTCGCTGCGCGTTAATTCATAGTCGCCTGCAAGCAAGGAATTTTGGGAAGGGACGCGCAATGCGGGCCATGATCGAAGAACCGGCACGGAAGGTGCCGCTCTATGGCGAATATGAAGTCGTCGTCCTCGGCGGCGGACCGGCCGGCATCGTCGCTGCGGCCTCCGCGGCGCGGGCGGGGCGCAAGACGCTGCTGATCGAGCGCTACGGCTTTCTCGGCGGCATGGGCACCGCCGCCGGCGTCACAAATTTTTGCGGCCTGCATGGCAATGTCTACGGCAAGGCCCACCGCCTGGTGCAGGGCATGGCATCCGATCTGCTGGCGCGGATCGACCGCTTAGGCGGTCTCAACACGCCGCACCTGATCCTCGGCAAGGTGTTTGCGCAGGCCTATGACACCGCGGCCTACAAGATCGCAGCGGATCAGCTGCTCGCAAGCCACAAGGTGCACATTCTCTTCCATGCCCTCGGCGCCGGCGTGGTGATGGGCAATAACAGTCGCATCGACGCGCTGCTGGTCGAGACCAAGGCCGGCCGGCAGGCCGTGCGCGCGGAGATTTTCATCGACTGCTCCGGCGACGGCGATCTCGCGGTCTGGGCCGGCGCGCCGTTCGAGATCGGCGACGAGCACGGTCATCCGCTCTATCCGTCGATGATGCTCCGCCTCAACGGCATCGATCCCGACAAGGCGGGTGACGCCTGGCGCACCATTCCGCAATTGATGGAAAAGGCGCTTGCCGCCGGCACCCACACATTCCCGCGGAAAAGCGCGATCGTGCGGCCGCAAAAATCCGGCATCGAATGGCGGGTCAACTTTACGCAAGTCGCGCGTGAGGACGGCCATGCCATCAACGGCGTCGAGCCCGATGATCTCACCCGCGGCGAGATCGAGGGCCGCAAGCAGGCGCTCGCCGCGTACGAGTTCCTGCGTAGCGCCGTACCCGGCTTTGAAAAATCCTACATCGTCGATTTGCCGCCGCAGCTCGGCATCCGGGAGACGCGTCGCATCAAGGGCGGCTACCAACTCAGCGGCGAGGACGTGCTCGGCTGCGCCTCGTTCGAGGATTCCATCGGCGTCAACGGCTGGCCGATCGAGGCCCACGTTCCCGGCGACGTCGTCTTCACCTTCCCGCCGATCCCGGAATCGCGCGGCTACAACGAGCTGCCTTACCGGATGCTGGTGCCGGAAGGCGTCGACAATTTGCTGGTCGCCGGCCGCTGTGCCTCGATGACCCATGAGGGCCAGTCGGCGGCGCGGGTCTCCGGTGCCTGTTTTGTGATGGGCGAGGCCGCCGGTTCCGCTGCGGCGCTGGCGCTTTCCGGAAACCGGATTCCCCGCGAAATCCCCATTGAAAAATTGCAGGAAACGTTGAAACAACAGGGCGCCTTCATCGGGCGGGACCAGATGGTGCCCGAGGGCCTGTAACGGACTGCAAGACAAGCACGAGAGGAAACGGGATGATCGGAATTGCACGGCTCGCAGCTGCCGGCCTGTTGGCGATCATGGCGATGGGCACGGCGCGGGCCGATGACGTGCTGAAGGCCAAGGTCGGCGTGCTCCGCCTGTCCTCCTCAGCGCCGGTCTTCATCGCGCAGGACAAGGGCTACTTTCGCGAGGCCGGGCTCGACGTCGAGCTGAAATTCTTCGACGCGGCGCAGCCGATCGCGGTCGCGACCACCTCGGGCGACGTCGATTTCGGCGTCACCGCCTTCACTGCTGGCCTCTACAATCTCGCCGGCAAGGGCACGCTGAAGGTGATCGGCGGCATGAGCCGCGAGAAGGCCGGCTATCCCCTGATCGGCTATTTCGCCAGCAACAACGCCTATGCGGCCGGCTTGAAGACGCCAAAGGACCTCGCGGGCAAGCGCATCGCGGTGACGCAGGTGGGATCGAGCTTCCATTATTCGCTCGGCCTGCTCGCCGACAAATACGGCTTCAAGCTCGCGGACGTGAAGATCGTGCCGCTGCAATCGCTGTCGAATGCGGCGGCCGCGCTCAAGGGCGAGACCGTCGATGCAGCGCTGCTGCCGATCTCCACCGCACGAAAACTGATGGACGAGGGCGGCGCGAAATTCCTGGGTTGGGTCGGCGACGAGACGCCCTGGCAGCTGGGGGCGGTGTTCGCCTCGCCGAAGACCCTGACCAACAAGGCGCTGGTGACGAAATTCCTCGCCGTGCTCGCCAAAGCCGATCGCGAATATCACGACGTCATCCTGGCTTCGATGAAGGACGGGGTGGCGCCGATCAACGACAAGACCAAACCGCTTCTGGAGATCATCGCGAAATACACCAATCTCCCGGTCGAACAGGTGGTCGGCAATTGCGCCTATATCGATCCCGACGGCAAGCTCGACGTCAAGAACGTCGACAACCAGATCAAATGGCTCCAGGAGCAGGGCTTTGCCGACAAGGGCTTTGATGCGAACACGATCATCGCTAAGGATTATGTGAAGGCGGATTGATGTATCCGTCGTTCCGGGGCTCGCGAAGCGAGAACCCGGAATCTCGAGGTTAGCAAGGGATCGACGAGATAGAATGGACCTGATCGCCAACCACATCAGCCACCGCTTCGGCGATCTCGCCGTGCTCGACGACATCTCCTTCACCCTCAGTGCCGGCGAGGTGGTGGCGATCGTTGGTCCTTCCGGCTGCGGCAAGAGCACGCTGCTGTCCATACTGGGGGGCCTGCTGCAGCCGAGCTCCGGTGCACCCGAGCTGCGTGGCGCGCCGCCGGCGGACAGTCTCAATCCGCTGACCTTCGTGTTCCAGGATTTTGCGCTGCTGCCCTGGGCGACGGTCGAGGAGAATGTCGAATTCCCGCTGCTGCACACCCAGCTCTCGGCCACGCAACGCCGCGCTTTGGTCGACGACGCCCTGCGCCGCACCGGCCTGACCGATTTCCGGACGACCTATCCGAAACAGCTCTCCGGCGGCATGCGGCAGCGCGTCGGCATTTCGCGCGCGCTTGCGGTGAAGCCCGCCATCCTGCTGATGGACGAGCCGCTCTCGGCGCTGGATTCGCAGACCCGCGAGCTGCTGATGGAGGATTTCGTTCGCCTGCTCGCCGACGGTGGCATGGGTGCGGTCTATGTCACGCACAATCTCGAAGAAGCCGCGCGCCTTGCCGACCGCATCGTGGTGCTGTCGCGCCGGCCCGGCCGCATCCGCGAGGTCGTCACCATGCCGATGACACGCGCCGCGCGCGGCGAAGCGGCGGCGCGGGAAAAGCTGCTGGCACTGCAGAACCAGATCTGGTCACTGATCCGCAACGAGGCGATCGATGCCGAGCGCGAGGTCCAGCATGCTTGATCGCGCGGTTACACCGGCGAACGACGAGACGACGCGGCGCGTCCGCTTCCGCGGCGCCGGCTTCGTGCCCGCCTCGAGCCGCTTCGGCGGCTGGATCGCGCTCGCCCTCGTGATCGCGATCTGGCAGGTCGCCGGAAGCGCCGGGCTCGTCAATCCGCTGTTCCTGCCGGCGCCATCGGCGATCGTGCGGGCGATCTACGAGCTCGCGATGTCAGGCGCGCTCTGGCAGCATCTTTCGGCCTCGTTGCTGCGCATCGGCGTCGGCTGGCTGCTGGGCACGGCGGCCGGCGTCGCCGTCGGCTTCGCCATCGGCCTGTCCAGGCTGGCGCGCAGCGTCGGCATCACCTTCATCTCGGCGCTGTTCCCGATCCCGAAGATCGCGCTGCTACCGCTCTTGATCCTCTGGCTCGGCATCGGCGAAGAGCCGAAGATCGCGACCATTGCGCTCGGCGTCTTCTTCTCGACCGCGATCTCGGTCTATAGCGGCGTCGATGCAGTGCCGCGCAACCTCATCCGCATGGCGCAAAGTTTCAACGTTCCCTTCGCCACCATCGTGCGCAAGGTGATCTGGCCCGGCGCGCTGCCCGCGATCCTCGCCGGCTTCCGCATCACGGCCTCCGTGGCCCTCTTGCTCGTCGTCAGCGCCGAGATGATCGGCGCGCAATACGGCATCGGCGCCTTCGTGCTGCAGGCCGGCAATCTGATGCAGACCGACCAGCTGCTCGCGGGTGTGGTGATCCTGTCAGTGTTCGGCCTCGCGATCGGCAAGGTGATCGGCTGGCTGGAGATGCGGCTGTTGCACTGGCGGTAGCCACGATCACTGCACCCGTAGGGTGGGCAAAGCGAAGCGTGCCCACCATTCCTTCATGAGTCGCGAAGACGTGGGCACGGCGCTAACGCGCCTTTGCCCACCCTACGAGACTGCGCTCGCAATGACGATGTCGAGCAGATCGCACCCACAATTCAGGTCGTCATACCCGGGCTTGTCCCGGGCATCCACGTCTTGTTTCGACGCGGCGATACGTGGATGGCCGGGACAAGCCCGGCCATGACGGAGATAGAGCAGGGCTCACGCGTTGCCGCGATCCTCGCGAAACAAATCCAGCTTCTGCTGCACCGGCCGATCCGAGAAGCTGAACAGCACGGCGTCCTCATCGGCCTCGTGCGTCACCCAGTGCCAGCTCGGCACCACGAACAGATCGCGCGAGCCCCAGTCGAAGACGGCATCGCCGATGCGGCTGCGGCCGCGTCCCTCGATCGGGCAGAACACCGTCGCGTCCGTCGACCGATAGCGCGTGGTCTTGAATCCCTTCGGCAGCAGCTGGATGAAGGTGCCGATGGTCGGCATCGCGAAATCGCCGGTCTCGGGGTTGCTGAATTTCAGCTTCAGCCCGTGGCAGGCGTCCCACTCCTGGCTCGTGCGAGCCTTCTCCAGCGCCTCGCGGGTGTAGACATAGGGATAGCTGAAGATCGGCGACGTCTTCGAGCTCCGCTTCACATCGACCGGCAAGAGGTTGTGGCCGTATCGGGCAAAGCTGTCGCCGGCGGGTTTCGTGATCCTCTGCTGGTCCTCCTTGGAGCCTTCCGCGAAGGAGCAGTCGAAGAACTGCACCAGCGGGATGTCGAGACCGTCGAGCCAGAACATCGGCTCGTTCGTTTCATTGGAATGATCGTGCCAGGTCATCGACGGCGTGATGATGAAGTCGCCGGGCTCCATTGCGGTGCGCTCGCCATCAACGGCGGTGTGAGCGCCCTTGCCCTCGAGCACGAAGCGCAGCGCCGACTGGCTGTGGCGGTGCGCGGGCGCGACGTCGCCGGGCACCACCATCTGCACGCCGGCATAAAGCGAGGTCGTGATTTTCGATTGCCCGCGCAGGCCGGGGTTCTCCAGCACCAGCACGCGCCGCTCAGCTTCCTTGGCGGTGATGAGCTTGCCGGCCTCGGTCATGTAGTCGCGGATGACGTCGAACTTCCAAAGGTGGGGCCGGCACGCGCTCTTCGGCTCCGGCGTGATCAGATCGCTCATCACCGTCCACAGCGCGGTGAGATTCTCGCCGTCGATCTTCTTGTAAAACGCCTCGCGTTCGGGCGTCTTGGTCACGGCTTCCATGGTGCGCTCCCGTTCGATTTGTTGATTGACAGTATACTGACGATCTAGGTAGCGTCAACGTGAGGGGTGACGTACAAGGTCGTCATTCCGGGGCGACGCGTCAGCGTCGAGCTATGGTGCGCAATTGCGCACCTGAGAATCCATAACCACGATCGGGAGTATGGATTCCGGGCTCTCGCTTCGCGAGCCCCGGAATGACACAAACTAACAGGGAGGGTCTCGATGAAGCTGCACGGCTATTTTCGCTCCAGCGCCGCCTATCGCGTGCGGATCGCACTGAACCTGAAGGGGCTCGGTGCCGAGCACCTGCCGCATCACTTGCGCAAGGGCGAGCAATGCGCGCCCGCCTATCTCGCCATCAACCCGCAAGGCCTGGTGCCGACACTGGAGAACGATGGGGGCGAAGTGCTGACCCAATCGGTTGCGATCATCGAATGGCTCGACGAGACACATCCCAATCCGCCGCTGCTGCCGAAGGATCCGGTGCGTCGCGCCAAGGTGCGGGCGTTCGCGCTGGCGATCGCCTGCGACACCCATCCGGTGCAGAATTTGAAGGTGCTGGCGCGCTTGCGCGAGCTCGGCCTGGCTGAGGAGAAAGTCCAGGATTGGGCGGCGTGGGTCAACCGCGAGGGCCTGTCGGCCTGCGAGACGCTGATCAGGGACGAGAAGGGGCCGTTCTGCTTCGGCGATGCGCCGACGCTCGCCGATCTCTGCCTGGTGCCGCAGCTTGCCAACGCGCGCCGCTTCGGCGTCGATGTCTCGGCCTATCCGCGCCTGTTGAAGGCGGAAGCCGCCGCGAAGGCGCTGCCGGCCTTCGCCAATGCCGCGCCGGAGAAGCAGCCCGATGCCGAGTAAGCCTGCCGCTCCGATCACGATCGACGCGGTCTATGCCGCGCCGGGCTATCTGTTCCGGCGCATGCAGCAGATCGCGGTCTCGATCTTCATGGAGGAGTGCAGGGCGTTCGACCTTACGCCGGTGCAATACGCCGCTCTGATCGCGATCCACACCCATCCCGGCATCGACGCGACGCGGCTGTCGGCGGTGATCGCGTTCGATCGCTCGACGCTCGGCAGCGTGATCGAGCGGCTCCAGGCCAAGGAGTTTGTCGAGCGCAAGTCGGCGCCCGAGGACAAGCGGATCAAGCTGCTCTATCTGACCAAGGCCGGCGTCGCGATCCTGCGCGAGATCATCCCCGCCGTCGAGCGCGCCCAGGCCCGCATGCTGGAGCCGCTCAAGCCCGCCGATCGCAAGACGCTGATGGGACTGATGTCGCAGCTCGTCGATCTCAACAACGAGGCCTCGCGCGTGCCGCTGCGGGCCGAGGATGCGCTGGAGCATCTGGGCAAGGGCGGGTGAGTAAAGCGCTGTTGTTGCAACAATAACGATGTCATTCCCCGCGAAGGCGGGCGATGACAGCCCAGCGCGAGATCTCGTAGGGTGGGCAAAGGCGCCCTGGCGCCGTGCCCACCACCTCACACTGGAGAGAAGCGGTGGGCACGCTTCGCTTTGCCCACCCTACGATTGCGGTGCGCGGAACTCCGTCCTTACCTCACATCCGCAACAACGCCTGCCGGTCGATCTTCCCCGTGCCGGTCTTCGGCAGCTCGTCGATGAAGATCACCTCGCGCGGATATTTGTAGGGCAGCAGCTTGCCCTTCACGTAGTCCTGCAGCCGCCGTGTCGCCTCGCCCTGGTCCGCTGCGCGGTCGTTCATCACCACCACCGCCTTCAGCGTCATGCGCCGGTCCGGCAGCTCGGCGGCGAACACGGCACATTCGCGGATATCAGGGTGATCGGCGAGGCACAACTCGACCTCGAGCGGATAGACCCACTGGCCGGAGATCTTGATGAGATCATCGGCGCGGCCGCGGAAGAAATGGAAGCCGTCGGCATCGCGCACGAAACGGTCGCCGGTGTAGATCCAGCCGCCCTCTCGGATCGTCTCGGCGGATTTGTCCGGCCGGTTCCAGTACAGCGGCGTGTTGGAATCGCCGCGCACCCACAGGATCCCTTCCTCGTTGTCGCCGACATCACGGCCGTCCTTGTCACGCAGCGCGACCTCGTAGCCGGGCACGCGCAAGCCCGCCGCGCCGAGCTTCTTCTGCTCGGGACGGTTAGAGAGATAGATGTGCAGCACCTCGGTCGAGCCGAGGCCTTCGATGATCTCCAGCCCCGTGAGCGTTTTCCAGCCGTTGAAGACCTCGGCCGAGAGCACCTCGGCGGCCGAGAGCGACATCCGCAGCGACGAGAAGTTCGTTTGCTCGGCGCCCGCGGCCTTGGTCAGCGACGTGTATAGCGTCGGCAGGCCGAAGAAGACCGTCGGCCTGTACTGCTCGATCGCCGCGAAGATCGCGGCAGGCTTCGGCTGGCCCGGCAGCAGCAGCGTTGCTGCACCCGCCGAGAACGGGAAGGTGACGGAGTTGCCGAACCCATAGGCGAAGAAGATCTTGGGCACCGAGAAGCAGATGTCGTCGGGCGTCAGCTTCAACACGTTCCGCGCAAAGGCGACCTCGCTATAGGCCATGTCGTGCTGGAGATGCACGATGCCCTTGGGCCGGCCGGTCGAGCCGGACGAGTACATCCAGAACGCCATCTCGTTGCGATGCGTCGGCGCTTCCGCGAGCTCAGCCGAAAATTGCGCAAGCCAATTTGCCGCCGCGAGCGCCGCAGGCGCAGCATGCTCGCCGACCTCGCCATTGACGACGATCAGCGTATGCAGCTTCGTGTCCTGGCAGGCCTCCGCATTGAAGCGCGCGCAGAACTCGGCGTCCGCCACCGCAACGGCCGCGCCGGAATCGGCGAGATAGAATTGCAGGAGGTCCGGCGGCGTCAGCGTGTTGATCAGGAGCGGCACGAAGCCGGCCCGCACCGCGCCGAAGAAGGCGGCCAGATAGGCCGGCGTGTCGTCGAGGAACAGCAGCACCCGGTCGCCTCGCTTCAGCCCGAGCGAGGCAAAGCCGTTGCCCCAGCGGGAAGCCTCCGCGCACAGCTCGGCATAGGTCCGCGTGCCCGCCGGCCCGATCAGCGCGACCTTGTCACCACGGCTTTCGCCGAGATTGTCGAACAGCACGCGGCTGGCGTTGTAAATGTCCGGAACGGCAAAGCCGATCTCGCGCGCCCCCACGCAATCGGCGGGCACCTGGTCTCGGATCTCGTTGCTCATGCGGTCGCCTCGCCGGCTGCATCTCCGCTGTCCTTGGCGGCTTCGTAACGCGCCATGAAGGCGGGCGACATATGGCGCAGGCGTGCATCGTCGATGCGCCCGGAACGGGTGATGTAGCTGTAGGCAAAGTCCATGAGATCGAGGTGCATGTGCTGGGCGAAGTTCTCGTACCAGAAGGCCGAGGTGCGCGCTGCGTTGACGAGCTTCTCCACGACCGGCTTGCGCGCGGCCTGGTAGCGATGCAGCGCGGTCGCCAGATGCGCATCCGATTCCAGCGCCTTGACGAGGGCAATGGCGTCCTCGATCGCGAGCCGCGTGCCCGAGCCGATCGAGAAATGCGCCGAATGCAGCGCGTCGCCGATCAGCACCATGTTCTTGAACGACCAGTGCTCGTTCCAGACCCAGGGGAAGTTGCGCCACACCGATTTGTTGGAGACGAGGCAGTGGCCACCGAGCGTGTCGGCAAACACCTCCTCGCAGACGCCCTTGGACTGCTCGACGTCCTTGTAGGCGAAGCCGTAGGCCTGCCAGGTCGCGTGGTCGCATTCGACCAGGAAGGTGCTCATGTTCGGCGAATAGCGATAGTGATGGGCGTTGAAGGCGCCGCGGTCGGTCTTCACGAAGGTCTGCGACAGCGTGTCGAAGCGCTTCGAGGTGCCGTACCAGACGAACTTGTTGGAGGAGTAGGACAGCGAGGTGCCGAAATCGCCCTCGTAGGCGCGGCGCACCAGCGAGTTCAGCCCGTCGGCGGCGACGATCAGATCGTGACCGTTGAGCTGGTCGATGGAATGGATCTGGCTGTCGAACCGCGGCGTCACGCCGACGTCGAGCGCGCGCTGCTGCAAGAACCGCAACAGCTCGAGCCGTCCGATCGAAGAGAAGCCGACGCCGTCGATGGCGACGCTGTCGCCATGCAGGGTCAGCGTGATGTTCTCCCATCTCTCCATATGCGGCGCGATCGCGTCGACCGTCTCGGGGTCGTCGGCGCGCAGGAACTCGAGCGCCTGCTCGGAGAACACGACGCCAAAGCCCCAGGTCGCGTCGGCCGGGTTCTGTTCGAACAGGTCGACCTGATCCTCGGGGTGGCGCTTCTTCCAGAGATACGCGAAGTAGAGCCCGCCGGGCCCCCCGCCAATCACGGCGATCCGCAACGTCTTCCTCCCTGATTGACAGTATACTTACTATCTGGGGGTAGACTAATGTGCTCCGGCGTCCGGCGCCAGCGGAATTATCGGCAAGGCGTGGCGCGCCGAAGTCCGCTTTCGGACAAGCGTTTTGCGCCTGTCCGAAACGACTAGATGCGAACCATAGCCAAACCGTGCCGGATTGACCACCCGGGGGGTCAGACGCAGCGCTTCACGTAGACTCCGTTCACCAGCACTCGGGTACAGCGAACCGCCGGAACCGGCTTGCGGACCACGACGGCGGCGTTGGGGCCGGCGCAGCCGGCGCGATAGACGCCGCGTGCGCACACCACTGCGTTGGCATCTTTGGCCTCGAAGGTCATGGTCGCCCCGAAGGCGAGGAGCGCGGAAGCGATAAGCAGCAATGAACGCATGTTGTCCTCCCGGTCTTGTCGTGATCGAAATCGGATGTGTGCGAAGGATTTGTCGCGGCAGGCGCGCGAAAATTCATTCGCGCGCGCTGCCAACCGAGACGCGCTACGGCGCGTGAGTTGTGCAATGCCTATCGTGCCGCGAACGGCGCGAGCACGTCCTTGCATGCGGGCGACAGCGACGCCGCATTGTTCGAGATACACTGGATGATGCGGCCGCCGCCGGGCGCGACGCCGGCGCAGAGCGAGCGGATGTCGGCCCCGCAGGCGGAGCGGACGATGAACAGCTCTTCGCGCGGCCGCAGCGGGCGCAGCACGATCACAGCCGGCGCCGCGGCGGGCGCTGCTGCTGCGGGTGCAGCACCGGCCGCTGGCGCTGCGGCTGCTGCGCTGCCGCCACCACCAACCGCGGCGGTCACAGCCTTCTCACAGGCCGACGATACCTTCGCCTTGTTCTTCTCCAGGCACTCGAGCGCGGGGGCGCCGCCGGGCGGCACGCCGGCACACACCTTGGGATAATCGGCCCGGCACGCGCTCTTGACCGCAGCGATCTGTGCGCTGCTCGGTTGCTTTGCGGCGGCGGCCTTCGGGGCGGCTCCCGCTGCCGGCTTGGCCGCAGGCTCGGCGGCGGGTGCAGCTTCTGTCTTTGTCGGTTCGGACTTCGCCGGTTCAGACTTTGCGGGCGCGGCTTCCGTCTTCGGAGCCGCAGCGGGCTCGACCGCGCGGACTGCGGTCTGGCACCCCGCTGACAGGCTGGACATGTTCTTTGCCAGGCATTGATAGGCTTCCACGCCGCCGGGCGTCACGCTCGCGCAGTGCGCCATGAAATCCGAGCGGCACGCGGAGCGGATCGCGCTCTTCTGAGCCTCGGTCGGTGCTTGCGCGAATGCGCCTGTTGCAGTTGCGAAGAGCGCGGCCGCCAGCAACGCGCTGCGCGTTGATGCATAGTTCAACGTGTTGAACATTGGAGTGAATTCCTGCCCTATCGGCAATGCCGAATGATTACCAAAAGTGATGCAAACAATCGTCGCGGCGGATCCGTCGCGAGCGGCATCATTGGCCGCCTCGACCTCTACCGCAAGTAGATATTAGCCGCGCAATTGCGACGTAACTAGAGCATGATCCGGACCCGAAGGGCCGCGTTAGCGCAAAGTGCGAAGCAGTTTTCCCTCGCGACAAACGCGGAACGCGTTTGCGCGGAGATCATGCTCAAACAATACGTCGTCAGAGCTTGACCATGCGCTTGCCGCGGTTCTCGCCCGCCAGCAATCCGATCAGCGCCTTCGGCGTGTTCTCGAGGCCGTCGATGATGTCCTCCTGCACCTTCAGCTTGCCGGATTTCACCCAAGCCTGGAGCTCGGCGAGCGCGCGCTGGCTGTCCTTCATGTAGTCCATCACGATGAAGCCCTGCATCACCAGCCGTTTCACCACGATCAGGCCGGGCACGCCGCGCGGGCCGTGCGCCGACGGCGCGCCGTCATATTGCGAGATCGCGCCGCAGCAGGCGATGCGGCCGTAATTGTTCATCTGCGGCAGACAGGCTTCGAGAATGTCGCCGCCGACATTGTCGAAATAGACGTCGATCCCCTTCGGCGCCGCCGCGCGCAAGGCCTTGAACACCGCGCCGTCCTTGTAGTCGACCGCGGCATCGAACCCGAGCTCCGAGGTCAGCCAGTTGCACTTGTCGGCACCGCCGGCGATGCCGACCACACGGCACCCCTTGATCTTGGCGATCTGCCCGACGATCGAGCCGACCGAGCCCGCAGCCGCGGAGACCACGACCGTCTCGCCCTCCTTGGGCTTGCCGACCTCCAGCAAGCCGAAATAGGCCGTGAGCCCGGCGATGCCGAACACGCTGAGCAGATGTGTCATCGGCTCCAGCTTCGGCATCTTGGTCAGATGCTTTGCGGGCACCGCGGCATATTCCTGCCAGCCGGTGTCGCCGAACACGATGTCGCCGGCAGCCAACTCCGGCGCCTTCGAGCTGACGACCTCGGCGATGCCGCCTCCGGCCATCACGCTGTTGGCCTCCACGGCCGAACGATAGGTCGCTCCGTGCATCCAGGCGCGGTTGGCGGCGTCGAGCGAGATGTAACGCACGCGCAGCAGAGCCTCGCCGTCCTTCGGTTCCGGCATCGCGCCATCGATCATGCCAAAATGTTCGGGGCCGAGCTTGCCGCTGGGTTTTTCCACCAGAAGAATCTGGCGATTGATGGTGCCGCTCATGGCGTTTCCCTCTTCGTTTTGTCTGGCGATTATTGATGCAGCCGCCGCAAAGAAAACGTGCAAGCCGCATTCGTTGTGCGCTGCATGAAGGCTAGAACGTGCGTTTCCGTTTCGCAACGGGAACATCGGGGCCCATAGCGATCGCACGCAAAGCGTGTTGCGTCGCTGTCATATCTGCGACATCATGAAGCGGCCGATGTAGTGGGGGTCTTTCAATGTCGAACAGGTTTACGCAATACATTCTGGCCGCGATGGTGCTGGGCATCGTCATGGGGGCGGCGATCTTCAACTTCCTGCCCGACACGCGAGCCGAGTGGGCGTCCTCCATCAACCTGATAGCCATGATGTTCCTGCGCCTGATCAAGATGATCATCGCGCCGCTGGTGTTCGCGACCCTGGTCGGCGGCATCGCGCATATGGGCAGCGGCGCGCGGCTCGGGCGCATCTTCGCCAAGACCATGGGCTGGTTCATCAGCGCCTCCTTCGTCTCGCTGCTGCTTGGCCTCGTGATGGTCAATCTGCTCCAGCCCGGCGCGAACTTCCCCGGCACGCTGCCGCAGGCGGGGCAATCGACCGGCTTGCCGGTCTCGGCCTTCTCGATCGAGAAGTTCCTGACCCATCTGATCCCGACCTCGATCGCGGACGCGATGGCGCAGAACGAGATCCTCCAGATCGTGATCTTCGCCGTGTTCTTCTCGGTGGCGATGGGCTCGATGCCGGAGCGCTCCAAGCCGATCCTGGCGATGATCGACGACGTCGCCCACATCATGCTCAAGGTGACGAGCTATGTGATGTTGTTCGCGCCGCTCGCCGTCTGGGCCGCCATCACCGCCACCGTCGCCAAGAACGGCCTCGGCGTGCTGTGGAAGCTCGTCGTGTTCATGGGCGGCTTCTATCTCGCGCTCGGGATCCTGTGGGCCATCCTGGTGATCGTCGGCTTCGTCGTGATCGGGCCGCGCTACAGCCATCTGTTGAAGCTGATCCGCGAGCCGCTGATGATCGCCTTCTCCACCGCAAGCTCGGAAGCGGCTTACCCGAAGACGCTGGAGGGGCTCACCAAGTTCGGCGCCTCGTCGCGGATCTCGAGCTTCGTGCTGCCGCTCGGCTACTCCTTCAATCTCGACGGCACGATGATGTACTGCACCTTCGCCAGCATCTTCATCGCGCAGACCTACCACATCGAGATGTCGCTCGCGACGCAGCTCGCGATGCTCGCGACCTTGATGATCACCTCCAAGGGCGTCGCCGGCGTGCCGCGCGCCTCCCTCGTGGTGATCGCCTCGACGCTGTCGCAGTTCGGTATCCCTGAGGCCGGCCTCTTGATGATCATGGGCATCGACACCTTCCTCGACATGGGACGCAGCGCCACCAACGTGATCGGCAATTCGCTGGCGACCGCCGTGGTCGCGAAGTGGGAAGGCGAGCTCGGGCCCGAGCACGAGCTCGGACCCGGCGAAGTGGCGACGCCGGACATGGTGCCCGGCGAACTGCCCGCGATGGCCGGTCATTGACGGAGGTGCATCATGCGCCGCTCATTGGCGATATCGGGCGGCCTGTTGCTGGCAGCATGGCTGCTGGCGACCGGCGCCGTCGCGCAGACCGGCGGCAGCGAAGGGCTTAGCCCGACGCTGTCTGCGATCAAGAGCAGTCACACCGTGCGGCTCGGCTATCGCGAGAGCTCGCCGCCGTTCTCCTTCCTCGATCAGTCGGGCCGCCCGATCGGCTACAGTCTCGAATTGTGCGAGGCCATCGTCGAGGAGATCGGCATCGAGGTCGACGATCCCGATCTCAAGATCGACTACGTCAAGGTCACCTCGGACGACCGCATCGACGCGGTGCTCCAGAACAAGATCGATCTGGAATGCGGCTCGACCACGGCCAACGCCGAGCGCGGCAAGCGCGTCGCGTTCTCGCCGCTGATGTTCGTCGCCGGTACCAAGCTGATGGTGCCGAAGGCGTCCGGCGTCCGGCAGCTGGCCGACCTCAAGGGCAAGACCATCGTGGTGACGAAGGGCACCACCAACGAGCAGGCGATCCAGGCGGCCGACAAGAAGTTCTCGCTGGGGCTGAACATCGTCACCGGCGCCGATCACGAGCAGTCCTACCAGACGCTCGTCGACGGCAAGGCCGATGCGTTCGCGACCGACGACATCCTGCTCTCCGGCCTGATCGCGCGCCACAAGGCGCAAGACAAGTTCCGCGTTACCGGCGATTATCTGTCCTACGATCCCTACGGCATCATGTTTCGCAAGGGCGAGCCGCAGCTCTCCGCCGTGGTCGAGCGCGCCTTCCGCAAGCTCGGCTCCAGCCGCGACCTCGTCCCGCTCTACAACAAATGGTTCACCGCGCGGCTTCCGACCGGCGAGCGGCTGAATGTGCCGATCTCGCTGCAGCTGGAGGAAGCGTTCAAGGCCATGGACGATTCCGCCAGCGCGAATAATTAGCCCTTACTTCCTTCTCCCTTGTGGGAGAAGGTGGCGCGAAGCGCCGGATGAGGGGTCTCTGTCCACACGTCAGATCTACGTTGAGGAGAGAGACCCCTCACCCGTCTCACCGCTACGCGGTGAGCCACCCTCTCCCACAAGGGGAGAGGGTTCAGCGAGTCTCGCGGCTCCTATCTTTCCCCAAACACCCGGTCCAGCGCCGCATCATACGTCGCCTGCACCAGCTCCGGATGGAGCCTGGCCAGCGCTTCCATCATCACGCCGGAATTGATCTCCAGCACCCGCCACGCCCCATCGACGCGCACCACGTCGATCGACGCGAAGACGATGCCGATGGCGTTCGCCGCATCGATCGCGAGATTCACGCAGGCCGTTCGAACCTCGCCGTCCTCCAGCAGCACCGGCTTTGCGCCGGCGTCGAGATTGTGCCGCCAGTCCGAGCCACGCTGCTTGCTGTAGACGACACGGGGCATATCACCGAGTAGCACCACGCGGACCTCGTCCTCAATCGCGACATAGGGCGAGATCACGAGCCCTGTGCTCATCGCAAAGACCTCGCTGGCCGCGTGGTCGAGTTCCGCCTCCGTCGTCACCTTGAACACCGAGCGCCCCGATGTCCCCTCGTTCGGCTTGACCACCACGCCTTGTGGATTGTCGTGCAGCAGGCCGAGCATCTCCTCGCGCCAGGTGGCGCCAACGATTGTCTTGCCCAGCTTCGGATTGAGGAAGAGGTGATGCGGAATACAGGACACGCCCGCAAGCGCCAGCGCCTCGGCGGTCGCTGATTTGTCGTTGGCGAGACGATGCGCGATGGCGCTGTTGAGGCCAATGTCGTAACCGAAGGCGAAGCGGCGCATCTCGCCTCGGCGCATCGCGATCAGCCAGCCGCCGGCACGGACATCGACGTCGATGCCGTGGTCCGCGCAATAGCGCCTGATCGCCTGGACGAAGATCCGCTCGCCGCTCGCCATCTGTCTCGATCGTTCCTGTCGCCAAAAGCCGCAAAAATGCGGGAATCGGCGCCATTCCGGGGTGAAATCAGAGCTATTCTTAATGAAATTCTCGCGAGCGCTATGGAAATTAAGTGCTGCCATCGACCGCTGGAGGGAAAAGAAATTGCCCTTAGACGAGGCTTGGCAGCAAAACCGTTAATGATGCGGCCAGTTCTGCGGCAAATGCCGATTTGACCGGCATCAAATGCATCCGGAACGAGGTTGATTATTGGCCTCAATGGCGTAGATCACACACGCGAAATCCTCCGCCATGGCAATGGTGTCCGCCCCGCTTTCAGGGGCCGGGCAATGCTTTTGCCTAAAACCGCATTTATTCGGAATATCGAAAATCATGAGCGCGTTTTACCGAGAGAAGGTTCTTTCCGTCCAGCACTGGACCGACACGCTGTTCAGCTTCCGCGCCACGCGCGACACCGGCTTCCGGTTCCAGAACGGCCAGTTCGCCATGATCGGCCTCGAGGTGGATGGCCGGCCGCTGCTGCGCGCCTACAGCATGGCGAGCGCCAACCACGAGGAAGAGCTCGAGTTCTTCTCGATCAAGGTGCAGGACGGCCCGCTGACCTCGCGCCTGCAGAAGATCAAGGAAGGCGACACCATCCTGGTCGGCCGCAAGGCGACCGGCACGCTGATCACCGACAACCTCATTCCCGGCAAGCGGCTGCTGCTGCTCTCGACCGGCACCGGCCTTGCGCCGTTCGCCAGCCTGATCAAGGACCCCGAGGTCTACGACCAGTACGAGAGCATCGTGCTGGTGCATGGCTGCCGCCAGGTCTCCGAGCTCGCCTATGGCGAGAAGCTCGTGGCCTCGCTGCGCGAGGACGAGCTGTTCGGCGAGCTGCTCGCCGACAAGCTGATCTACTATCCGACCGTGACCCGCGAGCCGTTCCGCAACCGCGGCCGCATCACCGACCTCATCAACTCCGAGCAGCTCTTCAACGACATCGGGCAGTCGCCGCTCGACATCGCGACCGACCGCATCATGATGTGCGGCAGCCCGGCGATGCTGGAAGAGCTGAAGGTCATGTTCGAGGGCCGCGACTTCGTCGAGGGCTCGGGCAACAAGCCTGGCCATTTCGTGATCGAGAAGGCGTTCGTTGAGCGGTAAGCGCCGCTCGCCATCCCGCCGTCGTGCCGGGCTGCTAGCCCTCAACTCCGCCGTCGTCCCGGACAAGCGCGCTTAAAGCGCGCGCCGATCCGGGACCGCCGCGCGAGCCCTTCGCTCGTCGCGCTAACCACAGGGCGTGGTTATGCGAGGATTCGGGGTGACGACTTTCTCTCAGCCGCGAAATCCTGTGGTTATGGATCCCGGGTCTGCGCTGGCGCTTGCCCGGGATGACACGTGAGGTTGGTGGACACTCCCTCTCAGGCTCCACTTTCGCCAGCTCTGCCGGCCTCACCGTCCCAAACCCCGACCTCTCTGCTGCACTGCAAAACCCGCCAACCCGGCTGATTGATTTTCCTCGGCCGAATTCGCTAGCCTGAAACAACGGCCGCGTCATATCCGTATGACAGGCGCGGGCGTATCGTACCGCCCTCATGCTGACGAGAGGATGGGATCGTGGTCGACAACAACAACAAGCAGGAATCGCCCAAACGTCTGGCACTGGCGGAAGAGGGGGTCTTGGAAACCCTGCTGCTGCCGTTCTCGCCGCGCTTCATCGTGCTGACGATCTGCGCAGTGGTCACTGCGCTCTTGATCGGCATCGGCATTGCCGATCGCAAGATCTTCGACGTCCTGCTGATCCCGATCGCGATCTTCGGCGCCCTGACGCTGCTCGGTGTCCGCGATCTCATGCAAAAGGGCCATGCGGTCCTGCGCAATTACCCGATCTCGGCGCATATGCGCTTTCTGCTCGAAGAGATCCGCCCCGAGATGCGGCAGTATTTCTTCGAGAGCGAGAAGGACGGCATGCCGTTCTCGCGCGACACCCGTTCGTTGGTCTATCAGCGCGCCAAGATGCAGCTCGACAAGCGGCCGTTCGGTACCCAGGAGGACGTCTATCGCGAGGGCTATGAGTGGATGCATCACTCGGTCTCGCCGAAAACGCACGCCGAGGAGAAATTCCGCATCAACATCGGCGGTCCCGATTGTACGAAGCCTTATTCGGCCTCGGTCTTCAACATCTCTGCGATGAGCTTCGGTGCGCTCAGCCCGAACGCGGTGCGCGCGCTCAACGCCGGCGCCAAGAGGGGTGGCTTCGCGCATGACACCGGCGAGGGCGGCTTCAGCCCCTATCACAAGGAGATGGGCGGCGACATCATCTGGGAAATCGGTTCGGGCTATTTCGGCTGCCGCCACCTCGACGGTACTTTCGATCCGGAAGCCTTCGCGCGTGTTGCGAGCGAAGACCAGATCAAGATGGTCGAGCTCAAGATCAGCCAGGGCGCCAAGCCCGGCCATGGCGGCGTGCTGCCGGCGGCAAAGGTCTCGGAAGAGATCTCAAAAATCCGTGGCGTCGCCATGGGCGAGGACTGTATCTCGCCGGCCTCTCACCGCGCCTTCTCGACGCCAACAGGCATGATGCAGTTCATCGCCGAGATGCGCCGCCTCTCCGGCGGCAAGCCGGCCGGCTTCAAGCTGTGCATCGGCCATTCCTGGGAATTCCTGGCGATTTGCAAGGCGATGCTTCAGACCGGCATCTATCCCGACTTCATCGTCATCGACGGCAATGAAGGCGGTACCGGCGCCGCGCCGCTGGAGTTCATGGACCATTTGGGCATGCCGATGCGCGAGGGCGTCAATTTCGTCCACAACGCGCTGGTCGGCATCAATGCGCGCGACCGCATCAAGATCGGCGCCTCCGGCAAGATCGCCACCGCCTTCGACATGGCGCGCGCGATGGCGATCGGCGCCGACTGGTGCAATTCGGCGCGCGGCTTCATGTTCTCGCTCGGCTGCATCCAGTCACTGAGCTGTCACACCGACCGCTGCCCAACAGGTGTCGCGACGCAGGACCCCACGCGTGCGCGCGCGCTCTACGTGCCGCTCAAGATCGACCGCGTGCACAATTACCATCATGCCACGCTGCACTCGCTGACCGAGCTGATCGCCGCGGCCGGCCTCGAGCATCCGCAGGAGCTGCGCCCAATCCATTTCAACCAGCGGACCTCGACGACCGACGTGAGATCGTTCGCGCAGCTCTATCCGGCGCTCCGTCCGGGCGAGCTGCTCGAAGGCACGGAAGACCCGCGCTTCCGTGACGCCTGGCGGATGGCGCAGGCGGAGACGTTCCTGCCGGCGCTGTAAGATGCCGGCAGGCGGCCTCGCCGGACCGCAAAAATTGTTGCGAGTGGAGGGTGGGCTTAACGTCTGGTTCAACTTTGGGTGTAGATTGTCGCCATGGACGAACGACGCGACAGGGCGAGACACCGCGTGCTGAAAGCCGGAACGATCGAGTTCGGCGGCGGCGGGATCGACTGTACCGTTCGCAATTTCTCGGATACCGGCGCCGCGCTCGACGTCACCAGCCCGGTCGGCATCCCCGAACACTTCACCCTGTTCGTCACCGCCGACGGAACGCATCATTCCTGCACCGTGGTCTGGCGCAAGGAAAAGCGGATCGGGGTGAGGTTCGGGTAGGGGCGGGGATTGGAGCTTCGCTCGCCGTCACGACGACGGTGCACCCTCTCCCCTTGTGGGAGAGGGTGGCTCGCCGCGTAGCGGCGAGACGGGTGAGGGGTCTCTCTTCACGAGCACTCACTTACGATTGAGTTTGCGGAGAGAACCCCTCATCCGGCGCTTCGCGCCACCTTCTCCCACAAGGGGAGAAGGGAAACGGTGCCACAAGCACCGCTTTCGTCCGGGACGACAGCTGAGATCGCGGCTCGCTATATCGCTCGCTACCCCGTCTCCACCTCGCTCAATCGGCTCGCCAAAATCTTGTCGATCCGCCGGCCGTCGAGGTCGACCACCTCGATGTGCCAGCCGGCGAAGTCGAAGGCGTCGCCGACATTGGGCAGCACGCTGAATTGCTGCAGCACGAGGCCCGCCACGGTGTTGTAGCGGTGCGGCGGCAGCTCGATGCCGAGCAGCTCGCCGAACTCGTCGACCGGCATCCAGCCGGAGATCAGCAGCGAATCGTCCTCGCGCCTGACATAGGCCGGCTCCGGCGGTCCTTCCTCCGAATGGAAGGCGCCGACGATCGATTCCAGGATGTCGGCGGCGGTGACCATGCCTTCGAACGCGCCATATTCGTCGTAGACGAGGCCGACGTGAACCGGCGCGGCCTTCAGGATGGCCAGCACGTCGCGGGCGTCGGCCGAGGCCGGGATGCCGGGCGCCTCGCGCACCAGCGCGCGTAAATCCGGCGTGCGCTCGCTCATATAGGCGATCAGCAGATCCTTGGCCTGGAGCACGCCGATCGGCTTGTCGCGGTCGCCGTCCGAGACCGGAAAGCGCGAATGCGGGCTCTTCACGATGATCTCGCGAATAGCTTCGGGCGGATCGTTCAGGTCGATCTCGTCGACCTCGGTGCGCGGTGTCATGACGGCGCCGACCGGGCGGTCACCGAGCCGCATCACGCCGGCGATCATCTCCTTCTCGCCGGGCTCGAGCACGCCGGCGCTTTCGGCCTCGCTGACGAGGTGGTGGATCTCGTCCTCGGACACCTTCTCCTCGGCCTTGCCGCCGCGGCCGAGCAGCGTGAGGATCAGCTTGCCGGAGACGTCGAGCAGGAACACGAGCGGCAGCGATATCTTCGCCAGCATGTGCATCGCCGGCGCGACCCTGACCGCGATGCTCTCGGGGTCGCGCAGCGCCACCTGTTTCGGCACCAGCTCGCCGACGATCAGCGTTGCGTAGGTGATCAGCGTGACGACGATGCCGACGCCGACGATGTCGGCGATCCCGGTCGACAGGCCAAGCTCGACCAGCCATTGCGTCAGCCGTTGTCCGAGCGTGGCGCCGGAGAATGCGCCCGAGAGCACACCGACCAGCGTGATGCCGATCTGCACCGTCGAGAGGAACTTGCCGGGATCGGCCGCCAGCGTCAGCGCCCGCTCGGCGCCGCGCACGCCTCTGGCTGCGAGCAGCGACAGCCGGGCCGGGCGGGAGGACACCACGGCCAGTTCCGACATGGACAAGAGGCCATTGATGACGATCAGGACGACGACGATGACGAGTTCGACGGAGAGCATTGACGTTCCGGTTGTAAGCAAGTGTGGCCGGCCGGCGGCACAAGCATTGATATAGGTATTTTGCGAGGAATTGCCGGCAATTCTGTCGCATCCGTGCCGCGGGGGAACCGCCCGCGAGGACATGATACCCGCAGAATTACGGGCGCGCCGTTGCTTAACGGGCTCTTAGCCGCCGGCAGCTAGGTTTTCGACATTTGCAGGAATGTATTCGGGGACCCAAGGATGCGGATCGGAAAGCTTTTCGCACTGTCGATGCTGACGGTGACGGTTTTTGCAGTCATTCTCGGCGCCGAGGTGCTCGTACCCCAGACCCGTATCTTCACGAATCGCTCCGACGCGATCAGGACGGTCGAGGCTTTTGGTGCGACCCTGATGGTCAGCCAGCAGGTCGCCAGCCTTCGCGCCCCCTACATCTCGCCGATCTTCCAGGAAGGCGCCGCGACGCAGGCCCAGATCGACGCCGCCGCAAAGGCCGTCAAAGCCGCCGAGGCTTCGTTCGAAGGCGCCAGACGGGCCATCATGGTGCTGGATGACGGCGCATCGATGGCCGACAGCCTCGACCGCACCCTGCGCCGGCTGAAGGAGATCTCCACGGCCGCGGATCGCGCGATGAGCGTTCCTCTTGCTGCGCGCGACGGCGCCGCGATCAAGGGCTTCCTGCCCGGCGTCGCCGAGGTCATCGCCAATATCGAGCCGATCATGAACCGGCTCGAGGGGAAGGTGGTCAATGCCGACTCCTCGCTTGCGGCGCTCTTGAGCCTGGCGCGAACGGCGCAGGACCTGCGCGTCTCCGCCGGCAGCCGTGCCGCCACCTTGTCGCCGGCGCTGAACGCGCGAAGGCCGCTCACGACAGCTGAATTCTCGCTGATGGACCGCATGCAGGGGCGTGTGGAGACCGATCGCGAGCGTATCGAGGCCGGCGTCGACCAGCTCGGAAGCCCGCCCCGAATCGCCGCCGCATTGAAGGCGGCGACGGACGCCTATTTCGGCAAGGCCGCGCTTGCGGTCGAGAAGGAGATGCCTGCGGCGCGAGCCGACGGCAAGTACGGCATCAGCGCCGACGAACTCGCGAGCGCCATCGTGCCGGCCATCCAGATGTTTTACGGCGTGCGCGACGCCGCGTTGGCGGAAGCGGCCGAGCGCGCGGCGGCCGCGCGCGATGGCGCGCTGGCGATGCTGGCGCTTGCGGGCGTTGCGGTTCTGGCGCTGCTCGGGACGCTCGGCGGCGTAACCATGATGCTGCGCAGCCGCGTGGTGACGCCGCTCGGCCAGCTCGCTGACGTGATCGGAACGCTCGCGGCCGGACGGCATGAGGTCGAGATCCCCGCGACCGGCCGCAACGACGAGATCGGCCAGGTGGCGGGCTCGCTCCAGCACTTCAAGGATTCTCTACTCGCCAAGAAGTCGGCCGACGAGGCTGCCGCGGTCGAGGCCGAGGCCAGGATCAAGCGCAGCCAGCGCATGGACCAGATCGCGCGCGAGTTCGAGGCCATGATCGGCGACGTCGTCAACACCGTTTCGTCGGCATCGTCCGAGCTGGAGGTCTCGGCGGGAACGCTGACAAGCTCGGCCGATCAATCGGAGAAGGTCACGGCGACCGTTGCCGCCGCCTCCGAACAGGCCTCCACCAACGTGCAGACGGTTGCCGCGGCGGCCGAGGAAATGGCCTCGTCGGTGGACGAGATCAGCCGGCAGGTCCAGGACTCCGCGCGCATCGCCGGCGAGGCGGTGCAGCAGGCGGAGCGCACCAACGGCCATGTCGGCGAGCTCGCAAGGGCCGCGGGCCGGATCGGCGACGTCGTCGAGCTCATCAGCCAGATCGCGGGCCAGACCAATCTTCTGGCGCTGAACGCCACCATCGAGGCGGCGCGCGCGGGCGAAGCCGGGCGCGGCTTCGCCGTCGTCGCCTCCGAGGTCAAGGCGCTGGCCGAGCAGACCGCCAAGGCCACCGGCGAGATCAGCCAGCAGATCACGGAAATCCAGACGGCGACGGAGGACTCCGTCGGCGCCATCAAGGCGATCGGCGGCACCATCACCCGCATGTCCGAGATCGCGTCCGCGATCGCCTCGGCGGTCGAGGAGCAGGGCGCGGCCACGCGGGAGATTTCCCGCAACGTGCAGCAGGCGGCGCGCGGCACCCAGCAGGTCTCCGCCAGCATCGTCGACGTGCAGCGCGGCGCGAGCCAGACCGGATCGGCATCCTCCAACGTGCTCACGGCAGCCAGATCGCTGTCCGGCGAGAGCAGCCGTCTCAAGGCGGAGGTCGGAAAGTTCTTGGAGGCAATCCGGGCCGCCTAAAGCATGATCCGGAAAAGTGCCAAGCGGTTTTCCGGAAAGATCATGCGTAAACAACAACCTAAAGCGCGATGACGATTCATCCAAATCTCATCGCGCTTTAGAGCTTCGTTGTGGAAAGATGCGGTTTCGCCTAGGCTGACATTGTCGGGGATGTCGCAGCCTCCCCGTGAAGTGGTGATCCCACGCAAGCGCTGCTCGCTGAATTATGGAGCGAGCAATGGACGGGATCGCAACCGAGCTTCCGCTTTTTCTGTTGGCGACCTTCGCCGGCGCGTTCGTCGCCGGCCTCTCCGGCTTCGCCTTCGGCCTCGTCGCGGCATCGCTGTGGCTCTATGTGCTGACGCCGCTTCAGAGCGCCAGCCTGATCGTCGGCTTCGGCCTTCTGGTGCAGGGCTATTCGGTCTGGAAGCTGCGCGCTGCGCTCGACTGGCGCCGGCTGTGGCCTTTCATCGTCGGTGCAGCCATCGGCGTGCCGGCCGGGGTGTCGCTTCTGACCTGGGCTGATCCGAAGAGTGTTCGCATCGCGGTTGGAGCAATTCTGATCGCCTACAGCCTGTATGCATTCTTCCGGCCGCAGCTCAAGCTCGCCGCCGTCGTGCCGCCGGCCGCCGACATGACGGTCGGCTTCGTCAACGGCCTGCTCGGCGGGCTGACCGGCCTTGCCGGCATCGTCATCACCATCTGGTGCAACCTGCGAGGCCTGCCCAAGGACGCGCAGCGTGCCACGTTTCAGCCGGTCGCGGTCGCGGTGTTCGCCATGACGGCGCTTCTACTCGGCGCCAAGGGATCGCTCAGCCTCGACACGGCGAAGCTGTTCGCGCTCGGTCTGCCGTTTCTGTTCGCCGGCACATGGCTCGGGCTGAAGCTGTTCGGCCGGATCGACGAGGCCGCGTTCCGCAAGATCGTGCTCGTGCTGCTGTTCGTCTCGGGTATTGCGCTGCTGTTCTGAGCCGCCGCTCAGAACTCCCCGTGCAACCGTCCTGAAAACACCGACACTGGGCCACGATCAGCGTTGTAGGCGGGATTGACGATGAGCTGGTAGTCGGCGGTGAAGGTCAGCGCCTTGTTCAGCGCGTACGCGTAATAGGTCTCCAGCACGCGCTCGTGGCGGTAGTTGAGTTGGCCATCGCCGATGAGCGGGCCGAGACCTCCGGCGGCGATGAAGTCGCGATGGTCCTGCGACAGGCCGTTGATGGCGCCGGCGATGGCGACGACGTCGTCGGGCCGGCCCCATTTCGCGCCCTTCACCGAGACGCCGCCGGACAGGCTGCGGTCGATGTCGGTGAAGGCCATGATCTCGTTGCGGCCGTCGTTCCAGCTCCAACGGCCGAACAGGCCGATGTCGTCGGTGATCGCCTGTTCGAGGTTGAACGCATAACCGTATTTGAGGCGGCCGCGGCGGGTCTGGCTGATGTCGACGCCGAAGGCGGGATTGTCCAGCGTCTCGCGATAGCTGCCGGAGAAGGCGCTATTGACGAAGCCGAGCGTGCGCAGCTTGCCGGGCTGGCCGAACAGCGAATAGCGCAGCTCGAGCTCCGCGACGTATTCGCCGCGGCGGCCGATGTTCATGTCGAAATTGTTCGAGTTGGATACGGCATCCATCAGGAAGTAGCCGCCGCGCAGCGCCCATTGCTTCTGGTTCAATTCGGCCGTGGCACCATAGCCGAGGCCGAGCTTGTCGGCGGCGTAGTCGAAGGCGCCGGACGCCCAGATCGACCAGTTCATGAAGTCCTTGCGCGGATCATGCGCATAGGAATTGCCGTCGAACACGTCGATCACGGAGAACTTGCCGACCTGCAAGGTCAGGCGCGAGACGTCGACTTTGCTCGCGAGCTGCAACTGGCCGCTGGCAAGCTGCTCCTGCTCGCCGCCTAAGCCGAAAGTCTGGCGCACGAACAGCCGCGAGGCGTTGAAGTGCGGATAGGGGAAGCCGGATTTCTGCGCTTCGCCATTGGGGAAGCCCCCCGCGCCGGTCGTGTTGTTGAAGCCAAAGCCCTGCAGCAGCTCGGGATTGAAATAGACCTCGCCGCCGTCCCACAGCCGCGCATTCAGATAGAGCGAATTGCTCCAGGTCTGCTGGAAATCCGGCGACGGGAGCAGGCTGTTCGTTCCGGTATAGGGCGCCTGGAACGCCGGGTAGCCCTGGCCCAGCACGGTCGACTGGCCGTGGATCTCCCAGCGGCTGGACTCGGTATCGGTGATATCCGATTTCGGATTGTAGGTCGGCACACCCGGCCAGTCGATCTTGCGGTTGAGGCCGATACGCAGGCTCTGGAAATCCATCGACGACGCATATTGTCCGCCCGACGGGAAGGTGACGCTGGCGTTCTCGAACTTGCTGTAGAGATATTCGAGCCGCGCGCTCCAGTGCGGCGCGAAGGCGTATTCGACACCGCCGCCGGCGGTCCAGCCGAACCGGGTGTTCAGCACCTTCTCTTCAGTGCCCCCCGTCGGCGTCGACAGAAAACGCTCGCCGGCGAACGCCGCGCCGCCGGTTGCGTAGAACAGCCAGTTGCCGCTGGTGTAGCCGAGTCGCGCGCGCAGGCTCGCGACATAGTCCCAGCGTTCCTCCGCGCCCGACAGCGCGGTCGTCGCCGACGACACGACGTGGTTGGAGGGCAGATAGTTCGGAAACGAGATGTCGCCTTCGACGCCGAGCAGGAGCCCTGAATTGAGGCGCCAATTGTAGCCGGCCTGGACGCCACCGGTCGCGCCGTTGAACACGTTGTTGTCGGTTGCGACCGTGGGATCGGTCAGCGTCCCCGAGGAGGTGCCGCGCGTGATGCCGGTATGCGCGCCGATATAAAGGCCCGTCCAGTCATAGACGGCTTTCAGCGCCGGTGCCTTCAACGGCAGATCCGCGGCGCGCGCCGCGGCAGGAAAAACCATTACGCCCGAGGCCATCGCCGCAGCCGTCCGCAAATACCTGTAACGGTGACCTCTCAACGTCAAAACGAACGCCCCCAAACGCGAATATATCCACCCGCCCCGCTATCCCTGCCGATTCGCGGCGCCCCTGTCATCAGGTCCCTGTTGTCCACGCCATCGGCCAGGATGATCCGGCTTCGAGGCGTTTTCTTCCCAAGTCCCTGCACGTGCAGCGAACCTTATTGCGATTAATTCGCAATAGCAACTAGTACGGATTGCCGCAGGTGATCGTTCGCACCCTTGTGTGACGGGCCTGCAACAAACGGGCTCCCCAAACAGATGACCCGCCCGGGGACAGCCGGGCGGGTCGGGGGCACGACACGGGGTGGATGAGGCGCCCGTGTCGGACGCAGGATCCACGTGGGAGATCGGCCTCAGGTCTTCAAATCAGTAGCAGGTGCGAACGCGGCCGACGTACTGGCCGAAGGCGTTGTACTGGGCGACCCAGCCGCAGCGGTGATAGCCGTAGTAATAGGGGTCGTTACTCGCGGCGATCGCGGAGCCGACCACGGCGGCGGTGGCGATGCCGGCGCCGACACCGAAGACCCAGCCCGGCGGCTTGGCTTGCGCCTGCGAGGTGGTCGACACCATGGTGCCGGTGACGGCGAGGGCCGCGAGCGCGGCGGCGGCAATCTTGGTCTTGATCGACATGTGAAGCTCCATCCGGGTTGAGGCGGTCCGTTGTGGTCCGCGTGCCCAATTGGACGGAGGCTTGTCGCGTCCGGTTCGAAGGCGCCTCGGGCGCTCGTCGAATCCGAACTTTTCCCAAATGAATTCAGGAGGATGCGCGCTGGCCGAGCGGCCCCTTGGCGAGTCTGTTCACGTCGAAGTTATCGACCTCGCTCAGCAGCTCGCAAAAGGCGCGCGCGCCCTGGTCGATGAGTCGCTCGCCCTTCTCCGCGACGGCCAGCGTCGCATTGCCGACCGCGCCGCTGGCGTTGAGATCCTGCGCCTGCCAGGCGAACGGCGCCGGCCGCTGCGTCGACAGCCAGCGATATTGCTGCTCCAGCGCGACGCTGCTCGCGGGAAAATCCGCGATCGCTTCCTTGCGCACCCGATCCGGATAGCGCGCCAGCATGATCGAGGTCTCGACCGCCCCGCCATGAATGCCGTGGCGCACCTCCTCGGCCGGGAACAATGTGTCCGCGCCTGACAGTCGCGACCATGATGTCGTCACCACGAAGAGCTTGTGATGCGCACGAAGATCCTGCGCCACCAGCATCATCGCCGCGCTGTTGCCGCCATGGCTGGTGATGATGACGAGCTTCCTCACGCCGCGCCGTGCGATGTCCTCGCCGATCCCGGTCCATCGCTTCAGCGCGGTTTCGGTCGGCAAGGTCTGGGTGCCCGGATAGTCGATATGCTCGGTGGAAATCCCGACCGGTTCGACAGGAAGGAAACTGGCGGGAACGCTTGCGGGCAGAAGCTCGCGCACGCGCGAGAGATAAGCGTCCGCGATCAGCACGTCGGTCTCAAACGGCAGATGCGGGCCATGCTGCTCGGTCGCCGCCAGCGGCAGCACCGCGATCCAGCGCGCCACATCCGCGAGGGCAGCGTCGGCCCAGCGGATCCTGGTCCAGTCGCGGGACGGCGTCATCAAGGTTTCTTTGCCCGAATTTGTCACGTAATTTGGGGTTATGAGGGGACGCGGGCCAGGCCGGCTCGCGTCCCCGAACTTCATGCGGTTTTATCGCGTTGGACTGGCATCGGCTAGAAGCGATCGACGGAGTGCCATCATGACCCCCTCTCATCTGCGGCGAGCGTTAACGGCGGGCTTGTTGGCCGCTGTCGTCACTCTTGCGCCGGCGCGCGCCCAAACCCTCGACAAGGTCACCTTCGGCACCAACTGGGTCGCCGAGGCCGAGCATGGCGGCTTCTTCCAGGCGGTCGCCGACGGCACCTACAAGAAATACGGCCTCGACGTCACCATCGTCCCCGGCGGTCCCAACGAGAACAACCGGATGCTGCTGATCGCCGGCAAGATCGATTTCTTCATGGCCGCGAACACGCTGATGTCGTTCGACGCGGTTGCCAACAACGTTCCCGTCGTCACCATCGCCGCGGTGTTCCAGAAGGACCCCCAGGTGATGCTGACGCAGCCTGACGCCAAGGTCGCCAAGATCGAGGACCTCAAGCCGCTGACGCTGTTCGTCTCCAAGGAGGGCATGACGAGCTACTTCCAGTGGCTGAAGTCCGAATACGGCTTCAGCGAGAAGAACGTGCGTCCCTACAACTTCAATCCGCAGCCGTTCATCGCCAACCCCAAGAGCGCGATGCAGGGCTACGTCACCTCCGAGCCGTTCGCGGTCGAGAAGGCCGCCGGCTTCAAGCCCAACGTGCTGCTGCTCGCCGATTACGGCTTCAACACCTATTCGACCCTGATCGAGACCCGGCGCGACATTGCCGAGAAGAAGCCGGACCTGGTGCAGCGTTTCGTCGATGCCTCCATGATCGGCTGGTACAATTACATCTACCGCGACAATTCCGCCGGCAATGCCCTGATCAAGCAGCTCAACCCGGAGATGACTGACGAACTGCTCGCCTATTCCGTTGCCAACATGAAGGAATACGGCATCGTCGATTCCGGCGAGTCGTTGAAAAACGGCATCGGCGCGATGAGCGACGAGCGCTACACCTCCTTCTTCAACAAGATGGTGAAGGCCGGCGTCGTGAAGGCCGATCTCGACTTCCGCAAATCCTATACGCTGCGCTTCGTCAACAAGGGCGTCGGCGTTGAGCTGCGCCCGAGCAAGCCGTAACGCATGTTGAGAACAAGTCCGACCATGCCGATGGCCGGGTTCACCTCTCCCATAGGGAGAGGTCGGATCGCATCGTCAGATGCGATCCGGGTGAGGGGATGCGTACCCTCGTGGGACCTGAGCCCCCTCACCCGCGCCTTCGGCGCGACCTCTCCCCGATGGGGAGAGGTGGGCAGCCCGGCTCAACAACTCGCAGCCGGCGATCAATGGTAGAGCGCAAAACTTCGCCCGTGGTCGAGTCCGGCCTGACGGCGCTCGCCGTCAGTCTGCGCGGCGTTACCAAGGCCTATGACAACGGCGTCATGGCGCTCGGCCCGCTCGATCTCGCCGTGCGCAAGGGCGAGTTCATCTCGCTGCTCGGCCCGTCCGGCTGCGGCAAGTCGACGGCGCTGCGCATCATCGCCGAGCTCAGCGCGCCGTCATCGGGCACCGTGCGGGTGGCGCGGCACGAGGGTGTGCCGCAGCCCGGCCACGGCATCGGCTTCGTGTTCCAGGAGCCGACCCTGATGCCCTGGACCAGCGTGCGCGAGAACGTGCGGCTGCCGCTCAAGCTTGCCGGTGTGCCAAAGGCGGAAGCGCGCGCGCGGGCCGATGAGGCGCTGGCGAGCGTGGGTCTTGCCGATTTCGCCGAGGCCTATCCGCGCGAGCTCTCCGGCGGCATGAAGATGCGGGTGTCGCTGGCGCGCGCGCTCGTCACCGATCCCGATATCCTCCTGATGGACGAGCCGTTCGCGGCGCTCGACGAGATCACGCGCTTTCGCCTCAACAACGATCTGCTGGCGCTGTGGCGCAGCCTTCGCAAGACCGTCATCTTCGTCACCCATTCGGTGTTCGAATCCGTCTATCTGTCGCAGCGCGTCGTGGTGATGACGGCGCGGCCCGGGCGCATCCAGGCCGACATCCGCATCGAGACCGTCGAGCCGCGCGGCGAGGAGTTTCGCACCTCCGCCGCTTATTCCGATTATTGCCGGAAAGTGTCGGCCGCGCTGGCGCCGTCCTATTCGGGGCAGTCGACGCTATGAACGCGCAAAGCTCCGCCACCGCAAAACCATCGACCGCGCAGCGTGCGATGCGTTTTGTGCTCCCCGTCATCGTGTTCGCCGCCGGCCTCGCCGTCTGGGAACTGGTGGTCCGCGTCAAGGAGATCCCGCCTTACGTGCTGCCGGCGCCGTCCGTCATCGTCCTGACGCTGATCAAGGACTGGGCAGTGCTGTCACAATCGCTCGCCACCACGCTCCTGACGACACTTGAAGGCTTTGTCGCCGCCAGCATCGGCGGCATCGCGCTGGCGCTGCTGTTCAATCAGTCGAAATGGGTCGAATATTCGCTGTTCCCCTATGCCGTCGTGCTCCAGGTGACGCCAGTGATCGCGATTGCGCCACTGCTCCTGATCTATCTGGAGCAGCAGACCGCGGTCGTCGTCTGCGCCTTCATCGTCGCGTTTTTCCCGGTGCTGTCCAACACCACGCTCGGGCTCAATTCGGTCGACCGCAATCTGGCCGGCCTATTCCAGCTCTATGGCGCCTCGCCTCCGCAGACGCTGCGTTTCCTCAAGCTGCCGGCGGCGCTGCCCTACATCCTCGGGGGCCTGCGCATCGCCGGCGGCCTGTCGCTGATCGGTGCCGTGGTGGCCGAGATTGCGGCGGGCACGGCGGGGGCCGGCTCGGGCCTCGCCTACAGGATCGCCGAGTCGGGCTACCGGTTGAACATACCCCGCATGTTCGCGGCGCTGCTTTTGTTGTCGCTGGCCGGGATTGTCATCTATGGGGTGCTGGCGCTAGTTTCCCACCTCGTTTTACGGCGCTGGCACGAAAGCGCGCTTGGAAAGGAAAGCTGATGTCTACCGGTTCGATTTCGTCCGAAAAGATCGATCTTCTGATTTATGGACCGGTCCGGCCGATCCTCGATAACGGGTTTTCCGATCACTTCGTCGTGCACAAGGCCGAGACCCGCGGCGACCTCGAGCGGCTGACGCCGGCGGTCCGGGAGAAGATCCGCGGCGTGGCGGTGACCTATCACACGGTCCGCGCCGACAAGGAGTCGCTGTCGCAGCTGCCCAAGATCGAGATGGTGGCGAGCTTCGGCGTCGGCTACGACCATATCGACGCCAAGTACGCGGCCGAGCACAACATCATCGTCACCAACACGCCCGACGTGCTGACCGAGGAGGTCGCCGACGTCGCGATGGGCTTGCTCATCTCCACCTTGCGCGAATTCATCAAGGCCGACCGTTACGTCCGCTCCGGCCTCTGGCAGACCCAGAACTATCCGCTCAGTGTCGGCTCGCTGCGCGACCGCAAGGTCGGCATCGTCGGCATGGGCCGGATCGGCCAGGCCATCGCCCGCCGGCTCGATGCCTCGCTGGTGCCGGTGGTCTATCACTCCCGCAATCCGTCCAAGGACGTCACCTACAAGCACTACCCCGACCTGATCGAGATGGCGAAGGCGGTGGACACGCTGATGGTGATCGTGCCCGGCGGCGCCTCGACCAACAAGATGATCAATGCCGAGGTGCTCAAGGCGCTCGGCCCGCGCGGCGTGCTGATCAACGTCGCGCGCGGCTCCGTTGTCGACGAGCCGGCGCTGGTCCAGGCGCTGAAATCAGGCACCACCCTCGCCGCCGGCCTCGACGTGTTCGCGGCCGAGCCGAATGTACCCGACGAGCTCAAGACCATGCAGAACATCGTGCTGCTGCCGCATATCGGTTCGGCCTCGGTCGTCACGCGCAATGCGATGGACCAGCTCGTGGTCGATAATCTCAAATCCTGGTTCGCCGGCAAGCCGCCGCTGACGCCGGTTGCCGAAACGCCGTTCAAGGGGCGCTGATGAGAGCTCTTCGGGTCGTTGCATTCACCATCGCGGCATGCGTTGCCGCGATCGGCCCTGCGCATGCGCAGGATGCGACGACCCTGAAGAAATCGATGCCTGGGCAGTGGGAGCTTTCGACCACCGAGCGCAGCAAGACCTGCGTCGTCACGCTGAAGGCCGACGCCGCTGGGCAAGGCTACAAGCTGGAGCTCGAGCCGGCCTGCAAGGCCGCGCTGCCCTTCACCAAGGACATCGTCGCCTGGAGCGTGAGGGGCCTCGACATCGTCCGCTTGCAGGATGCGACCGGTGAGGCCGTGATCGACTTCACCGAGGTCGAGGCCGGCATCTTCGAGGGCCTGCG